>JBBQQL010000075.1:0-18972 GCA_038215995.1 Lysobacterales bacterium
GACTGCGCCAGGATCCAGCGCGAGGAAATCGCGCCATACAAAACCGCCACGACGGCACACGCCAGAACGATCCACCAGCCATACTGCTGCAGCATCGGAGCCTCCCCATGGGTTGTATGTGACCGTCCGGTTGGACGGACAGGGTGAGTATAGGCAGAGGTTGTTGCACACGTTGTTGTGCGCCGCAATGCATCTCGACGCTGTCACACCGGACAAAAAAAGGGCCGTGCATCTGCGCACGGCCCCGGCTCTACTCGTGTTGGCGCATCTCAATGATGCAGCGCGATGTCCAGGATCACACCCGTGGCGACGGCAACCAGCAAGTAGTCGTTGTTGTCCCTTACCCAGTGATAACCACGCGGTGGCGGGCGCAACCGGTAGTGGCCATAGTCGCGAACCACATAGTTGGGACCGTAGTAGCGATGCCCCCGTTCCCAGCGTGCGTGGCGATAGACGGGCCTGGCGTGGCTGTAGCCGTAGCCGTAGCGTCGACCGTCATGGTGGCGGTCATCGCGCCGGTCGCGGTTGTCATGCCGGTCGCGGCTGTCGTGGTGATCGCCATGGTCCTGGCCGCGGCGGTCATGATCGCGTGGCCCCTGGTCAGCGAGAGCCAGGCTGGTGGTGCCCAGCAGGGCCAATGCGATGAGTAGTCGGTGGATGAGTTTCATCTGGGGTCTCCTTGGTGGGCGTCATCGCCGCGACAGTCTGGCGATGATTTGTCTCAACCCCATCGTAAAAACATGCGACTGAACCTAACCCCGACCGGCACACCTCGATTTCAGCTCAGGCTCAGCAACAAGCCTTGCCAGCGATGACCTTGTCAGCGTGAAAAAGGCGGGAGCTTCTTCTTGATGGCGATGTTCTTGAGCTTCACGTAGCGTGGCAGCCCGTCCGTTCCGTAGGGGAGTGGTGCCTCTCCGCGTATCAGTGGCGACAGATAACGGCGTGCTGCCGCCGTGATGCCGAAGCCATCGCGGGTGATGAAATTTTTCGGCATCTTCTTCTCGCGGTTCGCAATTTTCAGCAACGCCGCCGGCTCGATCCTCCAACGGTAGGGCGCGCTGGACGTGCGCACGATTACCGGCATTACCGCATTCATGCCGGCCAGCGCGTAGTCGACCGCGGCCGTCCCGACGGCGAAAGCCTGTTCGGCATCGACCGCCGAGGCCGCGTGGCGCGCCGAGCGCTGCAGGTAGTCGGGCAGCGCCCAGTGATACTTGTAGCCAAGCTTTTCCTTGACCAGCGCCGCCAGCACCGGTGCGACACCGCCCAGTTGGGCGTGACCGAATGCGTCGCGGGTTCCCGCTTCGGCCAGGAACTGCCCGGCGGCATTGCGTACTCCCTCGGAGGCGACCACGGTGCACCAGCCAACCCGCTCGACCGTGGCCTTGACCCTGGCCAGGAACGCGGCCTCGTCGAACGGGTTTTCCGGAAACAGGATGATATGCGGTGCCGCGTCGATACCCTCGCCGGCGAGACCCGCGGCCGCGGCGATCCAGCCGGCATGGCGGCCCATCACCTCAAGGATGAAGACCTTGGTTGAGGTCTCCGACATCGAGGCCACGTCGAGGCTGGCTTCCAGGGTGGAAATGGCGGTGTACTTGGCTACCGAACCAAATCCGGGGCAGCAGTCGGTCACCGCAAGATCGTTGTCGACGGTCTTTGGCACCCCGATGCAGCGGATGTCGTATCCCATCGACTTGCCCAGCCGGGAGATCTTCAGCGCGGTATCGGCCGAGTCGTTGCCGCCGTTGTAGAGAAACCAGCGAATGTCGTGGGCGCGGAATACGTCGATCAGGCGCTCGTATTCGGCGCGGTTGTCATCCAGCGACTTCAGTTTGTAGCGGCACGACCCGAACGCGCCGCCGGGCGTGTGCCGCAGCGCCTTGATCGCCGCGGCCGACTCCTTTGAGGTGTCGATCAGGTCTTCGCGAAGGGCGCCGAGAATGCCATTGCGGGCGGCCAGCGCCTTGACACCTCGCGCTCGGGCCGCCTCGATCACGCCCGCCGCCGTGGCATTGATCACGGCAGTGACGCCGCCGGACTGGGCATAGAGCAATTTCCCGGTGATCACCGGTGGGTTCAACTTCGGGCTCGTGAGGGCGCTTGGGCGAGGCGCGGGATTCACATTGGCTTTCATCGTATTTCCTTTTCCGACAATGGCTTATCCGGAGTGGTTGTCGCCGACAGTTTGACGGAAGCCGATGCAACGGCTAATTTGAGACGAATCCCCCGGCATCTGGCGATGCGGCACGAACAGTGTGCGACACGCCGTCCATCTTGTGGAGCATTATGCGACTCGTCCTACTTGGTGCACCCGGCTCGGGCAAGGGCACCCAGGCCGCCCGCCTGAAATCGGAACTGGGCGTGCCGCATATTTCGACTGGCGACATGCTGCGCGCTGCCGTGGCCGCCGGTACAGCGATGGGGCTGAAAGCGAAAGCGGTGATGGATGCTGGTCAGCTGGTGTCCGACGACATCCTGCTGGGCATGCTGGAAGACCGGTTGACCCAGGACGACGCCGCGGCCGGATTCATCCTTGACGGTTATCCGCGCAATCTGGCCCAGGCCGATGCGCTGGACCAGTTGCTGGCGAAAATCGGCCAGCCACTTGATGTCGTGGTGAAGCTCAAGGTGCCCAGTGAAGTCATCATCGGTCGCTGCGAGATCCGCTTCGAGGCCGAAGGCCGTGCCGACGACAACCCGGACACCGTGCGCAAGCGGCTTGGAATCTATGCCGAGCAGACCGCGCCAGTGGCCGAGTTTTATGCGCGTCGTGGCAAGTTGCAGGTGGTCGATGGCGTTGGAGAGCTGAACGAGGTCACCGCGCGGGTCAAGCAGGCACTGCACAACGAATCGGCGGCAGCTAGCGGCTGAGGCCGCCCGGCTTTCGTCGTCGCGGGCTTCAAGGAATACGTTACCCATGCGTCTGCATATTCTCGGCATTTGCGGCACCTTCATGGGCGGTGTCGCCGCGTTGGCGCGTGAGTTGGGCCATCAGGTCGAAGGCTCCGATGCCAATGTCTATCCGCCGATGAGCACCCAGCTGGAAGCGCTCGGCATAAGCCTGATGAGTGGCTATGCCGCCGAGCACCTGCAGCCGGCGCCCGATCGGGTGGTGGTGGGCAACGCCATGACGCGCGGCAATCCTGCCGTTGAATACATGCTCGATCAAGGCTTGCGCTATGTCTCCGGTCCACAGTGGTTGGGCGAGACGGTGCTGCTTGATCGGGAAGTGCTGGCCGTGGCCGGCACCCACGGCAAGACCACCACGACCAGCCTGCTGGCACACTTGCTGGAAAGTGTGGGACTCGCGCCGGGTTTCCTGGTGGGTGGTGTGCCGGGCAATTTTGGTGTCTCCGCGCGGCTGGGCGAAGGTCGACCGTTTGTCATTGAGGCGGATGAGTACGACACGGCGTTTTTCGACAAGCGCTCCAAGTTCGTGCACTACCGCCCGCGTATCGCCATTCTCAACAACCTCGAATACGACCATGCGGATATCTTTCCGGATGTGGCTGCGATCCAGCGCCAGTTTCACCATCTGGTACGCATCGTGCCGGCAAATGGCCGGTTGATCGTCAACGCCATGGATGCGCGTCTGGCCGAGGTGTTGGCCATGGGTTGCTGGACCCCGGTGGAGACGTTCGGCATCGCTTGTGGCGACTGGCGGGCGGACTTGTTGCAGGCCGATGGCTCAGCATTCGCCGTGCGTCATCATGGCCAGCTCATCGGTGAGGTGCATTGGTCACTGCTGGGCAACCACAGTGTGATGAACGCGCTGGCCGCGCTCGCTGCGGCTCATGCTGCGGGAGCCGACCCAAAGCACCTTCTGCCCGTTTTCGCCACGTTCGAGAGCGTCAAGCGACGTATGGAGCTGGTCGGCGAGATCAACGGCGTGCGGGTCTATGACGACTTTGCGCATCACCCCACGGCGATTGCCACGACTCTGGCAGGCTTGCGGGCCAAGGTGGGTGGCGGGCGTATTCTGGTGGCGCTGGAGCCGCGCTCCAACTCGATGCGTCAGGGCGCGCATGCCGAAGCCCTGGCACCTTCGCTGGCTGATGCAGATTTGGTGTTTTTCCTGCATCGCCCCGAGTTGCCCTGGGACGCCGCGCGCGTCACGGCCGCCCTGGCAGGCCGCGGCCGCACGGCGGCGACCGTGGACGCCTTGATCGCTGCGTTGCGTGGCGAGGTACGGTCGGGAGATCAGGTAATCTTCATGTCCAACGGCGGATTCGAAGCGGCGCCATGCCGTTTTGTCGAGAGTCTGGCGGACAGCTGAGCAGTCCATTGCATGGCTGCCACCCTACGCAGCAATCGTTACACTCGATCCATGATCGTCCAGACGCCATTGCTCGACATACCGCTTTTTCCGCTTGCCTCGGTGTTGTTTCCCGGTGGGCGGCTGGCCTTGCGGAATTTCGAGCCGTGCTACCTCGACCTTGTGCGCGAATGCACTCGCTACGGCACCGGCTTCGGTGTTTGCCTCATCTTGCAAGGGCATGAAGCAGGCGATACAGCGGTGCCGGCTGCGACCGGCACGATCGCGCGCATCACGGATTTCCACACCGATGACGATGGGCTGCTTGGCATCGTCGCCGAGGGAGGTCAGCGGTTTCGCGTAGCGCGCAGCCGGGTGCGCGCTGACGGTCTGCTGCGAGGTGACGCGGAGGTCTGGCCCGCTGAACCCGAAATCGAGGTGCCGGTCGAGTTTGCCTTGCTGCAGAGCATCCTTGAACGCCTGATCGACAGCATGGCACCGCACTGGCGTCTGGCGCCTCGCAGCGCCTATGAGGACGCAAGCTGGCTGGGCTTTCGCCTGGCCGAGCTGTTGCCGCTGGACACTGGCGAGCAGCAGCGCATGCTGGAGTTGAACGATCCATTGCAACGACTCGCTGAGCTTCGCGATATCCTGCCGCGCTTCCAGAAGTCGTGAAGCGGCGCGGCGCCCATTGACGTTTTCAGACGGAAGAACAGCCATGGACAACCTAGCCGGCAAGACCTTGTTCATCACCGGTGCGTCGCGCGGCATTGGTCTGGCAATCGCCTTGCGTGCTGCTCGTGATGGCGCCAATGTCGTGATCGCCGCCAAGAGCAACGTGCCCAATCCCAAGTTGCCTGGCACGATCCACACGGCCGCGGCCGCGGTCGTGGCAGCGGGGGGCAAGGCGCTTGCCCTGCAGGTGGATATCCGAGAAGAGCAGCAGGTGCGCGAGGCGGCGGCGCAGGCAGCAGAACATTTTGGCGGGATCGATATCGTGGTCAACAACGCCAGCGCGATCTGGCTGGCCGGGGTGATGGACACGCCGATGAAACGTTATGACCTGATGCACCAGGTCAACACCCGCGGAACCTTTCTGGTTACCCAGAGCTGCTTGCCGTACCTGAAGCAGTCGAGCAATCCTCACGTGCTGATGCTCTCGCCACCACCGAATCTCGACCCGAAGTGGTTTGCCCCGCATACCGCATACACCATTGCCAAATATGGCATGAGCTTTTGCGTGCTCGGCATGAGCGCCGAATTCGTGCCGCTTGGCATCGCCGTGAATGCCTTGTGGCCCCGCACGGTGATTGCCACGGCGGCGATCGGGATGATCGAGGGCGTGTCGCCAGAGCATTGCCGCAAGCCGGATATCGTGGCCGACGCTGCCCACGTGATCCTTACCCGCCGGGCGGCCAGTTACAGCGGCCATTTCGCGATCGATGAAGACGTGCTGCGCGAGGTTGGAGTCAGTGACTTCGGACGCTACGCTGTGGTGCCGGGAGCCTCCCTGTTGCCGGATCTGTTCCTGGATTGAGCCATTGTCTGGCCGACGGGGTGGCGCCATCCAGCCTACGCGGGGTGAGCCCTGACGTCGGTGGTGGCCTTTACCCTACGTGGTATTCCATTCAAATCCTTGTTTGAAAAGGGGTTGCCGCCTACTGGAATGCTCACTCCCTTCACATGTATCCATGCGCGTGGGAGTATATTTGGTGATGTACATCACACTTTTGTAGCAACCAAGGCGCAGAATTCGCAGGCAAAACAGACAGAGCGGCCCATCTGCCCGGATGTCCTGTTCTGGAACAGTCGGCGACCTTGGTCGAGCAGGGGAGACAGTGCCATGTCTAGCGAACAGTCATCCAGACGTTGCGTGGTTTGGTTTGGTCAGCCCACTGGTGAGGAACGTGATTGCTTGGCGCGAGCGGGTTGGCTTGTGCGGGTTGGCAATGTTGAGTTGCGCAACGGCGTAGGCGTGCGTCATGACGATATCGTGGTTGCGGTGGCGGACATGCGCAACAGCAATGCAGAGCAAATTCAGGCCATGGGCTGTTTGATGGATGCTCATCCCTGGTTGCCGTGGCTCGCACTGGTCTTGAAGGAGACCGCGGCGGACACCCCGGAGGTCGAGCGTATTCTCCGAGCGAGCGCCCATTTTTTCACGGCGCCGCTGGACCTGGATCGCCTCACCGATACCTTGATACAGATTGGGCCGGACTGGTCGCCTGCGAATGAGAAGGAAGACATTCCCGGCATCGTCGGCTCTTCGAGTCCAGTGATGCGGGAAACCTTGGCCAGTTTGCGCAAGTTCGCTCCGGTGGAATTGCCGGTATTGATCACCGGTGAGACAGGCAGCGGCAAGGAAATTGCGGCTCGCGCATTACATGGCCTTTCTGCGCGCCGTAGTTGTCCTTTTGTCGCCATCAATTGCGGTGCGTTGCCCCAGAATCTGGTTCAGTCCGAGCTGTTTGGGCACGAGCGCGGTGCGTTTACCGGCGCGAACATCCGGCGCATCGGTCATTTCGAGGCGGCTGCGGGTGGCACCGTCTTTCTGGATGAAATTGGCGATTTGCCGCTCGATGCCCAGACCAGCCTGCTGCGGTTGCTGCAAGAGGGCACCTTGGTACGCGTCGGGTCCACCAAATCAGTGAAACTGGACGTGCGCATTCTTGCGGCGACTCACGTGGATCTGGAAACAGCCGTAGCCGAGGGTCGTTTTCGCGAGGACCTTTACTATCGCCTCAATGTCCTGCGCCTGCACATGCCGGCCCTGCGCGAGCGTGAGGACGATGTCGAAGTATTGGCTCAGCACTTCCTTGAGGCATTCCGGTTGAGGCATCCCTGTCGTGCGCGTGCTTTCAGCAGTAGCGCGCGGCGTTCATTGCGTGCATTTGCGTGGCCCGGAAACGTGCGCGAACTGCTCAATCGCGTGCAGCGAGCCGCCGTGGTCGCAGAGGCAACCTTGATCAGCGCATCGGACTTGGACCTTCAACCCGTTTCGAGCGGACTTTCATCCACTTCCAGTCTCGATATGACCCGTGAGTCGGCCGAGCGTGATGCGGTAATCAACTGTCTGCACGAATGCAGTTTCAATATCAGCGAGTGCGCGCGTCGACTGAATGTCTCACGCGTGACCATGTATCGCATGTGCAGGAAGCACAAGGTGATACTGGGGGACCTTCGTCGCAAGGCCCGACTCGGCAGCGGGAGCCCGCTCCCTCGAATGGCAGCAGGCAAAGCAGGCAAGCAGTTGCCTTCGCCTCAGAACATGTAGGGAACCTTCAACGTCAGGTTGAAGTCCGGGGCGTCCGGGGTCAGGCCAACCCCTAGCAGCGAGACCAGAGTGGTGTGCTTGTCGAGCGCGTAGGTCACGCCCATGTTGAATGTGCCCGCATTTCCATCGCTGCCAATGACCTTCTGCCAAGGCTGGTTTTCGGGACGCAGAGAGGCCTTGGTAGTGATCTTGTCACTGAAGGACAAGCTCAGGCTGGTGCGTTCGTTGAATGCAAACGCAACGCCTGCACCAAAGTAGTAGGAGTTGCCGAGCTTCACCCGACCAGGCGTGCGTGTTTCGGGATCGGTATCGATGTCACTGAAGCCTCGAGACACGGTTCCGATGTAGCCGACGTTCGCAAACAGGATGGCTGGATCCAGCGTCTTGATGGCCGAGAGGCCGAGAGTTCCCTGCCACATGCCATTGCCGGTGGGTTGCTTGGCAGGGACGGCGAAGCGCAGGGTGTCGTCATCGCTTTTGTCCAGGACTTTCCAGTCGATGCCGTAAGGCGCACGACCGGTGGGCGCCGTGACGCCGAATGTGAGCACCGTATCGGGAACCGATGCGGTCTCGTTGAACAGCTTGTAGTTGGCGCTGATCCCCAGGTCTCCTAGGCCTGATCCATTGGTGGTTTCTTCCGCTATGGCAGCAGCGGAACCCCCAGCACCACCTTTCTGGTAAACCGTTTGCCGAGCGAGAAACGGCGCCTCGAGGTTCAACGTCAAGCGTGGGCTGACGCCGTAACGCGCTGCCAGCGTATACGTCAGTGAATCCGACCGCACGTTTTCGATCGCGATGTTGCCCAGGAAGATCGCATCCAGCGCCAGGAAGCCGTTGAGCGTCAACTGTTTCCTGTCGTAGCGACTATAGGTGAGGCTGTTTTCCAGCGTCAGCTTGCGGTCGAATACGGCATGATCCTGGAGCAGGGCGTCCTGCATGCTCCGCGTGGTCGACTCATGCTGTGCTTTTTGCTCTTCGGCGAGCGAGCCCGCGTGGGTTTCAGCATCGCTTCCGGCAACCTGCCTTGCGCCGCTGCCGGCCGCGCTGTCTGCGTCAAACGAAGGCTGTGCTGGAAGTGCGGCCGCCGGGGTTTTGCCCGCCAGTCGGGCCTGCAGCGCCTGCACCTGCATGTCCAACTCACGCAAGCGCCGAACCTCCTGCCCGTAGCTCGCCTTCAGCGCCTGCAACTGAGCCATCAGCGTTCTTACATCCGCCTGATCCTGTTCACTGGCCACATCTTGGGCGTTGGCATCCAGCGTACCGAGCAACAGGGCGCCCATCACCGCTGTTGCGAGAAGCTTTCTCTGCATGATCCTTTCCCCTGTCCCTTTGATACGCAGGGCGTTGCGTATCAGTAATCAGTAATGAGTGCCGACACCGCGGGCGAGCGTGATGGCTTGGGCCACACTTTGTGCGAGCTGAGCATTGCCTGCGACCGCCTGCTGAACGAGCTCTATTTCCATGCGGTTGCTGACCCACTGGTTATCGGCGGTGAGTTGAACGCTCTGGCCGATGCTTCCATTCCTGATCCACTGCGTCACCGCCCCTTGCCCTTCAATCGTCAGCAGAACGCGCGCGCTCTGACCATCGAAGCTGGCGACGGCGCTGGCGCTTGCATCAGTTACCGAAGCGACAGGATTCGCCGATGTGCTGCCACCGGGGGCGCTTTCGCCATCCAGAACGCTGAGGCGGGTGACGTTGCTGGCGACGTTTCCGTCACCTGCAACCTGGACGCTCTGCACGATGCCACCGACGTTGGCCAAGCCTGCGCCGTCAACACTGCGCGATGGGGGGGGGGTGCTGGCCGGTGTCGTCGGCAGCGGTGCATCGGCTTGCGTAATGCTCACCGTGGGCTGAAAGGTGACCGTGGGATGCACTGTGCCGGGGTCAAATTTCATGTTGACCGCAAGCGTGCTTTCAAGAATCTGGCCGGTGTTCGACTGCCAAGTGGAAATCATCTTCACGCCAAACCACGCTACCGTATTGCCGCTGACCGTGTAGCGGCCGCGCATGTCGCCCAGTTCGGCGTCGCTGACCTCCTCCATGCCGTTCGCTGCGGGAGGGGTGGACTCGGCGTGAGCGGGCAAGCCCCAATGAGCCAGTGCCAGAGTGGTGGCTGTAAGCAGGTAGTTCCTTGCGTATTTCATGGCCGTGCGTCCTCAGAAGAGATCGGCATGGGTGAAACCGAAATCGAGCAATTCGGCATCGGTGATTGGGCCTTGGCGCGCATAGAGGCTGCGTGCGCTGGGGTGCTCGGATGGCTGCAGGAGCACGGTGTTGCGGTCGAAATCGTTGCCGATCACCACAAAGACCGTTTTCGACTGCCAGGACTTCACAAACTCGGCATAGGGGATGCTTCGATTGCCCAGGATCGGGTCGGCCAACTCGACGTTGCCGTCGTTGACCTGCTTCAACACCACGAAATGTCGGAAGCCGCGAACATCCATCAGCACCAGCGCGGGTACGCGCAGTGTCTGCAGTCGCTCCTCGCCGACGCGATAGCCGCGGCCTCGCATGCCCAGCGACTCCACGTAGTGCTTGATATCAAGCAGGGAAAAGCCGCGCTGCCGTACCAAATCAACATCGGACACCCCCATCATGCCCTCGATGACCGTGGTCTCATCGACATCGAGGTGATAGGCGTAGCGAAGGATCGTGGCCAGTGCCGCGGCACCGCAGCCGTAATCGGTGTGTTGACGCACCAGGTTGCGAAAGCGACCTTCCTGCATGCTCTCGACATGGCTGGTATACATCGCGCCATTGGGCAGTACGCCGTCGAAGCGCACTTCACCGGCATGGGTCGGCGTAAGCCAGGCCAAGCCAGCGAGGATGATTGCGGCGATGGTTATTGCATGGCGCATGATGAGTCCGTCTCCATGGCTGGGAATTCCCCCCGACCCGCAGGGGGCGGGTCGGGGGGTTCCACAGGTGCCCGGCCTTCAGGGGTGCCGGGTTACCGCCCTCGTCGACCGCGGGTGCGATCTATATGCAACGTACTTGCAGCAAGTTGTTCGCGCTTACTCGCCACCCGTACCGCCACCACCAGCTGTGCTGGGCTGGGCGACAGCAAGTGCGAGGCTGTTGGCCTGCTGGTTGCCGGTGCCGGCCGCGACGTTGATGCCGATGTTGCCGGAAGCACCATTGAAGGCGTCGCCGCTCAGGCTTGCCGTATTGGTGGTCGGCAGATAGCTGATCTGCATGTAGTTGACGCTGCCCGACAGGTTGATGTTGGCCAGGTCAATCGAGCCACTCTCTTCCAGAGAGACATCACCCGATGCCGTAGAGTCGGCCGTGTAGCCAAACGCCAGGGCGCCGCCGTCATCGTTGAGATCACTGCCGCCCTGGGTGTCCGTATCCAGATCGATGTGGCCAGTCTGGCTGCCGTCCGGGTGCACCGCACCTGTCCAGGTATCGGGATAGACATTGCCAATCTGATCAACTGCCCCGCTCAAGTCGAGGTTCGCACTGCCACTGCTGCTGCCACCGTAGGTACCGCTGCCCGAACCCGCCAGACTGACCTGCACGCTGGTCATGTAAGTATCTTCAAAGGGCTGATTGTTCGTGTAATTGCCACCGGAAGACTGATCCGACGCGACACTGGCTTGGGCGTAGTTGGTGGTAGCCACCGAGGCCGCCATCGAGTTCTTCTGCTGGTTGTTGTTGCCGGAGGCGACGTTGACGCCGATATTGCCCGAGGCTGCGCTGAACGCGCTCCCACCAATTGACGCGGCATTGGTCGTGCCAAGGTTGTCGGTGTAGTTGAGCGTGCCACTCTGATCCACGAACACTTCGGCGTCGGCCATGCCGAAGGCAAAGCTGGCATCCGCGGCCGACAGAGCCGCTGCATTGTCCTGCTGGTTGTTGTCACCTGCGGCGATGTTCATGCCGACGTTGCCGGCAATGCTTGCAGCGACATTGTCCGCAGCCGAGGCTTCGTTGGTGACCATGCCGTTGTCCACGGTGTTGTAGGTATTTGTCTGGGTGTCCCTGACGATGGCAATCGCTGCCGAATCAATATCGATATTGCCGGTGACCGTCGGGTCGCCGGTCAGGCTGATGTCGGTTTTCAATTTCAATTTCTTGTTGAACTCGACGTTGTCCTGGGCGTAGGCAGTTGCGGTGCCGAGCAGCGCGGTGATTGCAACGGCGATCACTGATTTCTTGAAGTTACCGTTCATGGTGTTTCTCCTCACTCGTTGATCCATAGGTCGTTTCACCGCGGTGGCGAGGGCGACAGATCCAGCAACAACTGATTGCTGGTGACATTGCCTGAGCCCGCGGCTTGATTGAGTTGCAATACCCCTTGATACCCCTGCATCGCGGAGGACCCGACAGTTGCGCTTCGAGTGCCACCGCTTGCCACGGAGTTGGGGCCTTGCCCCCCTGCTGACGCGGAAACAGCGGTGGACAGGGATCCTTCCGTTGTTTCGCGTATGCCTTGTGATGCCAGCGCGGCCGCCACAACATTCAGTTGCGCGTTCTCGCTACCGCTGGCCTGATTGATCGATGCGATACCGCTTCCGCCGCCGTAGGCGGAGCCGCCGATGCTGGCGCTGGCGGCGTACGGTTGCTCGCTATAGTTGTTCTGGCGAACCTGTCGGCTACGAATGGATACATCTCCACCGGCCGCAAATGCACGCAGGTTGGCTTGTTGGTTGAAGTCGCCGGCGGCCATGTTCACGCCGCTCACGCCGGTGGTTCCGCGCATCGCGTTGCCATCAATCTGTGTGTTGGTGAGATAGCCGATTGCCTGGTAGGGATCATCTTGCGCGTGGGCCGTCGCCAAGGGCAGGCTGGCAAAAGCAGCTGCGGCGATGAAGGCGGTGAAAGCTCGCGGTGTGCTCATGGCCATCCTCAATGCCCGCCAGCAGGTGTGGGTGTCATGCCGGGAAGCTGCGACAGCGCGCCCTGAATCTGGTTGTCGATCCCACCCGTGGTACGCCCGATGGCGCCGGTCGGGCCGCCAATCAGATTGCTGAAGCCGTTGCCCGCCACTCCGCCGGTCCGGTTTTGCGAGGTTCCCAGGCTGCCGCCTAATGCACTGTTGACCATGCGCTCGGCGGCGGTTCCGTGCGCGCCGCGGGGGCCAGACGAAGAGGCGTCGAGGTTGGCGTAGTCGTCATCAGAGAGTTCGTTGGCCCCCAGTGCAGCGGACAGGTTGTCCCGCGGCGACGGGTTGGCAATCAGCGCCATGCCCGGCGGAGCTTGGCGAGCGGCGGGCCGCGCAGATACGTTGCGTAGCAGCACCATCTCCCCAGGCTTGGCCTGAACAGCCTTGTGCGCGTCCGCTGCCCAGACCCCGGCCATGGGAAGGAGCAGGGCCAAAAACAAGCCGGGCGGGCGAAACCGACGGTTCCGTTGCGTAATTAAATGCGAACAATGCATGAGTGCTTTTCTCCCGATGAGCTAGAGGGAGCAAGCCTTGTGCCACGTTCCTGAGCATCTTGATCCGCAAGGACTTGCGGTAAAAACCCGGGCTCACGGTGTTACGCAAATTATTACGAAGTTTACAGTTGCCCCTCCCTTTGGCCGCCTGCATTTCCCTCAACGTCCATGCGCCATGCGGCATCCGGAGAGGTGTAACAGAACTGTTACACCTTTGGCGGGGTTTACACTCCGTGAAGCCACGTCGTGCAAAGGCCGCCTGCACGCTCTAGCATGCGCGGTCGCATGGCCCGCACGGCCTCATCATCACCGCGTCGATGAACAGGTCGGCGGGTTGGGAATTGCTCTCATGAACGTGTACGAACCCCAGCTTCTTGATCTCGGCAGACGCTACTGGCTGCCGGTGTACAAACCACGAGATCTCATCCTCGACAAGGGGGACGGTGCTCGAGTGTGGGATACGCAGGGCCGCGACTATGTCGATTTCGGCGCTGGCATTGCCGTCAACGCGCTGGGACACCAGGATCCGGACCTGCTGGAGGCGCTGGCCACGCAGGCGCGCAAGCTGTGGCACAGCAGCAACGTGTTTTATACCGAGCCTCCGCTGCGCTTGGCCGAAGAGCTCGTACAGGCATCGGGTTTTGCCGAGCGTGTCTTTCTGTGCAACTCCGGGGCCGAGGCGAACGAGGCGGCGATCAAGCTGGTGCGCAAGTGGGCGTCGGGCCAGGGCCGTCCACCGGCACAACGCACCATCATTACCTTTACGGGTTCGTTCCACGGCCGCACGCTGGCGACGGTCACGGCAACCGCGCAACCGAAATATCAGGAAGGCTACGAACCGCTACCTGCGGGCTTCCGCTATCTGGCATTCAACGACGGCGATGCGCTGGAAAAGGCCTTCGCCGAGGGCGGCGTTGCCGCCGTCATGCTCGAGCCGGTGCAGGGTGAAGGTGGTGTGCTTCCGGCTATGCCCGGGTTTCTGCAGCGCGTGCGTCAATTGTGTGATGCGCACGATGCGCTGTTGGTACTGGACGAAATCCAGTGCGGCATGGGCCGCACCGGCAGCCTGTTTGCGCATACCCACGACGAGGTACGGCCGGATATCGTGACGCTGGCCAAGGCGCTTGGATGCGGGTTCCCGATCGGCGCGATGCTGGCCGGCCCCAAGGTGGCCGAGGTGATGCAATACGGCTCACACGGCACCACCTTTGGAGGCAACCCCATGGCGGCGGCTGTGGCACGGGTTGCTCTGGCCAAGCTCGCCTCACCCGCCGTGCAGATCAACGTGGCGCGCCAGGCGCAGGCATTGCGAGCTGGACTGGATCAGATCAACGAAGAGTTGAACCTGTTTTCAGAAGTGCGTGGGCGAGGGTTGATGATCGGTGCAGTGCTGCGCGATGCATACAAGGGTCGCGCAGCCGCGATTCTCGATCATGCCGCCGCCCATGGACTTCTGTTGTTGCAGGCTGGCCCTGACGTATTGCGCTTTGTGCCACCGCTGACGATCACTGATGACGAGTTGGCTGCTGGCCTTGAGCGTCTGCACATGGCGTTGAGAGACTTTGTGGCAGCTTGATACCGAAGAGGGTGTCACGTTGAAAATCAAGGAGTGTTTCCATGAAATATCTGCACAGTATGGTGCGCGTACATGACCTCGATGCCTCGCTCCGCTTTTTCTGTGAGGGGCTTGGTTTGCGAGAAGTGCGCCGCACGGAGGTGCCCGAAGGCAAATTCACGCTGGTGTTCCTGTCCGCGCCAGAGAGTCCGGAGGCCGAGGTCGAGCTGACCTGGAACTGGGGCTCGCAGGAGGACTACGGTTCGGCCAGAAATTTTGGTCATCTCGCGTTTCGCGTCGACGACATCTACGCCACCTGCGAGCGGTTGCAGTCGATGGGCTACACCATCCATCGTCCGCCACGCGATGGCTACATGGCTTTCGTGCGCTCGCCTGACCTGATTTCCGTCGAGTTGCTGCAGGATGGTCGCCTGCAGCCGCGCGAGCCGTGGGCATCGATGCCCAATACCGGCGTGTGGTGAGCCACGCCGCTCGTGTGGTTGTGCATAATCACCAGGGCCGGTCAGTGTTCATGGCCGCCCCGCCGCAGCATAAGAATCACTCGATAGTTGGCAGACGCTGACCACAGCGCCGGCAGTGCAGTGCGTCTGGCTCGTGCTCGGGCAGGCCGCAGTGCTGGCACTGGATGGCGCGTCGCTTGGGGCGCAAGGTGTTTGCCAGTTCGGCGGTGTAGATGCCGGTGGGCACGGCAATGATGCTGTAGCCGATCAAGATCAGGATCGAGGTGATCAGACGTCCCAGCGGTGTGGCTGGCGCGATATCACCAAAGCCGACCGTGGCCATGGTCACCACCGCCCAGTACATGCTGGTCGGGATACTGGTGAAGCCGTGCTCAGGACCCTCGATCACATACATCAGCGAGCCGAAGATGATCACGATGGTGATCACTGCACAGATGAAAACGGAAATCTTCCGGCTGCTGCGTATCAGCGATCCGATCAGCACGCCTGCCTCGCTGGAATATTCCACCAGCTTGAGCACCCGGAAAACGCGTAGCAGACGAAGCACCCGGATCACGATCAGGTAGTTGCTGCCGACCAGCAACAACGACAGATAGGTGGGCAGGATGGCCAGCAGGTCGATCACGCCGAAGAAACTGGTTGCATAGCGCAATGGCCGGCGCACCACCCACAGACGCAACAGGTATTCCACCGTGAACAGAGCGGTGAACACCCATTCGGCGACGAATAGCACTTCCTGCCAGCGCAGCTTGATGGCGTTCACGCTGTCCACCATCACCACGACGACGCTCGCCAGAATGGTCAGAATCAGCAGCAGGTCGAAGTTGCGCTCGGCCGGGGTTTCGTGATGAAAAATCAGCCGATACCAGAGGTTGCGCCAGGCATGCTCACGCGCCGGCTGGAACTCCCGCTCGAACACGCTGGTTGCCGGCTGCTCTGGCGGTTCGACCTGCAGAGGTTCGCTCATCTGGCCAATATCCCGAATGACTCGCGCGCCGCCGCAAGGGTCTCGGCAATCACCGCATCGTCATGCGCGCTGGACATGAAGCCGGCCTCGAAGGCCGACGGCGCCAGATATACCCCCCGATCGAGCATGGCGTGGAAGAAGCGGTTGAACGCGTTGCTGTCGCAAGCAACCGCCTTGGCATAGCTATCCACCGTGTCAGCCCCGAAGAACAGGCCAAACATGCCACCGACCCGGTTGGTGCTGAAGGCAATCCCCGCGCCATCGGCGGCAGATTGCAGACCATCGGTCAGCAGGCGGGTGCGGGCGGCGAGTTGTTCATGGAAGCCGGGCGCCTGGATCACCTCCAGCATCGCCAGGCCCGCCGCCATGGCAACCGGATTGCCACTCAAGGTGCCGGCCTGGTAGATCGGACCCGCCGGCGCGACTTGCTCCATCAGATCCCGCCGGCCACCGTAGGCGCCGACAGGCATGCCGCCACCTATGATCTTGCCGAAGGTGGTCAGGTCGGGCGTGACGCTGTAAAGCGCTTGCGCGCCACCCAAGGCCACCCGGAAACCGGTCATCACTTCGTCGAAGACAAGCAGGGCGCCGGACTGCGTGCACAATTCCCGCAGCCCCTGCAGGTAGCCGTCCTTGGGAAGGATGCAATTCATGTTGCCGGCAACGGGTTCGATGATCAGACAGGCAATTTCATGACCTTGCTCGGCGAACAGCGCCTTCGCGGCATCGATATCGTTATAGGGCAGGGTAAGCGTGAGATCGGCATTCGCCTTGGGTACGCCGGGCGAGGTGGGTACGCCAAAGGTGAGCGCGCCCGAACCGGCCTTGACCAGGAAGCTGTCGCCGTGGCCGTGATAGCAACCTTCGAATTTCACGATTTTGCTGCGATTCGTGGCGCCTCGGGCAAGCCGGATGGCAGACATCGTCGCTTCCGTGCCGGAGTTGACCATGCGCACCATTTCCATCGAGGGAACCAGGCGGCTGATGGTCTCGGCCATGGTGACCTCGGCCGGGCAGGGCGTGCCGAATGACAGCCCGTTCTGGGCGGCACGCACCACTGCCTCGCGCACGGCGGGGTGGTTGTGCCCCGCGATCATCGGTCCCCACGAGCCGACATAGTCGATGTAGCGCGTGCCCTCCACGTCCCAGAGATAGGCGCCGTCCGCACGTGCCGTGAAAAATGGCTCGCCACCCACGGATCTGAAGGCACGTACCGGGGAGTTGACGCCGCCGGGCATCAGGTGACGGGCGCGCTGGAACAGATCGTGATTGCTGGTCATGGTTGTCTCAAAGGCTAGAGAATTGGGGTGGTATCGGCAAAAAGTTCGCTTAGCCGCTGCGCGGCGAGGCGCACATCCTTGCTGCCGAACACCGAAGAGATCGAGGCAAGGTATTCCGCGCCAGCGGCAACGAGCACACCGCCATTGTCCGGCGTGATGCCACCAATCGCCACCCGCGGCACGCCAAAGTGCGCGCTTTGCTGCATCAGATCGAGCGAGGCGCGTGGTGCCATCGGCTTGGTTGGCGATGGAAAGAACGCGCCAAAGGAGATGTAGCTGGCGCCAGCTTGCACGGCGATGCGGCCGCTTTCCAGCGAATCGCGGCATGCCACACCGATGATTGATGCGTGCCCGAGCGCTGCGCGAGCACGTTCCATGTCTGTACCAGCGCTTCCCAGGTGCACGCCACCGGCACCCACGGCCTGCGCCAGCGCAATATCCTCGTGAATGATCATGGGGACGTCGTGCAACTGACAAAGTTGCCTGATCGCCGAGGCCTCCGCGAAGCGCCGTTCGGCGTCGTTCGTTTCATCGAGGTACTGCAGCGCCCGTGCACCGCCCTCCAGCGCCGCGGCCACGACGTCCAGAATATCGGCACGTGGCCCGTCAGTGATTGCATACAGGCCGCCACGAGCGAGTGACTCTTGGATGTTCAACGGTCGATCTCCTTGGAGGGCTGGGAGGCCAATGGTGTCGCCATGCTTTCGTATTGTCAGGCGAGTTGCGAGAATGCCTAACCCTATTGTGATCCGAAGAAGTCCGACCATGAGCCAGAGTTCCACCCAAGCCACCGCCTTGCGCAAATGGATGTGTGTCGTCTGCGGCTATATCTATGACGAAGCCATTGGTGTCCCCGATGAAGGCATTGCCCCCGGCACCCGTTGGGAAGACGTGCCGGAGACTTGGACTTGCCCAGATTGTGGGACTACCAAGGACGACTTCGAGATGATCGAGATCGACTGAGCGCCCAATCCGGCCTGCAAACGGCCCGATCTTGCCGGTGTATCGGCCGGGCCGTCTGCTCTCATGCTCCTGCGCACTAACTCGTGGCGCGTCATTGAAGGAGCACCCCATGCAGCAGTTCATCCCCTTTGAAGACGACTGGGACGCATTGGAACATTTGCGTCCGGAAGATCTCATTCCCTACCGCTCGGGATTATTGCCACAGCCAGCAGGCAACGCTGGTTCGAGTGCTCCGGCAGGGTTCCCGGGTGCCTTCGGTCGCCCAGCCAGCGTGCCGTCCAGCAGCCATAGGTTCCGCACGGACTACTGAAGCCATCGGATCAGCTTCCCTGGCGGAGGGCGTGCTCACATCCCGACATCACAACGTCAAGGCTTGTGCGTGGGCGGCACCGTATTGAACTCACCGGAGGCTCAGGATCTTCGCTCGCTAACGTTTGGTGCGTACGACCTTTTGCCGGGGCGGCGCATCCAGGCAGGCCCGTCAGCTGCGAACTCCCCAGAATCATGCATAGACGCTTGGCCTTTGATGAGGGACATGCGCGCGCGGACAGCGTCGTAGAGAAAATTTCACCAAAGGCCTTCACATGGACGCGAGGTGGCGCTATGATTCTCCCCCCTTCGACGAGACGCCCTTCGGCGAAGGTTTCGGCAACCACCTTCGCAGAAAAAAAGTTTCAACGAAGGTGTTGACGGTCGCAAAAAGAGTTGTAGAATGGGCGGCTCACCTAGGACGAAACGTCTTCAGGGGTAATCGAGAAATCGGTTGCAAGTGGTTGATCTTTGACAGTGTGCGCAGGTGAATTGT
>JBBQQL010000076.1:0-18918 GCA_038215995.1 Lysobacterales bacterium
GGCGGCGTGATGCGCACCAGCTCCTCGGCAAGCTCGATCGCCGGTGGGTGGGTAAAGCCGGCAAAGATCACGTGCTCCAGCTTGCTCGCCTGATCAGCCAGTGCGGCGGCGATGCGGGCGTTGCCATGCCCGAACAGATTGGTCCACCAGGAACTGATGCCGTCCAGATAACGGCGGCCATCGGCATCGACCAGCCAGGCGCCCTCGCCCCGCACGATCGGCACCATCGGAACGCTCTCGTGATCGTGCATCTGGGTACACGGATGCCACACATGTCTGAGGTCGCGCGCAGCGAGCGCGGCGTTGCTGTTTTCGGGATTGTTCATCCGGCTATGATCCGTGTTGCGATACAGGCACTCAAGTCTGCCCGCAACTGACTCGGAAACCCACGCGTGAAGCTTCTGCGACATTGCCTGATCGGCCTCGCATCACTGCTATTGCTTGCTGCGCTGCTGCTGTGGTTCTTGCCGGCGCGATGGGCGATGCCGTGGTTGCAGCCGCGCTTGCATGGGCTGCAACTGCAGCAGGTGAGTGGCAGCTTGTGGGACGGTCGCGCCGAGCAGGTGCTTGGCGCGGATGGCCGTCCGCTAGGCCGGTTGCAATGGCAGCTGTCACGCCGCGCCTTGCTGGGCAAGCAGGCGCTGCGACTGAGCTTTGACGGGCCACGGCTGGCCTTTGCCGGTGAGTTGCAGCGACATGAGGATGGTCAGATCGTGGCGCATGGCTTGAGCATGCGCGCCGATGCCGCCGTGCTCGATGACTATCTCCGGTCGCCACTCGGCCAGCCCCGTGGGGAACTGACACTGTCGGTGCACCACCTGCGCCTGCAAGGTGGCTGGCCGATGGAGCTGCAAGGTCAGGCCCGTTGGCAGCATGCGCTGATGCACGCCGATGATGGCGACGTCGCGCTGGGCACCCTGCTGCTGGAAGCCCAGGCCAACGGCGGCGTGGTCCAGGCCTCCTTGCACGATGATGGCCACGGACCGTTGCAAGTGCAGGGTCAGCTGCAACTGAGCCCCTTGGGCTGGCGACTGGACGCGACCCTGCGCGCCCGACACACTGAACCGCTGCTGCAGCGATGGCTGGCCCGGCTGGGCCCGACTTCCGGTGATGGCGGCGTACACATCCAATACCGCGGTGGTCTGGCTGGCAGCGTGCCGGCGGCTTCGCCTGACAAGGACACGACACAACCATGAATTCCGATCTGGCGGCGTCAGCCCTGGCCGCAGCCCGCGAGGCTGCCTCGGCGGCAGCCGAGGTAATCAGGCACTACTGGCGCCGTGGCGTCGAGGTGGAGTTGAAGGCTGATGCCACCCCCGTCACCGTCGCTGACCGGGAGGCCGAGCGCGTGATCCGCCAGATCCTGCAGGCGGCGCTGCCACAGGCGTCGATCTATGGCGAGGAATTCGGCCTGGATGGCGAGCGTGGTGGCTTGCTGTGGCTGGTTGATCCGATCGACGGTACCAAGAGCTTTGTTCGGCGCACGCCGTTCTTTTCGACCCAGATCGCCTTGATGCAAGGTGACGAGCTGGTGCTGGGCGTGTCCAGTGCGCCCATCTACGGCGAGTGCATGTGGGCCAGCGTCGGCAACGGGGCGTGGCTTGATGGCGAGGCAGTGAAGGTGGCTGACACCAGCATCATCGAGGCTACCTCGCTGTCCATTGGCAATATCCGGTCGCTCACCGCTGACGCACGCTGGGAGGCGCTGGGTGCACTGATCCGTGACAGCAACCGGATTCGCGGCTACGGCGATTTTTGCCACTACCACTTGCTCGCCCGCGGCAGCCTGGATCTGGTAATCGAGTCGGACGTGAACATCCTGGACATCGCCGCGCTGGCGGTGATCGTGCGCGAGGCTGGCGGCGTTTTCACCGACCTGGAGGGCGGGCCGTTGACGCTGGATACGCGCAGCGTGCTGGCCGCGACGCCGGGAATCCACGCGCAGGCGCTGGATCGCCTGCGCCTGTCAGCTACCACACGGTAGAATGTCGCGATGCACAAGCTACCTACCATTCTTGCTACGCGGGACGTCACCGACAGTCACTTTCTGCAGGTCGAACAAGTCGATCTGGAGTTTTCCAATGGCGTTCGGCGTACTTACGAGCGACTCAAGGGCAGCGGCCTTGGTGCGGTGATCATGGTGCCGATGCTGGACGACGAGACCGTGCTGCTGGTGCGCGAGTACGGCGGTGGCGTGGGTCGTTATGAGCTGGGCTTGCCGAAGGGGCGACTCGATCAGGATGAAACGGCCGAGCAGGGCGCCAACCGCGAGCTGAAGGAAGAGATCGGCTATGGCGCGCGCAAGCTGAAAATTCTGCACAACCTGTCGTTGTCGCCGGCGTACATGACCCATATGGCGCATGTGGTACTGGCGCAGGATCTCTATCCCGAACGCCTGCAAGGTGATGAGCCGGAAGAACTGGAAATCGTGCCTTGGAAGATGTCCGAACTGCATGTCTTGCTGGGCCGCGATGACGTGACTGAAGGCCGCTCGATTGCCGCCCTGTTCATGGCGCGTGAGTATCTCGCCGGGCGCTTTCAGCGCTCATGACCACGCCGCCGGAGTTTGCCTGCCAGATCGGCGAGATCGCCCGTGCCGCCGGTGCCGCGATTCTCACCGTCTACCACAGCGATTTTGCGGTGCAGACCAAGGACGATGCCTCGCCGCTGACCGCCGCCGACCTCGCCGCGCAGCAGGTCATCATGGCCGGCTTGGACGAGCTTGATTTGCAACTGCCGGTGCTCTCCGAGGAAGCCAAGGCGCTGGACTGGTCCGAGCGCCAACACTGGTCGCGTTACTGGCTGGTGGATCCCCTCGATGGCACGCGCGAGTTCGTCAAGCGCAATGGCGAGTTCACCGTCAACATCGCTCTGATCGATCACCATCGGTCGGTACTCGGCGTCGTGCTGGCACCCGTGACTGGCGAGTTATACATCGCCGAGCAGGGGCGCGGAGCGTGGCTGCAGGAGCAGAACGGCGGAGCATGGCAGCGTATTCAATCGCGTCCGCTGGCGCAGCCGCCCATGGTGGCCGGCAGTCGCTCCCATGGCGGCACCCAGGGCGGCCTGCTGGAGCAGTTGGTAGGCCACGACTACGCGATGCTTCCGATGGGATCCTCGCTGAAGTTCTGCCTGATCGCGCGCGGCGCCGCGGACGTCTATTTGCGCCTGGGGCTCACCAGTGAATGGGATACCGCGGCAGCGCAATGTGTGCTCGATGAAGCTGGCGGTGCCGTACTCGACCTCTCCGGTCAGCCGTTCCGCTACAACCGCGGCGAGTCGCTGTTGAATCCGGAATTCATCGCCATCGGTGACAGCTCGATCAATTGGGCGGCACGGTTGCTTGCGACCAGGGCCGAGAAGTGAGCCAGCACGCCATCGACGACCTGCTGGCGATCATGGCGCGCCTGCGTGATCCCGAGAACGGCTGCCCGTGGGATGTGCAGCAGGATTTCGCCTCAGTCGCACCGTATACGATCGAGGAGGCCTACGAGGTTGCCGATGCGATTGATCGCGGTGATTTCGACGATTTGCGCGATGAACTCGGTGACCTGCTGCTGCAGGTGGTGTTCCATGCGCGGATGGCGCAGGAAGCGGGTCGTTTCGATTTCGACGATGTCGTGCATGCGATCAGCGACAAGATGCGGCGCCGCCATCCGCATGTGTTCGGCGATGTGCGTTATGCCGATGAGGTTGCCCAGAAGCAGGCATGGGAAGACATCAAGACGGCCGAACGCATGGGCAAAGGTGAGTTGAGCGACCACAGTGCACTTGCCGGCGTATCGGCCGGTCTGCCGGAGTGGCGCCGTGCGATGAAGTTGCAGCAGCGTGCCGCCAGTGTGGGTTTCAGTTGGGGTGATCCGGAGCCGATCCTGGCGAAACTGGCGGAAGAGGTCGACGAGGTACGTGCCGAGTTTGCCAACGGCGCAGACCCGACGCGGCTGGCAGACGAGATTGGCGATGTGCTGTTTGTGACGGTCAATCTGGCGCGTCAGGCGGGCGTTGATTTTTCCCGAGCACTGCGCCATGCCAACGCAAAATTCGAGCGCCGATTCCGGCTGATGGAGCAGCTGGCGGCGTCCGATGGCCATGCCTTCAGCGAGTGCAGCCTGATCGATCAGGAGCAACTTTGGCGGCGGGTCAAGGCGCTGGAGCGGGAGTAACGAGCGCCCCCACCGATGTTTCCGGTGGGGGACGTGAAACCACGTGCGGCAGATCTTGCCTTACTGAGCGGCAGACGGCTTGGCGGCATTGTCGTGATGCTGCTTCCAGACACTGCGCATTTTCTCTCGCTCGGCGCGCATTTTCGCCTCATGGGCCAGGCTCTCATCGAGCCCCTTGCGCATGGTGGCGATGGCTTGGTCCACATTGCTCGGGCGCGCCTGCAGGCGTGCCAGGTGCTGGTAGGCATAGTCACGCACGTGCGGGTCCTGCGACTTGGCCAGCACGTCGCTGTAAACGGCGGCCATGTCCTTGCTGCGGCCAGACATCATGTACAGCCGCTCCAGTCCGCGCAGGTAGCTGACCACGCCGCCATGTTCGTCGCGCCCGCCGTGCTGCCACATGCCGCGATGGTCCATGCCCGGGCTGTGACGATCACCATGCATCGCGCCCGGCGCCATGCCCTTGCCCTGCATCGCGCCAGCGGCGGTCGGCGGCGGGGCGTCCTGGGCCAGGACCAAGGCTGACGAACTGGCCATCAGTACGGCGAGGGTGGCAGCAAGCAGGGTCTTGCGTTGCATGGTGGGGCTCCGATGATGTGTACCCCCTGAAACGCGCCTTGTGTCGCCGCGTTGACTTGATGGCATGCGAGGCGTCCTTGTTTGCAACCCTTTTCCCGCCAGCGGCATCTCAAGCCGGTAGACCAACAAGGGAGTTCCGCCATGTACCGTTTCGCCATCGCCGCACTGCTGTTTGCCCCGCTTGCCGCCTTCGCCTCGCCCTGCAAGTTCGAAGCGCCGCGCAATCTTCAAGTCGACCTGACCGGCGTACGCGCGGTGCAGATCGAGGTTCATAGTCACGATCTTCATGTCGTGGGCAGTGATGGCGGCAAGGGTCTCACCCTGACCGGCAAGGCCTGCGCCTCGGATCAGACAGCCCTGGACCACCTGCAGGTCACCCAGCGCCGGGACGGCGATCAGCTGTTGATCGACATCGGCGGCAACGGCCACTTTTCCTTCTCCCTGTTTGGCAGCTCCTATGCCAACCTCGACGTGAACGTGCAGTTGCCGGCCAATCTGCCGGTCAATGTCAGCGTGGGATCCGGCGACGCCGATGTGCGTGGGGTGCAGCAATTGCAGAGCCGGGTGGGTTCGGGCGATTTGCATGTGCGGGACATTGCCGGCAAGTTTTCCAGCAGTGTGGGTTCGGGCGACGCGGATGCCACTGATATCGGCAGCCTGGATCTGGGCGCGGTCGGCTCGGGTGATTTCAAGGGCGAGGGTATCAAGGGCGATGCACGGGTCGGCAGCATCGGTTCGGGTGATGTCGTGCTGCGCAAGGTCGGAGGCAGCGTCCACGCCGATACGCTGGGTTCGGGTGACTTCACGGTGAGCGACGTGGCCGGTGACCTGACGCTGGGCGCCAAGGGCAGCGGCGACGTCAGCCATTCCGGCGTGAAGGGCAAGGTCAGCGTCCCCCACGATGATTGATGCCGCGTCGTAGGAGCCCACTCGTGGGCGATGCTTTTCGTGGGCAAGAGCAACAGCAATCGCCCGCCAGCAGGCTCCTACGGAATTAGCCAGCGCTCGACGAGATAGACCAATGGCGCGCAGACCAGCAGGAACGGTATCGATACCTTGTGCAACTCGCGCAGTCCGTGCGGCTGGCGTGCCAGTCGCAGTGCGATCAGGTTAGCCAGCGAACCGATCGCCAGGCCAAAGCCGCCCACGTTGACCGCGATCGCCAAGGCCAGCGGGTCATGCGCGCGATCGAGCAGCAACACCGTCGCCGGCACGTTGCTGATCAGCTGCGAGGCGACGATGCCGGCGGCATACAGCACCAGTGGCTGGCTGAAATCGAGTCGGTCCAGCGCGTCACGTACCGGGCCCAGTTCGGCCACATGGCCCAGACCTAGAAAGATCGCCGCAAAGGTGACCAGCAGCAGCCAGTCGATGCGCGCCAGCGTACGCCAGCCAAACAGGGCGAACGGCAGCATCAGCATCAGCGCGCCGCGTTCGGCGTATCCCACTTCGATCATCCATACCATCAGCGCCAGCGCAGCGGTCGATAGCCCGGCGAGCCTCATCGAGATCCCGTTGCGACTGGCGTCAGGTCGATCGAGATGGATGCGTGACGACGGCAACCAATACCAGGTGAACGCCGCCAGCAACAGCATCATCACCGCGGCCACCGGCAGCATGGCCGTGACGAAATGAAAGAACGGGATGTGGGCGTATTGCCACAGCAGAAGATTTTGCGGGTTGCCGATCGGGCTCAGAGTGGAGCCGGCATTTACCGCCAGCGCTTCCAGCACCACCATGCGCAGCACCGGCAGGTTGGAGATGGTACCCAGCGTTACCGTCAGCGGCACGATCAGGAACAGGCTCACGTCATTGGTCAGCAGCATCGACAGGAAGGCGGTGGCGGCCACCAGCAGCAGGCCCAGCGTGCGCACTGAATGGGCCCGTGCGGCGAGCGCCGCCGCGGCGCGCTGCACCACGCCACTGTCGCGGATGCCCTGGATCGCGATCAGCAAGCCGAGCAGGCCGGCCAGTGTCGGTAGTTGCAGCCAGCGTCGATAACTGGCCAGTGGCTGCGGGTCGAGCACCGCCAGCCCCACCGTCAGCGCGCTGAACAGCAACAGCAGCCATTCCGCCTGCAGCCATTGCCGCCAGCGTCGATGCGGTGACGTTGGCGGCGCGGCGGCGTCGATCTCAGTCATCGTGTCGGGGCGCGTCTGATCGACATGAGCGAATTACCAATCGCCGAGTCCTTCGATCTGGTAGAGCTTTTTCCAGCTCGGTCGCGCACGCATCAGATCAGCCAGTTGCTTGAGGGCGGGCCATTCGGTAACCGGGCGCGGCATGTTGCGCGACCAGCGCATCAGCATCGCCAGCAGCAGGTCGGCGCCGGAGAAATTCTTGCCCAGCAGGTAGGGGCCGTTGGCCTGAAGTTGTGCATCGAGCAGATCCCAGACGCCCTCGATCTTTTTCTGCAGCGCTGCGTGCACGGCCGGCGTGTGCTCCTCAGCACCGAGTTCGCGCGGATAGAACCAGAACCGGTACGTCGACATCAGGGTGTTGCTGAGATACACGATCCACTGCAGCCAGGCCTCGCGTTCGGGAGTGCCCGGTGCCGGCGCCAGCCCCGCTTCCGGGTGACGCTCGGCAAGCAGCATCAGGATCGCAGCGGATTCGGACATCGGCCGCCCGTCGATCACCAGGGTGGGCACGACGCCGCGCGGGTTGAGCTTCAGATAGTCCGCGTCGTGCTGCCCGCCGGCGTCGAAATCGATCAGGTGCAACTCGTGCGGTGCGCCGATTTCCAGCAAGGCCAGATGCACCACCATGCTGGCTGTGCCGGGGGAGTAGCAGAGGGTGTACATGGCATCTCCGAAGGGGTGGCGTGCGGCGGTCGTAATGCTGACAGCGAGTTCAACCTTCCCGCAACAGTCGCATCGGCGAGGTCCGCGTCACCTTGCGCGTGCCGGCCAGGCCCAGCAGCATCACCACGAGAGCGGCGCCCAGCGCGGCCAGTGCCAACGGCCACAGCGGCGGCACGAAGTGATCGATGTGGAACACCGCCTGGCCCAGCCATACCCCGGCACCCGCGGCACCGAGCGCGGCGGTGAGGCCGGCGACCAGGCCGAGCAGGGCGAACTCGCAGGCCGCCGCCATCAGCAGCTGATGGCGGCGTGCGCCGAGCGTGCGCAGCAGGGCGGCCTCATGGCGACGTTCGGCCGCGCTGGCGGCCAGCGCCGCCGCCAGAACCAGCGCCCCGGCGAGCAGGCTGAATCCGAGGATCCAGCGCACCGCGTTGCCGACCCGGTCGACGATCTCGCGCACGCGGTCCAGCAGCGAGTCGACATCGATCAGGCTGAGGTTGCTGTAGTCACGCGACAACGGCGCCAGCTCCCCGGCATGGCTGCGAGGCAGATGAAAGCTGGCCAGCCAGGTATGCGGCAGCGCACCGGCATGGGCCGGGTCAAGCAGCAGGAAAAAGTTGACCCGGAACGAGCTCCAGTCGACCTGTCGGATGCTGCCAACCGTGGCATTGACGCTGCCCTCGCCGACATTGAAGGTGAGTGTGTCACCCAGCTTCAGCGCAAACATGTCGCGCCACATGGTGTCGATCGACACCTCGGCGCTGGCCGGAGCGGGGCCGGCCCACTGACCGGCGATCACCTGATTGGCTGGTGGCAGTGCACTGGCCCAGGACAGCCGTAGCTGGCGGTCGGCCCAGTCCTTCGCGCGTTCGTCGGGGAAGCTGAGCTGATCGATCGGCTGGCCGTTGATCGCGGTCAGTTTGCCGACCGCCAGCGGCAGCATGTTGAGCTGGTCGCCACCGATTCGCTGCAGCGCCTGCTCGAAGCCGACGCGCTGGTCGTCCTGCAGGTTCAGTGCAAACCAGTTCGGAGTGTTCGCCGGCAGCTCCTGCCGCCAGCCCTGCAGCAAGGCGGGTGCCACCACCGCCAGCAACAGCAGCGCACACAGCCCCAGGCTCAGTGCGGTGGCCTGGATCAGGCTCAGCGTGCGTCGTCTTGCCAGCGCCGCCAGGCCGAGCCGCAAGGCCGGATGGGCGCCGGGAGCGATGCGACGGGCCAGCCACAGCAGCAGCGCAGCCAGCAAGGCGGCTATCACCGCCACACCGAGCAGGCTGGCGGCGAGGATGCCGGCCAGGGTCAGCGAGCTGCTCTGGCTCCAGATCAGGCCCAGCGCCACCACCACCGGGATCAGGTACAACACATCGAAGCGTCGTGCCCGTGGCGGCATGCTCTGGCGGAATACCGCCACCGGCGGCACCTCGGCCAGTCGCGCCAGCGGCGGCAGGGCGAAGCCGATCAGCACGGCGATACCCATCGCGGCGGCGGCGAACGACGGCGCCAGGGGCAGTACCGTCGGCACGCTGCTGAACAGCTGGCTGGCCAGCAGCCAGGCCAGTTGCGACAGCCCCAGTGCCAGTAGCAGGCCAAGCGTGGCCGCGGGCAGGGCGAGTGCTCCCAGGGTGCCGAGCAGCAGGCCGAGCACGCGCCGACGCGAGGTGCCCAGCGCGCGCAGCAAGGCGACTTCGGCGGTCTTGCGACGCGCGTAGCGTTGCGCGGAGAGCGCGATCGCGATGCCGGCGAGCAGGGCCGAGAGCAAGGCAGTAAGACGCAGGAAGGCGCCAGCCCGATCGAAGGCCGAGCGCATCCGCTCCTGGGTCTGTTCAGGGGTGATCAACTGTGCGCCCTGCGGCAGCGTCGTGGTCTGCACCCAGTCGCGCCAGCTCTGCACCGCCGCCGGCTCACCGGCCAGCAGCAGGTTGTGGCGGGCGCGGCTGCCGACGCCAAGCAGGCCGGCTTGCTCCGCATCGATCAGGCTCATCAGCGCACGTGGCGCCAGCGCCAGTAATTGACCGCCATCGGGCTGGCGTACGAGTTCGGCAGCGATCGTGAGCTGGCGGCCGCCCAGTTGCAGCGGCTGGCCGACCTTCAGGTTCAACGCTACCAGCGCGCGATGGTCGAGATAGACCTGGCCGGCGGCGGGCGCGTGGCCCGGAAAACTGCGGCCGTTGACATCAGCCAGTTCCAGTGAACCGCGCAGCGGATAGCCCACTTCGGCGGCCTCCACGTCGAGCAACTGGCTTTGTCCGTGGGCGAAGGCGACGCTGGGGAAGCCTGCAGTGCGGGTAGCCTGCAGGCCATCGAGGCGCGCTCTGGCGGCGAAGGTTTCCGGCAGAGCCTGCGGCGAACTGATGCCGATGTCGCCGCCGATCAGTTCGGCGGCGCTGGCCAGCATGCCGCGCTCGATGCGCGTGGCGAGCGTGGCGACGACGCCCAGCGCGACTACGGCCAGCACCAGCGACGCGGCCAGCGTGCGCAGTTCGGGCAGATGCCATTCGCGGCGAAGGCTGCGCAAGGCAAGCAGCAGCATCTTCATGCGTTGCTGCCGGCGGGCACCACGCAGCCTTCTTCCAGCTCGATCTGGCGATCACAGCGGGCGGCCAGCGTGGCGTCGTGGGTGACCAGCACCAGGGTGGTGCCATGGTCACGGTTGAGCGCGAACAGCAGGTCACAAATGTGGTGGCCGGTGCGCTGATCGAGGTTGCCGGTGGGTTCGTCCGCAAACAGCACGCGCGGGCCGTGCACGAAGGCGCGCGCAATCGCCACGCGCTGCTGCTCGCCGCCGGAAAGCTGGGCCGGATAGTGGCGCCGGCGCGCGCCCAGCCCCACCGCATCCAGCGCTTCGCGTGCGCGCTGGCGAGCCGAGCTGCTGCCCTCGAGCTCCAGCGGCAGCATCACGTTTTCCTCGGCAGTCAGCGCGGGCAGCAGGTGGAATGACTGGAATACGAAGCCGACCAGCCGTCGACGCAGATCGGCGCGCGCTTCTTCGTCGAGCTGTTCCAGCGCATGGCCGTCCAGCGTGATACGGCCGCTTTCGGCGGTGTCCAGCCCGGCCAGCAGGCCGAGCAGGGTGGTCTTGCCTGAACCGGACGCACCGACGATGGCGAAGCTCTCGCCCGGCATGATCCGCAAACTCACCTCACGCAGGATATCGAGCCTGCCCTCGGGACCGCTGACCGACTTGCTAACATCGCAGGCCTCGAGAAGCGGACCGGAAGAATCATTCATGCGTCGATGCCCTGGCTGGTTGTGGAGTGGATTGGTATTGCTGCTGCTGCTGATGATGGTCGGCAGCGCGCAGGCGGCGCCGACGAAGACGGTGCTGGTGCTTGGTGACTCGCTTTCGGCGGCGCACAACATTCCGCTGGAATACGGCTGGGTGCATCTGCTGGATGCACGTCTTGGCAGGATGGTGCCGAAGTGGACTGCGATCAATGCCAGCATCAGTGGGGAAACCTCGCTGAGTGGTCGCAACCGCCTGCAGGCCCTGCTGGAAAAGTATCACCCAGCGGTGGTGGTGATCGAACTGGGTGCCAACGACGGTCTGCGCGGTTTGCCGTTGCCGGCGCTGCACGACAATCTCGCCGCGATGATCGAGATGGCGCAGCAGGCCAAGGCACGGGTGTTGCTGCTGGGGATCGAGTTGCCGGTAAATTACGGCCCGCAATATCGCGACGGCCTGCGCGAGATCTACACCGGGCTGGCCCGCGCGCGACATGTCGCCCTGGTGCCGTTCCTGCTCGATGGCATCGCGCTTGATCCCTCCTTGATGCAGGACGATGGCTTGCATCCGGTGGCCAGCGCCGAGCCGCGCGTGCTCGACATCGTGTGGAAGCAGCTGCAACCGTTGCTGAAGTAGTCGCTCTCATGTGGACGCCGTGAAGCGCTGGTACACGCTTCTTCACGGCGCCATCACTGCTCGGTCGGTTATATCTTCACCAATGTGAAACCCACCACAGTGAGGACAATATGACCGTACATGACGAACAGGCGGGACTGATTCTGTTGGTGGAAGACAACCGCCAGATTGCCGAGATGGTGGGTGAATTCCTGGAGCGTCGTGGCTACTCGGTTGACTATGCCGCCGACGGCGTGAGCGGGCTGCATCTGGCGGTATCCAACAGTTACGACGTGGTCGTGCTGGATCTGATGCTGCCGGGGCTGGATGGCCTGGAGGTTTGCCGCAAGCTGCGCAAGGAGGCGAAAAAGTCCACGCCGGTACTGATGCTTACCGCACGCGACACGCTTGAGGACAAGCTGGTGGGCCTCGAAGCGGGCGCCGATGACTACCTGGTGAAACCGTTTGAGGTGCGCGAGCTGGAAGCGCGACTGCGAGCGCTCATTCGTCGCGATCATCGGCAGGTATCCACCGAAGTACTCACGGTGGGCGACATGACCCTGGATACCGCCACCCTGCGGCTGACGCGCGAGGGCCAGGAGCTGGTGGTATCCCCGATCGGACTGAAGCTGCTGGCGATCCTGATGCGTGAATCGCCGCGGGTGGTCAGCCGACGCGACATCGAGCGCGAGATATGGGGCGACACGTTGCCCGATTCCGATACTTTGCGTTCTCATCTCTACAACCTGCGCCGGATCATCGACAAACCCTTCGCACATCCTCTGCTACACACGATCCATTCAGCGGGTTATCGATTGGCCGACCTCGAGTCTGAAGTGGCGTCGTCAACCCGCACCGCCTGACATCAACACGGCGAAAGTCACGGACAGCAGGGCGACGAGCCCCCCTACATTCCGCGTGGGTGCGTTCAAGCGGCGTATCGCGTGGGTCTTCGGACTGCAGTTTGTAGCGGTGCTCATCATTTGCGCGATGGGCATCTACAACGTAGCGCCGTGGCCCGCGGTGATCGTGGTTATCCTGATCACATCCCTGCTTGCCTGTCTCGCTACCCAGCGTGAATGGCTGCCGATCGGGGCGCTGGCCGAGTTGATTGAGCATTGGAGTGAAGAGCGGCCCGAGCCGGATGCCTTCATGCCCGAACGGCTGTCACCCCGCACCGATGCCGATGTAGCTTCGCTGGCCCGCGGTTTGCACGGTTTTGCCAGTCGTATCGCCGGATACAACGAGCGTGAGCGCAACTTCACCCGCGATGCCAGTCATGAGTTGCGCAGCCCGCTTACCGTGATCAAGATGTCGATCGACATGCTGGCCGAGGAAGACCGGCTCAGCGAATTCGGTGCGCGTTCAGTGCGGCGCATCAGTCGCGCCTCACGTGAGCTGGAAATGCTGGTTGAGGCCTTGCTGGTGCTGGCGCGTGATACGGATACGCCAGCCGACAAGGAGCACTTCATCGTCAACGATGTGCTGCAGCACGAGCTGCAGGCAGCGCGCGAAGTGCTGCTGGGGCGGCCGATTCAACTGGTGCTGGAAGCGCCTGCCAGCTTTGCGCTGGAAGGCTCGGCACAGGCGTTTTCGGTGCTGTGCTGGCAATTGATCCGCAATGCCTGCCAGCAGACCGAGCGAGGTAGCGTGGTGGTGCGTGTGATGCCGGGCTCCGTGAGTGTCAGCAACCGGGCCACCCCCTCCGCGCCTGGCGCGGAGGCGCAGGCGCAAGGCGTCGATCGACACGGCTTTGAACTGGCGATCGCGCAGCAAATCAGTGACCGCTTTGGCTGGCCGCTGGAATTGCAGACCCGCGCAGGGGAGGACAACATCGCTCGAATCCGCTTCCCGCATCCCCTGCCGGCGCCAGCCGCCGCCGCGAATATCCCGATCCCGTAGGAGCCCGCTGGCGGGCGATGCTTTTGGCGAAATGGCCAAAAGAGAATCGCACGCCAGCGGGCTCCTGCGGGCTTAGTCGATCTTGAGTGAGGGGTCCACGGTGAAGCCGCAGCCGGTCTTGGCGCGCACTTCGTCGAGGCTGACGCCGTTGTTCAATTCGATCAGCACCAGTCCCTCGACCTTGTGCACCTTGAACACGCACAGGTCGGTGATGATCAGGTCGACCACCTGCTTGCCGGTCAGCGGCAGGTCGCACTGGTTCTTGATCTTCGGTGAACCGTCCTTCGCGTTGTGCTCCATCAGTACCACCACGCGGCGTACGCCACTGACCAGGTCCATCGCGCCGCCGGGGCCCTTGACCATCTTGCCCGGTACCATCCAGTTGGCGAGGTCGCCGCTTGAGGACACTTCCAGCCCGCCGAGGATCGACAGGTCGATGTGGCCGCCGCGGATCATCGCGAACGAGTCGGCGCTGGAGAAGAAGCTGGAGCCAGGCAGGGTGGAGATGGTCTGCTTGCCGGCATTGATCAGGTCGGCATCAACGTGTGCGTCGTCCGGGAACGGTCCGATGCCGAGCAGGCCGTTCTCCGACTGCAGGGTCACATCGATGCCCTCGGGGATGAAATTCGCTACCAGGGTGGGGATGCCGATGCCGAGATTGACGTAGAAGCCATCCTGCAGCTCCTGCGCTGCACGGCGGGCCATCGCGGTACGGGTGGGGTTTTCCTTGCCGGTATTGGCGCCGGCCACGGTGCGGAACTCGATCCGCTTTTCGTAGTTCGCGCCCTGGATGATGCGGTCGATATAGATGCCAGGCACGTGCACGGCATCCGGATCGATCGAGCCGACCGGCACCAGTTCCTCCACCTCAGCCACGCAGACCTTGCCGCAGGTGGCGATCATCGGGTTGAAGTTGCGCGCGGTGGCACGGAATACCAGGTTGCCGTGGGCGTCACCCTTCCACGCCTTGACGATCGAGACATCGGCATGGATGGCCTCTTCCAGCACGTATTCCTTGCCATGGAATACCTTGGTCTCCTTGCCCTCGGCCAGCTTGGTGCCAAAGCCGGTGCGCGTGTAGAAACCGGGAATGCCCGCGCCGCCGGCGCGCAGCTTTTCCGCCAGGGTGCCCTGCGGGGTCAGGTGCAGCTCAAGCTCACCAGCGAGCACCTGTCGCTCGAATTCCTTGTTCTCGCCCACGTAGGATGCGTAGACGCGCTTGACCTGATGGGTCTTCAGCAGCGGGCCCATGCCGAAGTCGTCGACGCCGGCGTTGTTGCCGACAATAGTCAGGCCCTTGGTGCCCGCGTCGAGCAGGGCGCCAATCAGGTTTTCCGGAATGCCGCACAGGCCGAAGCCACCGGCGGCAATCGTCATCTGGTCAAACAGCAGACCGTCGAGAGCCTTCGCGGCGCTGGGGTAAACCTTGTCCATCGCGGTGCCTTCCTGCATTAGAGTCAGGCGTCAAGGATACGATGGATTGGCCTGCAGCCGTGCTGTACGAAGGTCTCAGAGCATGCTTGTGGCAAGGCCGTTATGCCGGCACCGCAGCGCCTGCGGAACTCGCTCCGAAGGTCTTGCGATCAGCCTTCGGCGGCATCATCCGACTGGTTCAGCTCTTTCAGCAGCTGGAAAATTTCCCGATACGCCCGTGGCGGCTTGTTCGGGGTTTCCTTCTCGATACGCGCCTGGCGCACCAGCGAGCGCAGATGCTGGCGATCGACCTGCGGATGCTCGTTGATCAATTCGGACAAGGCGCTCTCGTCTTCCGCGATCAGGCGGTCGCGCATCGATTCGATGCGATGCATCACCGCGTTTTCCTGGCGCTGCTTCTCGCGGTTCTCGCCGAGCTCGGCACGCACGGCGGCGAAGTCGTCTTCACCGTAGCGGCGCATCACCTTGGCCAGAAAGGCGAGCTGGCGCTTGCGCGCGCCATGGGAGGTGATGCGCCGGGTGATGTCGATTTCGCGGCGCACGTCCTCCGGCATGTCCAGCTTCGCCAGGCGGCTGGGTGGCAGCTCCATCAACTGGCCGGCCAGGGTCAGCACGGCCAGTGCTTCGCGACGTTGCTGGGTGCGGCTGGGACCGTAGTCCGCTTCGTCGAGTTCGGTCTGGTTGCGGCTGCGACTGGGGCTCACGATGTTCAATTCCAGGTTGGGCGGGGTCAGCGGGGGATAGTGGTGTGGCCGGCTGCGCCCGGCTCGTCGTCGGCTTGCTCCAGCGCGAAGCGGGCGATCGGCTCACCGTCCAGCTCGATCGTCTCGCAAAACATCGCTGCCGGGCGAACCCAAAGGCCATGTTCGCCATAGAGCGCCTGGTAGACCACCAGCAGCTCCATGGTTTCGCTGTGATGCGCCGTACCCAGCACACGGTAGCGCTGACCCTTGTAGTGTCGGTAGATGCCCGCGATGGCTTGCATGGGCGTTCCTCGGTGCTCTTTGCATTTCTCCGCGGCGACCCCATCTGGAGTGGCTTGATCCCCGCACTGGCGATCAGCGGCTGCGAACCGCCTATTCTACCCGTCAAACCTTCAGGAAAGCCCAACGTGAGCGAAAGCAGCATCAGCCAGGACCGCCGCCACTCTGATCGCAGCCAGCAGGAGCTGGACCGTCTGGCCGAGCTGGCCGAGGATGTGATCCGCCGCGCGCGCGCCGCAGGCGCCAGCCAGGCCGAAGTGGCGGCAAGCATCAATACCGGCTTGAGCGTGAACGTGCGGCTGGGCGAGGTGGAGACGGTGGAACACACGCGCGACCGCGGTTTTGGGCTCACCGTGTACTTCGGCCAGCGCAAGGGCTCGGCCAGCACCGCCGACCTGCACCCGGACTCGATTCAGGCCACCCTCGACCAGGCCTGTGCGATCGCCCGCTACACCGAGGCCGATCCGGCCGCAGGACTGGCCGACGTGTCGCGCATGGCTACGGCGTTTCCCGATCTGGACCTGTGGCACCCGTGGGATATCGACACCACCCAGGCGATCGAGCTGGGCATCGCGATCGAGGATGCCGGCCGTGCGCATGCGGGTATCAGCAATTCCGACGGCGCCAGCGTGCAGGCTGGGCAGGGCGTGTCGGTGTATGCCAACTCGCACGGTTTCGTCGGGCGCGAGCGCGGCACGTCCCACTCGCTGTCGCTGGCCTTGATTGCCGGTGACGAGGACGGCATGCAGCGCGACTACTGGTACGACAGCGTGCGCGCCGCCGGCGATTTCATGAGCGCGCAGGCGCTGGGCGACAAGGCGGCCGAGCGCACACTGGCCCGCATGGGTGCACGCAGCCTGTCGACGCGGCAGTGTCCGGTGCTGTTCGTGCCGGAGCTGGCGCGCGGCCTGATCGGCCATCTGCTCGGCGCGGTCAGCGGCGGGTCGTTGTATCGGCGTGCCAGCTTCCTGCTCGACCATGTCGGCAAGCAGGTGATGCCATCGTGGATGAACATCAACGAGCAACCGCATCTTCAGCGAGGGCTCGGTTCGGGCAACTTCGACGCCGAGGGCGTCGCCACCAGCGACCGTTCGCTGATCGAAGGCGGCGTGCTGGCGCGCTACGTGCTGGGCAGCTATTCGGCGCGCAAGCTGGGGCTGGAATCCACCGGCAATGCGGGCGGCATCCACAACCTCATCGTCGAGCCGGGCAGCGTCGACGGCTCGCGCGATGATTTCAACGGCATGCTTCAGCGCATGGGCACCGGCTTGCTGGTGACCGAGGTGATGGGGCAGGGCGTCTCCACGATCACCGGCGACTATTCGCGCGGCGCGTCGGGCTTCTGGGTCGAGAACGGCCAGATCGCCTGGCCGGTCGAAGGAATCACCATCGCGGCGAACCTGCGCGAGATGTTTACCGGCATCCTCGCGGTGGGTACCGATGTCGATCGGCGCTCGCATCTTCTTGCGGGTTCGATCCTGCTTGAGCGCATGACAGTCGCCGGCGAGTAACCAGGGGCGGCTTTTAACGGGATTTTTCCAGGTCGTAAGTTCACTCGGCACGGCGGCCGTTGCTTGCTAGCATGGCCTGCATCCGGCGAGTGCGCCGGCGATTTGCTGACGAGAGGATATGCGCATGAGCGTCCCACCCGAATCCGTCACCCCACCCCCGTCGAATGACCCGTCGCAGGCCGGCCTGCCCGCTCCTGATCAACGCCAATGGGCGATGTTTGCCCATCTGTCGGCCCTGGCTGGCCTGGTGGTTCCGTTTGGCAACATCCTTGGCCCGTTGATCATCTGGTTGATCAAGAAGGACACCATGCCGCTGGTCAACGACCAGGGCAAGGAAGCGCTGAACTTCAATATCACCGTGGCGATCGCGGCGGTGGTGTGCTGGGTGCTGGTGTTCGTGCTGATCGGCTTTCTGCTGCTGCCTGCGCTGGTGATCTGCTGGCTGGTATTCGTGATTCTGGCCACGGTGCGCGCCAACGAAGGCAGCTACTACCGCTACCCGTTCACCTTGCGGCTGGTGCAGTAGCGATATCTCCCGTCAGGACGGCAGCCTGGTGCTGCTTTCCTGACTGAGACTGAAAGCGGCTTTCAGTGTTGCCGGTTGGCTGAGTAAAGCGCCAGCTCACGCAGCAGCAACGCTTGTTCGCCCCAGGGGGCAATCGCATCAAGCGCGATCCCGGTCAGTTCGGTCAGGCGCGCATGCGATGCGTCGAGACCGATGATCGAGGGGAAGGTGGGCTTGTCGGCGGCCGCGTCCTTGCCGGCGGTCTTGCCGATGATGGCCGACTCGCCTTCCACATCGAGGATGTCATCGCGCACCTGGAAAGCCAGGCCCACGGCATGGCCGTATGTATCCAGCACGGTCAGGGTACGGGTGTCGGCGCCGGCGAGCAGGCCGCCCAGTTGCACCGAGGCGCGAATCAGCGCTCCGGTCTTGCAGGCATGCATGTGCTCGAGTTCGGCCAGGCTCAGGCGGTGCCCGACTGCCGCGAGGTCCAGCGCCTGGCCACCGGCCATGCCTTCGGCGCCACAGGCGCGTCCGAGCGCACGCAGCATCGCGACGCGGGTGGCTGGATCAATCGGGCCGGCATGGTCGTCCGCGAGCAGCTCGAATGCCAGCGCCTGCAGGGCGTCGCCGGCGAGGATCGCCATCGCTTCGCCAAACACGATATGACAGGTCGGTCGGCCACGGCGCATGGCGTCGTCGTCCATCGCCGGCAGATCATCGTGGACCAGCGAGTAGGCGTGGATCAGTTCGACCGCACAGGCTGGCGCATCGAGCAGGGGGCTGTCCAGTCCCAGTGCGCGGGCGGCGGCATACACCAGCAGCGGGCGCAGACGCTTGCCGCCACCAAGCACGGCGTAGCGCATGGCATCATGCAGCGCGGCGGGCGATTGTTCGGCTGGCGGCAGGCAGCGATCCAGTGCCTGTTCCGCACGTACGATCAGGGACTGCAGGGTGGGTGCTGACTCAGAGTTCGGGTTCAAACGGTTCGGCGCTGTCGGGGGCTTCGGGGTCGAGCAGCAGTTGAACCCGCAGTTCGGCCTGCTGCAGCGACTGCTGGCAGTGACGAAACAGGCCGATGCCGCGTTCAAACGAAGCGAGGGATTCGTCCAGACTCAACTCGCCGCCTTCCATCCGTGCGACCAGTTGTTCCAGCTCGTCGAGCGAGTGTTCAAAGTCGACGGCGGGCGGGGTTTTGACAG
>JBBQQL010000077.1:0-18703 GCA_038215995.1 Lysobacterales bacterium
CGGGCGCAGCTACCTGACCCGGGTGATTGGCAAGGATCAAGCCGCGCTGGATGCCAATTCTCCGGACAAGCTGGCTGACAAGATCACGGTTCCCGTGTTCCTGATTCATGGCGAAGACGATCAGCGGGCGCCGTTTGCCCAAGCCAAGGCGATGCGGGCAGCACTTGACGCCGCTCACAAACCCTACGAATGGATGGCCAAGCCTGATGAAGGTCACGGCTTTTACGACGTCAAAAATCGCATCGAGCTCTATAAAAACATAGAAGCCTTTCTGGAAAAAAATATCGGCCCAGGCGTATGACGGTACTGGCGGCCCCGCAGGCCGCTGAAATATCCCATTTGAGCCCGCGCAAACTTCGTTGAAATGCGCACCGGACTTCTTTGGACAGTTACATGGTGGGCCCGCCAGGACTCGAACCTGGAACCAAGGGATTCGCTGTTGCCGGAGGTTTCCTTCCGGAGCGGACTATCTCTTCACCCTTCGCACGACGCTGATGAAGCATCGTGCGGATGGGGTGCGGGACGCTCGAGCCTGTGATCAAGGGCACTGCAGCCCTCAGGTAGTCTCTGCACCTTCCGGCGGTGTACCGCCGGCTTGGCTCAGGGTTGCCACCGTCCGCGCATCGCGCGCCGCTGAGGTTTCCCTGAATTCATCCCGTTCCCGTCCACGCATTCCTGCGTGGCGGCACCTTTCGATGAGTCCCCTGCTCTAACCATTGAGCTACAGGCCCGAGCGGCTATGGTAACCGAGCTGGCTGGTATCCGGCAGTTCGCCGTACAAGATCCTTGTCTGCCAATCAGCCGAGCGGCTCAAGTTCGGCCGCGTTAGCGGCGGTATGTCGTCGGCGCTGATGCTGGGCACGCAGCGCGTCGATGCTGACCATCAGCAGGGCGGCCCAGATCATCGCGAAACCGATCCAGCGTGATGGCGACATGGGCTCATGCGCGATGCCTACGGCAATCACGAACTGCAGGCTCGGCCCGATGTACTGCAGCAGACCCAGCGTGCTCAGCGGCAGCCGGCGCGCCGCAGCGGCAAAGGTGATCAGCGGCACCGTGGTGGCAATGCCGGTGGACATCAGCCACACCGCGGAACTGGCGCCGTGCGCAGTGAAGTGGGTTTGGCCGCGGGAGCCCAGCCAGGTCAGGGCGAGCAGGGCCAGTGGCGCCAGCACCAGGGTCTCCACGGTCAGGCTGGGGATAGGCGCGACGCTGCGGCCGGCCAGCTTCTTGCTCAGCCCGTAGAAACCGAAGCTCACCGCCAGCACCAGGGCGAGCCAGGGTGGCCGCCCTTGGCCAATGGCGATGATCACGATCGCAACCAGGGCGATGCTGACGGCCAGCCATTGCGCGGGGCGCAGGCGCTCGTGCAACACCATTACGCCGAGCAGAATCGTAAGCAACGGGTTGATGAAATAGCCGAGCGAGGCCTGCAGCACCTGACCGGTGGTGGCGGCGTAGACATAGGTCAGCCAGTTGCAGGCGATCAGCGCGGCCGCGACTGCAAGGGCGCCGAACTGACGCGGCGAGCGCAGCACGCCTAGGAACTCGGGCAGACGCCGGGTCAGCAGCAACAGGCCGAGGCAGAGCAGCAGCGACCACAGGATTCGGTGGGCGACGATTTCCAGTGCCGAGGCAAACTCCAGTTGCACCACGTAGAGCGGGAACAGGCCCCATACCGTGTAGCAGGTGATGCCGAAGATCAGCCCGGTGCGGGAGGCCTGGGCATGGGTGGGTTGATGGCTCACGAAGTGCACTCACAGGCCGGATTCACGGCGGTCATACCTATGGTGATGGCAAAAAAGACAACGCCCGCTGAGGCGGGCGTTGTCTGGCGTGGCCTGCAAACCGCTGACTTACTCGACGTCGAGGAAGGAGCGCAGCTGTTCCGAACGGCTGGGGTGACGCAGCTTGCGCAGCGCCTTGGCCTCGATCTGACGAATCCGCTCGCGGGTGACGTCGAACTGCTTGCCGACTTCCTCCAGCGTGTGATCGGTATTCATGTCGATGCCGAAACGCATGCGAAGCACTTTCGCCTCACGCGGAGTAAGCCCGGCGAGCACGTCACGCACGGTCTCCATCAGGCCGGTTTCCGTCGCCGAGTCGATCGGGGAGCTGGCGTTGCCGTCCTCGATGAAGTCGCCCAGATGCGAGTCCTCGTCGTCGCCGATCGGGGTCTCCATCGAGATCGGCTCCTTGGCGATCTTCAGCACCTTGCGGATCTTGTCCTCGGGCATCTCCATTTCCTTGGCCAGTTCCTCCGGCGTGGCCTCGCGGCCGAACTGCTGGAGCATCTGGCGGGAAATGCGATTGAGCTTGTTGATCGTCTCGATCATGTGCACCGGGATACGGATGGTGCGTGCCTGGTCGGCGATCGAGCGGGTGATCGCCTGGCGGATCCACCAGGTGGCATAGGTCGAGAACTTGTAGCCGCGACGGTACTCGAACTTGTCGACCGCCTTCATCAGGCCGATGTTGCCTTCCTGGATCAGGTCGAGGAACTGCAGGCCGCGGTTGGTGTATTTCTTGGCGATCGAGATCACCAGTCGCAGGTTGGCCTCGACCATTTCCTTCTTGGCGCGGCGGGCTTTCGCCTCACCACTGGCCATGGCGCGGTTGATGTCCTTGATGTCGATCAGCGGCAGGAACAGCTTGCGCTCGATGGTGGCCAGCTTCTCCTGCTCGGCGTCGATCGCCTCGCGGTGGGTCTTGATGTTCGGCGACCACTTCTGGCGTTTGCGACCCAGTTCGGCCGCCCACTCCAGGTTGCCTTCGTTGCTGGGGAAGGTCTTGATGAACTCGGTCTTCGGCATCTTCACCTGCTTGACGAAGATATCCAGCAGCACGCGCTCGTGATGGCGGATGTCACCCACCACTTCGCGCAGCTTGCGTACAAAGCCGTCGATCAGCGCGGAGGGCAGCTTGAGCTTGAGGAACTCCTCGGCCATCTGGTCGCGCAGCTTGACGATCTTCTTGTCGGTGATGCTGGCAGCCTTGGGCGCAGCCTTCTGGAACTTGGCGTAATAGTCGCGCAGTAGCTCCATGCGGCGCTTGACCTCTTCCGGGTCGGGACCGGTCGGGCCGGCTTCTTCCTCTTCGGTGCTGTCGTCGTCGTCCTCGTCGCCTTCAGCGCCTTCCTCGACTTCCGGCGCCAGCAGGGCGGCGGCTTCCTTCTCCTTGCGGGCCAGGTCGGCGGCTTCTTCCAGATCGAGGAAGCCGGCCAGAATCTCGCTCAGGCGGCGCTTGCCGTCCAGGTGCTGGTCGTATTCCTCCAGCAGCAGCTCGATCGTCAGCGGGAAGCTGGCCAGCGCGGTCTGCACCTGGCCAAGGCCTTCCTCGATGCGCTTGGCGATGGCGATTTCGCCCTCGCGGGTAAGTAGTTCGACCGTACCCATTTCACGCATGTACATACGCACGGGATCGGTGGTACGGCCCACCTCGGCATCGACCGCGGACAGCAGCGCAACCGCTTCTTCGGCAGCGGAATCGTCGTCGCCGGACGAATTGCCGGGCGCCGCACCATCGGCGATGGTGTCGGTATCGGGAGCGGCGTCGTGCACTTCGATGCCGACGCCCTTGAGCACCGCCATGATGTCTTCGATCTGCTCCGGGTCGACGATGTCGTCGGGCAGGTGATCGTTGATCTCGGCGTAGGTCAGGTAGCCCTGCTCCAGACCCTTCGTGATGAGTGCCTTGATTTCCGACTGTTGCTCGTGGGGAGCTTTGATGTTCATTAATTAACCGACCGCCGAGGGGTGCAAGAACCGGACATTATAACGATGTGCTGCTTTTTTAACCAGTTTCAAGTGGAAAAAGCTTGCGCAGGAGGACGCAAAAATCGCGCCAAATCGGCAGGTTGGCGTTTATTGCCGGGCCTGTCCCGATTCACGGAACGGCCGCTGCCATTCAGCCGGTATCGAGCCAGAAAGTCACCGGCCCGTCATTTACCAGCTGCACCACCATATGGGCACCGAAGCGACCGGTTTCCACCCCAGCATGCTGATCACGGGCCAGCTCGACCAAGCGGTCAAACCAGCGACGTCCGTGTTCCGGCGTCGCAGCGCGGCTGAAGCTGGGGCGCATGCCGGAACGGGTGTCCGCGGCCAGGGTGAACTGGCTGACCAGCAGCAGACCGCCGCCGCTATCGTTCAGCGATCGGTTCATCTTGCCCTCGTCGTCGGCGAATACCCGGTAGCCCAGCAGACGTTCCAGCATGCGTTGCGCTTGCGCCTCGCCATCGTCGGGCTGGACGGCCACCAAGGCGAGCAGGCCGGGGCCAATCGAACCGACGGCTTCATCTGCGACGCTGACGCTGGCGGAAAGGACGCGCTGGATCAGGGCAATCATCGGATACTCGCCGTGGCAACCGGATAAGGCAGAGAGAGCATACCCAACTCCAGCGCGCGGTTGCTCCGGCCGGATATGCCGCATCTTCTGGCGAGTGTCCGGGGGACACCAACCAGAATCGGCAAGTCGTCTACACTTTCACGGATGCGTGTCGACATTTATCTGATCTATCTGCTCCTGCTCCTGCTCGCCAGGTTGCCGCTGCGCGTGCTGCAGGGCATGGGCGCGGCGCTGGGTCGCGTGGTGCTCTGGCGTCACGGAAGCACGGCACACAATACGGAGGTGAATCTCGGCATCGCCCGACCCCAGCTGGATCAGGCGGCTCAGGCCGTATTGCTGCGCCAGGTGATGGAAGAAAGCGGCAAGTCGATCAGCGAAATCGTCAAGGTCTGGGGCGCGGGTGCCGAGCGCGCGCTGACCCTGGTGCGCGAGGTGCGTGGCGAGGCACTGCTTGATGCCGCGTTGGCGGCGGGCAAGGGCGTGATCATCGCCGCGCCGCATCTGGGCTGCTGGGAACTGCTCAACTACTGGCTCTGCCGCAAGACGCCGATGGCGATCCTGTATCGACCGCCGCGGATTGCCGCGGTCGAGGGGTTGCTGCGCAAGGTGCGCGGCGCCTTGGCGCCGGAGCAGATACGCGCCGATGGAGCGGGTGTGCGCACCCTCTACAAGCGCCTTGCCGCAGGCGGCACGGTGGGCATCCTGCCGGATCAAAAACCGCGCGCCGGTGAGGGTCGGGTCGCCCCGTTTTTCGGCCGCGACGCACTGACCATGGTGTTGCTGCCGCGGCTGGCCGCACGCACGGGCGCAACCGTACTGTTCGCGTTTGCCGAGCGTTTGCCCGAGGGTTCCGGCTACTGCATCCGCCTGCTGGCCGCGCCTGATGGTCTGGCCGATGCCGACCCCGAGATCGCCTGTGCGGCGTTGAACCGGGGGGTGCAGGATTGCGTCGAGCTGGCATTCGCCCAGTACCAATGGCAGTACAAGCGTTATTCAGCCGACGGTCTGATCAGTCCTTACGATCGCGAGTAGAGCTAGCGCCGCTCGTTGGCCGGGCTTGCTCCAGGCGACGCAGAAAGACGCCCATTTCCTTGCCGGCCTGCTGGTCGCCGCGCTGGCTGGCCGCCGCCATCCCGTTGCGCCACGCCGCGGCGGCTGCTTCGGGTTGACCCGCCTCGAGGCTGGCTTTGCCCAGCACTTTCCATGCTGCCGAATAACCTGGATCGAACTCGAGTGCGCGGCGCAATTCGTCGATCGCTGCGCCCGCTTCACCGTCGGCCAGCAGGGCGTTGCCCAGCGAGAAGCGCAGCAGTGCGCCGTCACGCGGGCCGTTGCATTGCTGGCGCAGGCTGGCGATCAGTGGCGTGGTCATGGGCAGCAGGCCTCTACTCGGTCTTGGCGCGGCGGCGGCCGTCGTCAGCCGGGTAGATCAGGGTGGGTTGCGCCGGTTCCGCCGGCGTATGTCCCGCACTCAGATCAGCGAGTGACGTGGCCGGCCAGATCACCAGCCACGACGAGCGAAACGGCTGTACCAGCAGCGCGTAGCGCAGATCAGCCGGCGCCAGATCCTTTGGGTGTGTCACGATCAGTCCATCCGGGTGGGCGTGCGCATAGTCCTGCAGCGCCTGCGGCCCGAACAGTTCGGTGATCGGCCGGGTGAGCCTGCCTTCGAAGTGAAACTCGCCCTCGTAGTTGCCCAGGTAGGCGATCGGCTGGTTCGCCTGTTCGGCGTTGCCAAGCAGGCGCGCTGCCGGGCGCAGATCCCAGTGCGGCCACAAGGTCAAAGTGAAAAGCGCATTCAGACAGAGCACGCCGATCAGGCCGGCCACGGCCAGCCGGCGCAGTTCGCCGCGACCACGCAACAGCAGCAGTACGCCGAGCAACAGGAAAATCACGCTGAAGTAGCGGCTGTACGGGGCGGCGGCCACGGCCCAGTCGTCCTGCCAATGGCCGTCGGCCACCAGCATCGGCAACACGAACAGCACCACCGAGAACGCGATGCCGCCGAGCCCGAGCGGCCAGGTGCCAAACCACCCGTTGCCGGCCAGCTTCGGCTGCCGCTCGCGCAGTAGGGCGATGGCCCCGGCCATCAGCAGCGTGATCCCGCCCAGTTCGGGCAGCGGGTAATAAAGCTGCTTGCCGCTGATCACGGAAAACACGATGAAGGCCGGGATCAGCCAGCACAGCGCGAAGCGCAGGCCGGACTCGAACGGGCGGCGCAGGCGGGCGACCGCCACCCAGATTCGCGGCCACCCGCTGAAGGGAAACAGCAGCACCGGCAGCCACAACAGGTAGAACCAGAAAGGCTCGGCGTGGTTCTGCAGGTCCTTGCCCTTGGCCAGTTTGTCGACCACGCGGCCGGCGGTCTGGGTAAAGAACAGGCGGTCGCGGTAGGCCTCCCCTCCGGCGAACCCTGCCGGCAACGCCCACGCCAGCAGCATCGCCGCGCCCAGCAGCAGCGACAGCACACCGCGGCCATACCAGCGGGCGCGGTGCTGGTTTGCCCAGTCGTTCCACAGCGGGCCGAGCAGCCAGGGGAAGATCACATGCAGCAGCATCACCGGCCCCTTGGTCAGCAGCCCCAGGCCGATGCACAGCCCGAACAGCAGCCACCGGGGCTCGGCACGACGAGGCTTCGGGGTCAGGCACAGCAACGCGGCGAGTACCCACACCGCCAGCAACACGTCGTACATGATCTGCAGGCCGAACAGGAAGGCGTACCCGAATGCCAGCAGCATCCACGGCGTCGCCTTGGCCATCCACGGCCGGCTCGGAAACAGCCGCCGCGCCAGCATCGACACCAGCACCAGTTGCGTGCCGCCAATCAATACCTCCAGCACCCGCGGCCAGATGTCGCTGACGCCGAACGCGAACCAGCCCGCCTGGATCAGCCAGAACAGCAGCGGCGCCTTTTCGCTGTAGGGCTGGCCGTTGATATGCGGTACCAGCCAGTGGCCGTGGCTCCACATATCCCAGGCCACGGCGAGGGTGCGCGTGGAATACAGTGGCATCGGGCCGTGCGAGAAGATCGCCAGCAAGGCCACCAGCATCCACAGCGGCAGCCATGGCCAGAGGGCACGCAGGTGTTCGGATCGGCTATACGGGCTCAAAGACACGGGCAGACTCTTGACGGATTCGGGGTGATTCTAGCCTGCACCCCACACCGGCGACGGAGAATGGTCCGCTTCACGCGGGCCCCCAGTAGCCAATACGCCGGCGCAGCTTGAGCTTGCGCCAGAGGTTGAGCGGCTTGCGTCGGCGGTTGCGTCCACCGGCGGCGACAAAGGCGTCGATCGCCTGCAGCACGCGTTCACTGGAGTGCCCGTCGCGCCAGGGGTGGATGGCGTTGGCGTAGTCGCGGACCGCGGCCATCAACTCCGGTGGTCGAGCCAGCGCGCGCTCGATTGCCGGTTCGAACTGGGCCGGATCGTCGATGTCGATCAACTGCGGTCCCGGTCGGCGGTTCTTGAATGTCACCACCGGCTTGCCGGTCAGCAGGAATTCGTTGAGCGCAGAAGATGTATCCGAACACATCAGGTCGACTTGCGGGAACAACTCGAGGATGTTGTCGTTCTCGGCGAATTGCAGGTAATCGTTCTGCAAGGCCATGTAGCGCGCCCTTGTCTCCGCGCTCATTTTCGGGTGAAAGGTGACGATCCAGCGCCAGCGGCCGTCGCGGGAAAGTCGTTTCACTTCCTCATACAGAATATCGGCGGCGCTCCACGACGGCGAGAACGTCGAGTGGTACAGAATGACCGGTGGGTGGCGCACAGCGGGCAGGCTGCCGGCGATCTCGCGCATGAACGGGTCGAGCTTGGGCCAGCCGGTTTCGGTCACGGCGAAATGCCCGAGCTTGTCGGCCAGTGCGCGAAACTGCTGCGTATCGCGCGGACCGGTGGTGCAGTACAGGTCGAAGAAACCACGGATATAGATATGGCGTGGTTTGCCCGCGTCGAAGCCATGGAACACTTCCACTTTTACGCCAGGAAAAAAATGCGGCAGGTGATTTCCCGGCGTCAGTATGGCGATGGGTTTCCATGCGCGCACTTGCTGCACGGTCAGCAGGTGTTCGCCCTCGACCAGGTCCTCGGCGCCCGGGCCATCGAAGAACCAGGCGGCCTCGTCGCCACGCGCACGAATCGCTTCCTGCAGTGGTCGCAGAATGGCCAGCGCATAGCGTTCGGAGCCGTACAGGAGGAAGTGCTTTTTTGACGTGCGATGGGGCATGCGTGGTCTGTGCCGATAGGGTTGTCAGATGGAGTTGGACCTGGCCTCAGCCACTCGCATCGGCCTGTCGCGACAGTGCACCATCAGCGGTCGATGGCATGCTGTTGCAATACTTTTTCAGCCCGGCTTACCGACTCGGGGTTGTTGACCATCTCGTAGTAGCGCATGCGCTTGTAGATCGCATAAGTGGCGGCGGTATGCGCGATCATGAAGCCGCGCCACCCATCGAGGAAGGCAAGCCGAAAGAAATAATCCTTGGCGAAGGCGAGCACAAACACGAAGGGCGTCTGCCACATCCGTACCGACTTGCCCTTGTCCAGCCAGTCGCGGCACTTCAGTTCGGTATAGCGCAGCACTTTCAGTTGCTTGTGAACGAGGGTCGGGTTGTTGGTGTGATTGAATACGGCGCGCAAGGTCGGCGCGCTGCCCTCGAAGCGCAGGGATTCGTGCACGCGTGCGTCACTCCAGCGCGCGCGGCCACGATTGTAGAGCCTTGCCATGCGCTCACCCATCGCCGGGCGGTACCATCGCATCGGCGCGCCCATGTAGATCGTGCTGCGCCGCAGGTAGGCCGCCGGTGTGTCGCTGGAGATCAGCCCAGGAAGCCGCCGCTGCAGCTCGTCGGCTAGCTCGGGAGAGAGGTATTCATCCGCGTCGAGCACCAGAATCCAGTCGTGCCGGCACTGGCTGCTGGCAAAGTTCCGCTGCGCGCCGAAACCCAGCCAGTCCTGATGAACCACGCGCGCACCGTGGGCCTGTGCCATGGCCACCGTGTCGTCGTCGCTGCCCGAATCGACGACCAGCTTCTCCGCTGCGAACGGAACGCTGTCCAGACAACGGGCAATGTTGTCGGCCTCGTTGTGGGTGATGACGGCGAGGGTCAGAGGAAGGCTGGCTGGCATGCGGGAATTCTAGCCGATTCGTGCCTCCCCTCCCGCCGGCTGCCTTGACGCAATATTGCACAGCGCGGCTGGGCATGGCCGCGTAGTTGGGTATGATGTGGCGGCGACGTGAAGGAGTGACGTCGATCAAAGTTACGGACCATCTCCACGCACGCCAGAAGTCCTCAGGGGGATGCTCGTGCGAACCAGCGACAGCGCTAACAGCATGACGACCCACGGCCCCCCCCCCTTTGCCAACGTCGAACGGGCAGGTGCAGCCGTGAGCACCGGAAGTGGCGGCGGCATGCCGACCGCAACCCGGTTCGCGGTGATCATCACCAGTTACAACTACCGCGACTTCGTGATCGAGGCGGTAGAGAGCGCGCTGGCGCAGAAGCGGAGGCCGGCACAGGTCATCGTGGTGGACGACGGGTCTACCGATGGCTCGGACCTCTTGTTGCGGGAGCGCTATGCGGGCGACGAACGGGTCACGCTGATTTGCGCGGAGAACGGAGGGCAACTGGCTGCCTTCCAGAGAGGTATCGCTGTCGTGGCGGCAGATGTCATCTGTTTCCTCGATTCCGATGACCGCTGGGCACCGGACTATCTAGTGCAGCTTGGTGCCCTGTATGACTCCCGCGCGGACGTTGATTTTGTTTTCAGCGACCTCCAGGTGTTCGACCAGCAGACGCGGGTCATCAAGTTTCACGATCGTGCCGTCGACCTTGGCTACACTGCCATCAGTACCTATGTGCTTACCCAGTGGTACGGGGCGCCGACCTCGGCATTGTCGATACGCGCGCACTGGGCTCGGCGCGCGCTTGATCTTCCCGAATCCTTCCTCGGCACATGGCGGCTGTCGGCCGACAATTGCCTTGTGTTCGGTTGCAGCGTGCTCGGAGCACACAAGTATTTCCTTCCGACCGGCTGCGTCGACTACCGCATCCACGGCAAGAATGGCTGGTGGTCGAATCGTTCGCCGCGCATCGAATACATCAACAAGATGAAATCCAGTGCGCTGATCAGGTACTACGCCGAAAGAATTGGCTTGGGGCCCGAGTGCATCGAGTTCTGCAAACTGGAATTCATGACCAAGCCGAATCCGACCTGGACCGAAACCAGGCGTTATGCCCGGCTGGCGATGATGCGGCGCGTCTCTTTCTGGAGGAGATGGGAGCGGGCGCTGACCATTCTGCTGCATGGCTGGAGAGTGCGCGGATGAGACGGCCGTCGCCCCCCGCCGGGCCAGTGACGATGCGGATCACCGTCGCGGTGATTACCTACAACTGGCCCGAAGCGCTGGAACTGGTGCTCCGTGCGTTGGCGGTGCAAAGCGAATTGCCGCACGAGGTCATCGTTACCGATGATGGTTCACAGCCGGCCACACGCGCCTTGCTGGAGCGGATGGCGACGGACTACCCGGTGCGGCTGGTGCATCTGTGGCAACCAGACGATGGCGCACGCATGAGCCGCGCTCGCAATCGCGCTATCGCTGCTGCCCAGGGCGATTATGTGATCCTGCTCGACGGCGACATGGTGGTCGAGCGGCACTTCATTGCTGATCATCGCGCGTTTGCCCGTCGCGGCTGCTTTGTGCAGGGATCACGTGTGCTCACCAATGCCGGACTTTCCAGTCGCCTGCTGGAGCAGGGGCAGGCGATGCCTGGCTTCTTCAGTCGTGGCGTCGAGCGACGCCGGCATACCTTGCGACTGCCTGCGCTGGCAGCCTGGTACGCCAAACCGGGGCGCAAGCGGCGCGGCATCAAGAGCTGCAACATGGCGTTCTGGCGCGAAGACCTGATTGCGGTCAATGGTTTCAATGAAGCCATGACCGGCTGGGGGCGCGAAGATACCGAGCTGGCGGTGCGCGCCTTCCATCTGGGCCTGTTGCGGCGGGACCTGCGTTTCAGTGCGCTTGCCACCCACTTGCATCACCGCACGCGAAAGCATGTCGTCGACAATCCCAATGACCGGATTCTGGAAGCGACCAAGGCTGGCAGGCTGGTTTGCTGTGAGCTTGGACTCGATCAGCATCTGACTGAATTTGCCTCGGAGCCCGCTGATATCCGCTGGCTTCGCGACGGGGTGGGCGCACCGGCCGTTGCTGTTGCCGAGTGATTCAGTGGTGATCGGCAGGACCCGCTCAGGAGTGCGGCTTCAGGACCTCGGGTGACGGCTGAGGCTCGGTAGTTGAATCCAGCGTGAGCGCCGAGGACACCGCCGAGCTGCCCCAGGCGACCCATTTGATGAAGTGCTTGCGTTGCAGCAGCAAGGCATAGACCAAGGCAGCGGGCGCTGCGGCGAGCATCAGCTTGATCAGGTAGTGCCAGCCCGCTCCGCGGCCCTGATACTTGCAGATGGCCAGATGACGCGAGCGCACATAGTGAAAGGGCTTGATGAAGCTGACCCGGAGACTGGGTGCTGATGAGCCTCCCCCGGTATGCCAGGCGGTGGCGCTGGGCTCGAGCAGACACTCGAACCCCGCCTTTCGCATGCGCAGGCAAAGGTCATCGTCTTCATAGAACAGGAAGAAGTTTTCGTCGAACCCGCCGATCTCGCGAAACGCGTGAACACGTGTAAGCAGGCAGCAACCATTGAGCCATTGTGCGCTGCAGGTGCCGTCGGCCAACTGGTAGGGGGTTTCAAGTGGTGGCTCATAGAAGGCAGGGCGATAACATTTCTGCGGCTTGTGATTGGCACGCCAGCTCTGTGGCGCCACCATGCCCGCGGAAGGGTAGCGTTCAAGCACATCCATCAGGATCTGCAACGCATCGGCCTTGATGTCGCAATCGGGGTTGAGCATCAGCGCGAACGGCGTCTTCACCTGCGCCATGGCTTCGTTGTTGGCCTTGCCGAAGCCGCCATTGTCGGCGCGTTGGACCACCCGTGCATGTGGGATGGCTTCGCGTACTGCGGCGGCCGAGCCATCGCTGCTGCCGTTGTCGATGATCAGCACATGCGGGAAAGCCCGCACGGTGGCGGCCAGCGACTCGACCACACTTCGGCTTTGATAAGTGACGCAGACAATGGTCACCTGATCAAATATGCCGCTTGGTATCACTGGTACCTTCATTTAAGCCTCTCGGGCGATGAGTGCTTTCCGACCAGAGGAATGCAAGCCAGCAAAAGAATGAACAAATGGCGGTGCGAAAAGTCATCCCACAGGCAATTGGCCAAGCCTGCCGTCAGATAAATCAGTAACAGACAGGCGTAGATATCACGCTCAGGCGGATCCAGTCGTCCGATGTAGCGTGCCAGCGCGACCAGTAACAAGAGATAAACCAGCAGCCCGGCGAAACCTTGTTCGGCCACAATCAGCAGCATTTCCTGATGTGGATGGCCCATCAGGAAAGCGTCGAAATTCGGAAGACCCTCGATCGATTGCCGGTACAGAGGAGCCCACTGGCGCAGGCCATGACCGAACACCGGCGCGGAGGCGATCATCGGCACCGTGCGTCGCCACAACTCGAGGCGGATCCCGGTTGAGGTGGGTGTTCTCTGGGTGGCATAGACCTCCGCTTCATGGGCGACGGACAGAACCAGCCGGTCCCTGACTGGCGGTGTAAACCAGATCAGCGCCAGCGTCGCCGTTGCCATGGCGCAGGCGATAGCGGCCACCCGCCATCCGGAGAAGTTCTTGAGGACCCCGCGCCAGGCCCAGTAAGCCAGCAGCGGTACCAGGGCCAGATAGCTGGTGCGGCTCTCCAGCATGAATACGATGTTGGCCAAAGCAAGCAAGGCCGCTGCGGCGAGAAAAAATCTTCCGCCTTTGCCCCGCGTTGCAGTCGCAGCGGCCACCGCCATGGCGGCGAACACGAGCATGGCGACACCTTGCTGGGTGTACTCCTTGAATACCGTGTTGCGCAAGTTCGGCTGCAGCAGTTCGATCGAGCGCTGCGGAATCCAGCCGACGTACATGCCGCAGGAAATCAGCAGGACGATGCCCACGGCGAGGGCAAAGGCGATCAGGGCGCGGCGGCGCCACCGCGGCGTCTGCAACAGTGAGCCCAGCAGCAGCGGATACCAGCACGCCCACACGAATGACCCGGACAGCGGCAGCACGGACGTCTCAAACCAGGTGTGCACGGCACTGAGTACCAGCACGGCCCACCACACCAGGGCGCCTTGTGCCACCGGGTGGCGCAGGGCGCTCAACCAGCGTTGGCGAAAATCACGTCCCAGCAGCGAAAAAAGCAGGGCCAGTCCAATGGCCACATTGGTGGCAGGCTTGTTGATCGGCACCACAAAAAGACAGGCGACGGCGCACCAGCAGCCTGCCACATACGCGGCTTCGCGCATTCTGGCGACGAGTGGGAGGCGACTGCTCATGGGTGCGATGATGTGAGCAGATTCAACATGCGATGAGCGACACGCGAGGTCGTACCGAGCGCAAGCGGGGTTTTACCGGATCAGGCGACTGTGCCGCGTTGGTGCGGTGTTCGGTGGCGATCCTTGTTTCAATAATCATTGTCATCAGCGGCACTCCCTGCCGAGTTCGGGATACAGCCGGCCACCACGGCGTCGGCCCTGAACATCCACCACTCCCGGCGATTGGCGTGGCCGACATGGATGGCGTGCTTCCGATTCACGCAGTTGCCCATCGCGTCGTCGAGACTGAAGATCCAGCGTTGTGCAGGGGCCTGCTGCAGCCAGCTGATCGCCTGCACATATTGTTGCGGCCACGGCTTCATGAAGCCGAATTCGGTGACGGGTCCCTGCGCCATCAGCAGGTTCTGCTCCTTCCACGCGAGCAGGCCGATGCTGGCGTCCGGCCCCGCGATGGCGCGCGCCTTGACCATGACGTCACGTGCCGATCGATCGCCGTTGAGCATGGGGTAGCCCCATAGCCCGTAAGCGGCCCACAGTGCGCAGGCGAACAACAGCCAGCCCAGCGGCGCATATCGTATCCGGGTCAGTGCGGCAGCGATCAGGCCAGCCAGGCCCACGCCGAGCAGCAGCCACCAGATCTGAGGGTCGAGGCTTTGTTCGATCTTGTCAGCCCAGGGCGGGTGGCGAGTGATTGCCAGCGTGGCGGCGGTGGTCATGATGCCGGACAACAGGAGGGTCAGCGCAAAGACGGCCAGCCGCACACCACGCCGGCGCAGCAGGCCGGGTAGCAAGGGCGCCAGCGCCAGCGCCATCATCGGCAGCGCGGGCAGGATGTAGACGTCGCGCTTGCCGGGGCTGAACGAGAAGAACAACACGATCAGCACGACCCAGCCCAGCGGCAACAGGAAGCGTGCATCGCGACGCTTCAGTCGGCGCCACCACGCGGGAACGGCCCAAGGCAGCAGCAGCGACAAAGGCAGCCAGTCCGCGGCCATGATGCCGAGGAAGTAGAACGGCGAATGGAGATGCCCGGTCGGCGTGGCATAGCGATGCACGGTTTGACCGAACAGGATGTTCTGCACATAGGCGGCATGTTGCGGATCGCCATCGGCACGGGCGGTCAGCAGCATCGGCAGGAGCCAGCCCAGAATCGGGACGAAGAACACCATCAGGCCGCCGCCCCAGCGCCAGCCGCCGTGGGGCAGCGCGACCATCCGCCAGTGTCCGCGGCGCGCCAGCAGATAAGGGATCAACATCAGCAGGGCAAGCACGCCCACACCCTTGGTCGCGACGCCGACACCAGCGAAAAAGCAGCCCACGACAAACCAGCGCCAGGACGGCCCCAGCAGCAGGTGGCGCAGCAGACCGTAGTTGGCCAGCGTGATCCAGCCCAGCAGCAGCGGGTCGATCTGCGCATTGCGCATCTGGTAGGTGAAATGGATGGTCAACAGCAAGGTGGTGGCGGCCAGCAGTGCGCTGCGGTGATTCCACAGCCGCCGCGCCAGGTCGTAAACCAGCGCCAGTGCGCCCAGCCCGGCGGCCAGCGACGGCAGCAGGAACGCCACCCGCCAGCTGCCGGTGACGTAATAGGCCAGTGCCTGCAGCCACATGAAGACGGGTGGCTTGTCCGGGTACAGCTCGTGGCCGCGATGTGGGAACAGCCACTGGCCGTGCTCGACCATCAGACGCGCGACCAGGGCAAAACGGGGTTCGTCGGATGGCCAGGGATCGCGCAGGCCGATGCCGATGCCGAGCAGCAGCAGCGCAAAAAGGCCAAACAACACGAGCTCCCAGCGGGCGTCGCGCAGCCACAGCGGGCGAGCTCGGGACAGGGGCGGGCAGACTTTCACGACGAGCGCAGTTCCATCAGCGGTGTTTCAATAGCGCAAGCATAGCCGGGCCCATCTCCATAATCTGCCCAGGCAAGCGCCCGTGTGAAGCAACGCCCCATGAATCAGGGCGTTGAGGGCACTCGCTTTTGCAAGACCGCATAGTACATGCCATCCAGATCGCCGTCGCCGGGCAGGATCTGCCAGCCTGTGGACGCCGCCTGCCCAACGGGCAAGGTGAATGCCACCGGCTCGGCATCAGGCTGGCTGGCCAGCAGCTCGGTCACGATCGCCTCGTTCTCGGCGCGTAGTACCGAGCAGGTGATGTAGACCAGCCGCCCGCCGGGCGCCAGCAGCGGCCATAGTGCGGACAGGATGCGCCGCTGCTGCTGCTGCATGGCGGCGATGTCGCTCTCGCGGCGGTGCAGCCGGACATCGGGTCGCCGCCGCAGCACGCCAGTGGCCGAGCAGGGCGCGTCGATCAGGATGCGGTCGAACGTCTGCCCCTTCCACCACGCCTTGGGCGAGCCGGCATCACCGACCACCAACTTGGCATCCAGTCGCAGCCGCATCAGGTTTTGCCGGATGCGCTCGGCGCGGCCGGCGTCGTACTCCAGCGCGGTGAGATCGATCTGCGCGCGTTCCAGCAAATGGCAGGCCTTGCCGCCGGGTGCGGCGCAGGCATCAAGTATGCGCTGGCCATCGTGCAGGTCGGCCAGATCGGCGGCGACCTGGGCGGAGCCATCCTGCACCGCAAACCAGCCATCTTCGAAGCCGGGCATGCGGGTGACATCGCTGCTGTGTGGGAGCAGCAGGGCGTCGCTCAGCCAGGGGTGGGACGAAGCCTCGTAGCCGGCCGCCAGCAGTTGATCGAGCAGCGCTTGACGCTCGCAGCGCCGGTGATTGACCCGCAACATCAGTGGCGGCTCGCGGTTGTCCGCCGCCATCACGGCGTCAGCCTGCGCCGGCCAGTCCCGCTGCAACGCAGCGGCCAGCCAGGCCGGGTGCGCGTGGCGGGTTTGCGGCTTGGCGTCGAGTTTGGCGAGCAGTGTTTCCCGTTCACGCTGCCAGCGGCGCAGTACCGCATTGACCAAGCCAGCCAGCTGCGGCCGTTTCAGGGCGCGCACGGCTTCGACGGTGGCAGCGACCGCGGCGTAGTCTTGCAACTGGAGGATTTCCAGCTGCACCAGGCCAAGTACCAGCAGGGCGTGGACGGCCGGGTCCTTGTGTCGCAGCGACTTCTCCAGCAGTCCGTCGATGGCGGCATCGAAGCGTAGCCACCAGCGTGCACCCTCGCTGAGCAGTGCCATCAGCAGCGCGCGATCGCGCGGATCGGCCAGCCGCGGTGCCGAACGTTCCATTACGTCGCGCAGCGAGGCGCCGCGCAGGGCGATTTCGGCAAGGCCCCTGGCGGCCAGTGCTCGGGTATCGGCTTTCATCGGATCTGGCGCAATTCGGGGCGGGCGTTGAGATAATCGACGGCCGTGATGCGCTTGCCGCCACTGCGTTGCACGGCGGTGATGCGCAGCGCGCCCTGACCGCAGGCCAGCTCGATACCGTCGCGACCCGCGCCTACCAGCTGGCCGGGCGTGACCGACGGCGTGCAGTCGATCGCCTGGGCGGCCCAGATGCGCACGGATTCGCCGGCGATTTCACCTTCTGCCACCGGCCAGGGATCGAACGCCCGCACCTGCCGTTCCAGTTCGATCGCGGGGCGGCTGAAATCGAGCTTCGCCTCGGCCTTGTCCAGCTTGTGGGCGTAGCTGACGCCCTCGTCCGATTGCGGAGTGGCGATGAGAGGCTCGTCGGCGAACTGCCGGCGCAAACCCTCCGCCAGCGCCTCGGCACCGAGCGCCGACAGACGGTCGTGCAAGGAGCCGCCGGTATCCGTGGCGGTGATCGGCGTGCGTCGTTGCAGCAGTACCGGGCCGGTATCGAGGCCGGCTTCCATCTGCATCAGATCGACTCCGCTGTGCGCATCACCGGCGAGAATCGCGCGCTGGATCGGCGCGGCACCACGCCAGCGCGGCAGCAGGCTGGCGTGCACGTTCCAGCAACCGAGCCGGGGTAGCGCCAGCACTTTGCGCGGCAAGATCAATCCGTAGGCAACCACCACCAGCAGATCGGGTCGATACGATGCCAGGGTCTGCTGTGCTTCGCTGGATTTGAGCGATTCAGGCTGCTGCACAGCGATCCCGGCTTCGAGCGCGGCCTGTTTCACCGGGCTGGGCGTCAGCTTGCGTCCTCGGCCGGCGGGTCGATCAGGCTGCGTATAGACCGCCACCAGCTCGGCGCCGCTGCTGCGGCAGGCTTCGAGGCAGGGCAGCGCAAACTCGGGGGTGCCGGCAAAAGCCAGACGAAAACCGGCGCTACTCAAGCGCTCGCCGCCTGCTTGCGTTGCTTGTCGAGTCGCTTCAGCAACAAGGCGCGCTTGAGCGACGACAGGTAGTCGACGAACACCTTGCCATCCAGGTGGTCCAGTTCATGCTGGATGCATACCGCGAGCGGACCTTCGGCTTCGACGATGATCTCCTTGCCGTCCACATCCTGTGCCTTGACCTTCACCTTGAGCGCACGGGTAACGTCGGCGTAAAGACCCGGAAACGACAGGCAGCCTTCCTGATAAACCTGTGAACCCTCTTTTTCGAGGATCTGCGCGTTGATCAGGGCCAGTGGTTGTTTGCGGTCGTCACTCATGTCGGCCACCAGCACGCGCTGGTGAACATTGACCTGGCTTGCCGCCAGTCCTACGCCATTGGCGGCGTACATGGTTTCAAACATGTCGGCAACGAACTGCTTGAGCGCGGCATCAAACACGCCCACCGGCTCGGCGCGGGTGCGCAGACGGGGGTCGGGAAACTCGAGTATGGAAAGTATGGACATGGGATCACCTCGGCGCCGGAACTGCGGGCGATTTGGTGAAAACCCACCCCGGCGCGATCTAGAATATGCATTATTGTACGTCGGCAAGCTCACGAGCGCAGACGATTTTTGCCAACTCGCGCCTGTTGCGCGTCTTAATCATTCGGTTACACTCGGCCGAGCACCTGGGGAAGGGGGATTCCCACAAATGATCAGAAAAATTATCGT
>JBBQQL010000078.1:0-18434 GCA_038215995.1 Lysobacterales bacterium
GTACCCACCGATGCCACCGACTTCGTGATGCAGGTGGCGCCTTACGCAAAGAAGGCCGCCGAAAAGCTGGGCGTCTCGCTGCGCGCGGTGCTGGCCCAGGCCGCGCTTGAAACCCAGTGGGGCAAGCACATGCCCACCCACACCGATGGCGCGAGCAGCAACAACCTGTTTGGCATCAAGGCCGGCTCGAGCTGGGATGGCGAGCGCGTCAATGTGCCGACACTTGAATTCGAGGGCGGTGTGGCGGTGCGGCGCAAGGCCCAGTTTCGTTCCTACGATTCACCCAGGGAGTCGTTCGAGGACTACGCCAACCTGCTCGCCAACAACCCGCGCTATGCCGCGGCGCTGGGCAAGGGCGACGACGTGCTTGGTTTTGCCCGCGGTCTGATCAGCGGCAGCTATGCCACCGACCCCTCCTACGCCACCAAGATCGCGGCCATCGCCAACAGCCCGGCCATGCGCCAGGCGCTGGATGCGCTCAAGAACGCCGTCAAATTGCCGACACCCTCACCATGAAGCTCCTAGGAATTGCCCATGTCTAACATGCTCAGCACCGGCGTTTCCGGGCTCAACGCCGCGCAGGTGGCGCTCAACACGGTCAGCAACAACATCAGCAACAGCAACACCCCTGGCTACAACATGCAGGTGGTGCGCCAGACCGAGAGCATCACCCAGAACAACGGCAGCTACACCATCGGCAGTGGCGTGAACGTGGTTGCGGTGCAGCGCGCCTACAGCAGCTTTCTGACCAGCGCGGTGTGGAGCAGCAACTCCAGCCTGCAGCGGGCGACCACCTACAACGACCTCGCCACCACGTTGAACAGTTCGCTCAGCGCGAGTGGTGACCTGCAGGGCTCGCTGGATTCCCTGTACGGTGCTTTCAGCGCCGTGGCGAACGCGCCCAGCTCCACCTCCGCCCGTCAGGCCCTGCTCGGCAGCGCCAGCGCACTGACCCAGGTATTCAACACGCTGGGCCAGCAACTGAGCCAGCAGCAAGGCCAGGTCAACGGCCAGATCAGCAGCACGGTCAACAGCATCAACAGCGTGTTGAGCAACATCGCCAACGTCAATCAGCAGATCAACCAGTCCAGCGGCACCGGTCAGCCGAATGCCTTGCTCGACCAGCGCGACGCCCTCATCAACACGCTCTCCGGTTACCTCGGGGTTACCGCGGTAAGCGAGAAGAACGGGACGGTCAGCGTGTATTCGTCCAGCGGCCAGGCGCTGGTCAGCGGCAATATTGCCTACCCGCTGTCCACCGCTGGCAGTACCTACGACCCGACCACACCGGATATCTACACCAGTGCGGGCAGCGACATCACCAGCAGCGTCAGTGGCGGTACCCTGGGCGCGCTGCTGGATTACCGCAGCAATGTGCTCAATCCGATACAGAACCAGCTGGGCCAGGCGGCCGTCGCGCTGGCCTCCAGCGTCAACGCACAGCAGGCACAAGGCCTGAACCTGAAGGGGCAGCAAGGCGCCGCGATCTTCAGTGTGCCCTCGCCGACCGTCCTCAGTGCCGCTGGCAACCAGGGTACGGCCACGGTGGCGGCCAGCATCAGCAATGTTTCCCAGTTGACGGCGTCGGATTACAACCTTCGCTACGACGGCAGCCAGTGGAACCTGCAGACGACCGGCGGCCAGAGTGTGCCGTTGACCAGTAACCCCGATGGCAGCCTCTCTGCTGACGGGATCACCCTCACCATCACTGGTGCGGCGCAGGCTGGCGACAGCTACCAGATCCAGCCCACCCGCCATGCTGCGACCGGGATTGCCGTCAGCATGACCGATCCTTCGGGGGTCGCTGCCGCTGCCGCGCTGGCAACCAGTCCGGCAAGCAGCAATACCGGCACCGCGACGGCTGGCGCCATCAGCGTCAGCGACTCCAGTAATGCCGCCTTGCTCAGCAACGCCACCATCAGCTTCACCTCGGCCAATGCCTATCAGGTGACTGATGCCGGCGGCACCGTCTTGGCCAGCGGCGCCTATACGGCGGGCCAGCCGATTACGGCCAACGGCTGGAGCGTCGCAGTCAGCGGCACGCCGGCGGCCGGAGACAGTTTCAGCGTGGCGGCCAATACCAACGGTCTGAACGACAACAGCAACGCGCGCTCTCTGGCGGCGCTGGCCAATCGTGGCGTGCTGGCCGGCGGCGGCACGTCCGTGCTGAGTGCCTATGCCAGCATCACCACCCAGATCGGCACGGTGGGCAGCCAGGCAACGACCAATCTGACCACGCAGACCAGCCTCAACAACCAGGCGGTATCCGCCCAGCAAAGTGTCTCCGGCGTCAATATGGACGAAGAGGCGGCCAAGCTGGTCAATTTCCAGCAGGCCTACCAGGCATCCGCGCAAATCATCTCGGCCTCGCAGGCGATTTTCTCCAGCCTGCTGTCCGCCGTGCAGGCGCGCTGAAACAGCCCGCTGATCGTGACAACAGTGCAACCCACGTACAGGTAATCGACATGCGCGTCTCCACCAGCTGGATGTATCAACAGTCAGTCAGCACGATGCAGAAGCAGCAGAGTGCGTTGGCGGCTACCCAGAATCAGGTGAATACCGGCCTGCGCATCAACGTCGCCTCGGACGATCCGGGCGGTGCGGGGCAGATCATCAGCCTCAATCACATCATGGCGGCGAACACACAGTATTCCGCCAACATGGACAGCGCCAATACGCGGCTGTCCACTGAGCAGACCGCGCTGAGTTCGGTCAGCAATCTTTATAACAGCGTGCGCTCGATGGCCATCCAGGGCATCAACAGCACCCTGTCCCGCAGTGATCGCAATGACATGGCCACCCAGTTGATCCAGTTGCGCAATCAGCTGGTGCAACTGGCCAATACCAACGACAGCAATGGCAGTGCACTTTTTGCTGGTACCAGCACAAACACTTTGCCGTTTGTTGCCAATAGCGCGGGTGCGGTGAGCTATACCGGCAATGATTCCACCCAGATGGCTGTGGCTGGGCCTGGTCTGCAGATCGCCACCAGTGATCCCGGTAGCGGCCTGTTCATGAATATTCCGTCAGGCAATGGCACCTACACTGCCAGCGCCGGCGCAGCCAACGCTGGCAGCTTGATTGTCGGCGCCAACAGCGTCAGCGATCCGGTGGCCTGGAGCAGCGCCAACGCCACCAGTGGCGGCGGATACTCGATCACCTTTGGTGCCGGTGGTAGCTGGACGGCCGCCGATGCCAACGGCAATCCGGTGCTGGACAGCGGCGGCAATCCCGTGGGTGGCACTTATCAGGATGGCGGCAGTATCAGTTTCAACGGCATGACCGTTGCCTTGAGCGGTACGCCATCGGCAGGCGACACGGTGAGCGTGAAGTCTGGCGGTACGCAAGATGTGTTCACGACGCTCAACAACATGATCGGCGCGCTGCAGAGCAATAGCTCTGGAACGCAACTGGCCAATACGCTGAGTCGGCAGATGGAGTCGCTGGATCAGGCGGCGGCTGCCGTTACCAGTACCGAAGTCTCGGTCGGTGGTCGGATAAATACCATCAGCACGCAGCAGAGCGCGTACAAGAACTTGAGTGTCACCTATAAGGCGACGCTGACAAGCGTTCAAGATGTGGACGTCTATACGGCCATAAGCAATTTGTCGTCACAGTCAGCTTCGTTGCAGGCGTCGCAGCAGGTGTTTGCCAAAGTTCAGACGATGAGCTTGTTCAATTACATCAAGTGATGGTTTGAACCGGATTTGCGCGGGAGGCTCGTCGGGGGAAATGACGGGCTGGAAGGGCAGGCGGCGAAGGGTTTCGGAACCCTTCACGCCTGTAGCAGAAAAAAACCATGGACAAGGACTCAAGTATTTGCTGTGCAGGCCGAAAAACTTTCCGAGGCGGATGGATTTCCCACGAAGGAACCTTACCGCCGGGATGCAGAACGAAACAACAAACCGGCTCTAGCTTTCCTCCAGGAGATACCCATGACACTCAGCATCAATACCAACATCAACTCGTTGACCGCGCAGAACAACCTGACCAAGTCGCAGAGCGCCTTGTCCCAGGCCACCGCGCGTCTGTCCTCGGGCTTGAAGATCAACAGCGCCTCCGACAATGCGGCGGGCTATGCGATCTCGACCAACTTCACCACCCAGATCGGTGGCCTCGGCCAGGCCAGTTCCAACGCCAGCGATGCCATCAACCTGGCGCAGACGACCCAGTCGGCCCTGAGCCAGGTCACCGCCAACCTGCAGGCGATCCGCGATCTGGCGGTGCAGTCCGCCAACGGCAGCTACACCGACGCCGACCGCGCCTCGATCGATACCGAAGTGCAGCAGCGCCTGTCGGAAATCACCCGCATCGCCAACCAGACCGACTTCAACGGCCAGAAGGTGCTGGACGGTTCGCTCGGCAACCTGAGCTTCCAGGTCGGCGCCAATGTGGGCCAGACCATCAGCGTGGCGGTGAACCAGGGCGTGAAGACCAGCCAGATCGGCTCCGTCGCCGAAGTCTCCACGGGCAACATCAGCGGCGCAGTCGGCCCGAGCTCGGGAACCACCGCTGGCAGCGCGGCAGGTGACATCACCGGCACGCCCTACACCTTTACCGTCGATGGCAACAGCGTTACCACCTTGGCCGCAGATACAACGTCAGCGGCATTGGTCTCGGATATTCAAAGTCAGCTGAATACGGCGGCTCCCGGAACTTACACGGTCAGTGCCGATGCCGGTGGCAAGCTCACCTTCAAGAACAACACCACGGGCGCAGGTTCAGCCGCTCCGGTGATTGCCGGCGGCGGTGCTACGAATGCAGTGGGTGCGGCGCCTGTGTCCACGGTCGGTGCAGCGTCTGCTGACCTGTCCGCCGAAGGCCTGACCATCAATGGCAAAGCGGTGGATCTGACCGGTGCCAAGAGCCTGCAGGATGTTTCCGATGCAATCAATGCGTCCAACATCTCCGGCGTCAGCGCCGCGGTGAGCGCCGATGGCAAGGGCCTCAATCTTTACTCCAGCGACACCACCCAGGGCCTGACCATTGCAGATACCAAAGGCAACGTGATTGGTGCCAATGCGAAGAACGTCAATACCGCGGCTACCTACGCCGTGGGCGACGTCGCGGCGGTCGGCGGCAGCCTGGCAAATGGCACCGTGGGTACGGTGGATGGCGCCAATGACCTGATCTCGCGTATCGACGTGGCGTTGAACACGGTCAGCAACTTGAACAGCACCCTGGGCGCCATCCAGAACCGCTTCGAGTCGACCATCTCCACCCTGGGCGCGCAGAAGAACAACCTGTCCTCCTCGCAGAGCACCATCCAGGACGCCGACTTTGCTGCTGAAACGGCGAACCTGAGCAAGGCGAACATCCTGCAGCAGGCCGGTATCTCGGTGCTGGCACAGGCCAACTCGCAGCCGCAGCAGGTGCTGAAGCTGCTGCAGTAACAGTTGAACGCTCCGCTCGTGGCGAGCCATCGTCGCGAGCGGAGGTCAGCTGGCTTTGAAAGGGATGGCGGTGCGGCATGCCCGTACCGCTATCCCTACCGGAGCCGCCGGCAAAGCCCTTGTCCGCAACGAGGTTTTTGCCGGCGACTCGCCGCCACCGCAGCCATTCGGCGGGGCCCGACTTCACCGAGACGATCATCATGACCACCAGCGCAACCTCCTCCACTGGCAGCCTGAGTTCCCTGCTTACCGCGCTGACGGCTCCGGCCAGCAGCACGACGGCAGGCAGCAGTTCGACCTCCGGCGCGGGTCAGGCCATTCTGAGCTCGGCCGGCATCGGTTCAGGGCTGGATGTCACCTCGATCGTGACCGCCCTGGTCAATGCCAAGCAGGCAGCGCCGCTGACGCAGATCACCAATGCCACGAACCAGGCCAACACCACCCTGACGGCATTGAGTTCGCTCAACAGCACGCTGACCTCGCTTCAGTCCGCGGTGACGGCGCTGTCCAAGGCGAGCACGTTCCAGAGCTACACGGCAGCGTTGACCGACAACACCATCGGTACGGTCAGCACGCTCAGCGATGCCCAGCCAGGCAGTTATGCGTTGAACGTCACCCAGCTCGCCACCGCCCAGCAGCGCACCAGTGCTGCGTCTGCCAGCACCGCGGCGGTGGGTGCCGGAACCCTGACGATCGGTGTAGGCACCAATAGCGTCAATGTCACCATTCCATCGACGGCGACGCTGTCCGATATCGCCAGTGCGATCAACAGCGCCTCCGGCAACCCGGGCGTCACCGCTACCGTCATCAACGGCACCAACGGCTCGCAGTTGTTGCTGAGTTCCAACAAGACCGGCGTGGCAAACGGCTTCACGATCTCGGCCGGCAGTGGCAGCTCGACCGGTCTGAGCGATCTCGCCACCAGCCTGGGCACGGCCGGAAGCAGCGAGGCGAAGGACGCCCAGTTGACCCTCAATGGCATCGCCGTCAGCAGTGCCAGCAATGCGGTCAGTGGCGCCATCAACGGTGTCACCGTCAACCTGGCTGCGACCGGGTCGACCACGCTGACCGTAAAACAGGACACCAGCAGCGCCGCCACCGCCATCCAGGCATTCGTTACTGCCTACAACAGCTACGTCACCCAGGTCGGGACACTTTCCAGTTACGACGCCACCACCCATGTGTCAGGTCCGTTGCTGGGCGACTCCACCTTGAGTTCGGTGGTGAGCCAGATTTCCAGTGCGCTCAGCAAGGGCGTGGCGGGCAACAGTATCGGCTCGCTGGCTGCGCTGGGGATTACGCGCCAGGCGAACGGCAGCTTGGCGGTGAACTCGACGACCCTGACCAGCGCCCTCAACTCCAACCCCGGCGCCGTGCAGGATCTGTTCTCGGGGACCAACGGCTACGCGACAAGCCTTGGGAGCGTCATCACTGCGTTCACGTCAAGTACCGGCATCATTGCGACTCGCGAGAAGAGCCTCACCAGCAGCCTCACTGATTTGTCCACCCAGAAGACCGCGCTCACGGCGCGTATGGCTGTCTATCAGCAGACCTTGCAGACCCAATACACGAACCTCGATACGTTGATGTCCAGTCTCAACAACACGAGCAGCTTTTTGACCACGACGCTGGCGCAATTGAACAAGTCGTCAAATTGATCTGACAGGAATTCGACATGACCAACGGATACATGCGCAAAGCCAGCGCGATCTACCAGCAGAACAGCGTCCGCGGTGGTATCGAGGATGCTGATCCGCATCAACTGGTGAACCTGCTTCTGAGCGGTGTGATCGACCGGGTCACCCAGGCACGCGGCCATATGGTTCACGGCAACGTGGCTGCCAAGGGCCGCGCCATCACCGGTGCCGTGGGTATCGTGAATGAGCTGCGCAACAGCCTGGATCACAAGGTCGATGCTGCACTGACCCAGCGCCTCGACTCACTCTACGAATACATTTCGCGCCGCCTGCTGATTGCGCAGTTGCATGACGATTTTGGAGCGCTGGACGAGGTGGTCAACCTGTTGACGCCGATTCGTGATGGCTGGCTCACCATCCGGCCCGACTACATGGCCGCTGGTCAGCGGGCAGCCGGCGGCGTCCGATGAACGCCGCGGCACATGCACCGCTGGATCAGGCATTGCAACTGGGTACGCTGATGCTCGGCGCGGCGCAACAGAGGGATTGGGCGATCGTGGCGAGCATGAGTCCCGACTACGACGCAGCTATTCGAGAGGGTGTTGCTGGTGCGTCGGTTTCGCACCGCCTGCTGCAGCAGATCGAGCAACAACACCAGCAACTGGTTCAGTTGACCACGCAGGCGCGGGAGGGCGTCGCCCAGGAGCTGGAGCAGCAACGCCGCAGTCACCGCGCCTTGAGCGCCTACCTCGACTCCAGCGAAGCACGCTGAGGGCGCGACCAAGGCCAAGTCAGTAGGTGGCACGGGTTCCATCGGTTATCTTCCACGGCGTGGTTCCAGACCCGGGTTTCGGGGCAACGCAGCCTGGCCAGCCGCTGGCAGGGTGGATTGATACAGAGTGATGACCTCATGCAAGACAATGCCTGGCAGACGTTTTCGGAAAGGGTGAGCTGTGAAGACAGCTGGCCGGTGCAGTGCGAGCCGATTGAGTGGCCGCTGCCATCCGCTGAACTGCAGCGCCTGGGCGAGCGCAATATCAGCACCCTGGCCACGCTGGCGGCCCTGGAGGAACGTCGCAGCGAAGCGGCCGACGAAACCAATCCCCTGCTGCAGGAGATGATGCGACTCGACGCCAAGCTCTCGGCCCTGGTGGAGATCGTCAATCGCGTGCTTCTTCCGGCTCAGGGCTTGCCGCCGAGGCAGTCGATACGTTTCAACGCAATCGGTGCGGTGCTGCCGGCCGCCTTGCTGGGCGGGGCGCAAAGCATGCTGCTGCGATTGCATCCAGATGCTTGTCCCACCCTGCCGCTGGAATTCCCCGCCAGGGTCGTGCGTCGTCTGGATGACGGTGGCGTTTTCGTGCTGTTCGCCGCGATGGGTGAACCCGCATGTGACGCGATTGAGCGCTTTGTGTTCCGCCTTCATAGGCGCAAAGTTGCCGAAACACGTCAGTCAGCTTTGTGAGGACCTGCAGCAGTCACAGAGCGAATGTGAGCTGCGTCACGTTGGATTCCTTGCAGCGTCAAATAACTATGTGATGCAGGTCACATCACGTAAATTTGACACGCAGGTTCTTTGACGCTCGCAGGGGACTCCCCATGGCCCGCTCGGCTCAGAGGGGCAATCCTTCAGAAACAGAAAATCGATTGCACAGCAAGGGGATACGACATTTCCGTAAACGTTTTCATCGCCGTGTTTCACGCGTCGGTTTGACTGTCAACTCTTTTTCCTGGTTTTTTTGCAGTCCTGGCTGGCCCTCTTCTTGCTCCCTCTTCCTCGTCAGCCACTGGTGCTCCCCCGCATCGTGGTCAGGGCAGGGCAGACCGGTTCCCCCCGGTCACGGCAACAAGCAAAAGAGAGTTCCCCTACGTCATGAACAAAATGGACTTCCTGGTCGTCGAATCGGATGAAGCACGTGCCGCTTCGGTCATGTCGGCTCTTCAGTTCCTCGGTTACCACCCCCAGCTTGGCGTGCAATGTCAGGCGGTGACCGATACCACGCATAACTGGTCTGCCGTGTATGTCGGCTCGATTGCCGACAACGCCGAGGCCGAACGTCAACTCGCCCTGCTGGGCACCGCCGCGGCCTATGTGCCTGTACTGCTCGCCGCCGACTCACAGTGGATCGAACGGTTGACCGCTGCCGGCTCCGCCTTTGCGCCGCGCACCGGCACCGTCGAGTTCCCGCTGCGCTACGAGCAGATGGCCGAGGCAATGCGCGGCATCCAGGCCCGTCAGCAGGGTGAAGAGTCGGACAACCTGCGCCTGGTCGGCAATTCCGCGCCGATGGCACGGGTCAATGCGCTGATTCGCCAGGTGGCGCGTTACGACTCCAGCGTGCTTGTGCTGGGTGAGTCGGGTACCGGCAAGGAAATGGTGGCGCGCGCCATCCACGAGGGTTCGCCCCGTCGGGACAAGCCCTTCGTGGCGATCAATTGCGGCGCTATTCCCGCCGAGTTGCTGGAAAGCGAGCTGTTCGGTCACGAGAAAGGTTCGTTTACCGGTGCGATCAGTGCACGCAAGGGCCGTTTCGAGATGGCCGAGGGCGGCACCCTGTTTCTGGACGAGATCGGCGACATGAGCCTGCCGATGCAGGTGAAGCTGCTGCGGGTGCTGCAGGAGCGCGTGTTCGAGCGGGTCGGTGGCAACAAGACCCAGCGCTGCGACGTGCGCATCATTGCCGCCACCCACCGCAATCTGGAGCAGTCGATCGCCAACGACCAGTTTCGTGAGGATCTCTACTACCGCCTCAGCGTGTTTCCGCTGGAGCTGCCCTCGCTGCGCGAGCGCCTGGACGACCTGTCGCTGCTGGTGTCGGAGTTCAACAAGCGTCTGGCTCGTCGCGGACTGGGCCAGACGCGCTTCAGCGCCGGCGCGATGCAGGCGCTGAATGCCCACGCATGGCCGGGCAATGTGCGTGAGTTGTCGAACCTGGTCGAGCGCATGGCCATTCTTCACCCGCACGGCGAAGTTCGCGTCGGCGACCTGCCGGAGAAATATCGCGGCCAGCACTTCGGCAACGAAGTACGTCCGCCCGAGCTGGCGGCGTTGCTGGAGGGCCAGGCGATCGCCGCCGAACTGGGCGACGGCCGCTCGGTGCTCGATCACCTGGGGATCCTGCCGGAAGACGGGCTGGACCTGAAGGATCACCTGGCCGATATCGAACTGGGCCTGATCCGTCAGGCGCTTGACGCCACCGGCGGGGTCGTGGCCCATGCCGCCCGTTTGCTGCGCATGCAGCGCACGACCCTGGTCGAGAAGCTGCGCAAGTACGGCCTGCAGACCGGGCTCGCGGCCTGATCTGAATCCGCTGCAACGCGCCTGGGTCGAGCAGCTCTGTTGATCACTCCTGTCAGCGTTGCCCCCGTGCCATCGGCAGGGAGCCCGTCGCTGACAGGTTGCGGCTGCCCGCGTCCCCGCCGATTCGCGATCCAAGACACAGCCGAAGTAGAAGATTTGCATAAAACGGGCAAGTGGCACGGCTTGTGCAACCTCACCTCATACAAACCGTCACGCGTTGGAAAACCGTCATGACCCAGATCGACGTAAACAATCTCCTCGCCCAGATGCGCCAGATGACGGCGCCGACGAGGATGCCGGAAAAGGCCTTCAATCCTGCAGCCGCAAGCGCTGCGCCGGGGCTGGGCGATTTTTCGGCATTGTTGAAGCAGTCGATATCGGCGGTGGGTCAGACCCAGATGGATGCCGGACGCATGGCGACGAGTTTCGAACGCGGTGAGCCCGGGGTCAGCCTGGCCAGCACGATGATCGCCGTACAGAAGGCTGATCTCTCGCTGCGCACGATGGTGCAGGTGCAGAGCAAGCTGGTCGATGCCTACAAGGAAATCATGAACATGTCGGTCTGACCTCGCGTCGATCGTCTCCGCCGTCCCACAGATCATGTCCATTAAATAACGAGCATCAGCATGGCCGACAATGCCATCGCGACGACCGAGAACAACGGTTCGCGCCTGGATCCCCTCAAGCAGCTTTCGCGCAGTCCGGCGACGCGTCAGCTTTTGTTGCTGGTGGGCGTGGCGGCGGCGGTGGCGCTTGGTGTGGCGGTGGTGCTGTGGTCGCGTGGCCCCAACTACGGCCTGTTGTACAGCGGGCTGGATCAGAAAGACGCCTCGGCGATCACCCAGGAACTGCAGGCCAACAACACACCGTTCCAGTTGAGCGCCGACGGCTCCAGCATCATGGCGCCGGCCGCGGATCTGGCTGCCTTGCGCCTGAAGCTGGCCTCGCGTGGCTTGCCACAGGGTACGGCCACCAGTGCTTCGACCACTGGCGATTCACCGTTCGGCATGAGCGACCTGGCCGAACGCACCCGTTATCAGCAGCAGCTCGAGGCCGACCTCGGCAACACCATCAGTGGCCTGCAGTCAGTGCGTGCGGCACGCGTGCATCTGGCGCTGCCCAAGCCCTCCGCCTTCATTCGCGACAGCACGGCCGCCAGTGCCTCGGTACTGCTCACGCTTTATCCCGGGCGCAAGCTGGATGCAGGCCAGGTCGCAGCGATCGTGCATCTGGTATCCGCCAGCGTGCCCGACCTCAATGCCAGCCAGGTGTCGGTGATCGATCAGCAGGGCCAGTTGTTGACCAGTGATCCAAACAGCCCTGGTGCGGTCGGTGACACGCGCATGCGGCTGTCCACTGAAATGGAAAACACCTATGCCGCACGCATCGAGCAATTGCTGACCCCGCTGGTCGGCCAGGGCCGCGTGCATGCGCAGGTTTACGTTGACCTTGATTTCAGCCAGACCGAAAAGGCCACCGAAACCTTCGATCCCAAGTCGGCGGCGCTACGCAGCGAGCAAACCAGCAACGAGCAACGCGACTCGGCGTCGGCGTCGGGCGCTGTCCCGGGTGCGCTGAGCAACCAGCCGCCAAACAACGTGGCGCAGCCGACGGCGGCCAAGCCGAATGCCGGTACTCCGGCGACGCCGGGGGCCACCTCGGCCAACGCAACGGCCGCGGCCAGCGGCCCCACCGAAAGCTCCAGCAGCGCAACGCGCAACTTCGAACTCGATCGCACCATCAGTCATGTGAGCGACCCCGCTGGCCGGCTCGCTCGGCTCAGTGTGGCGGTGGTGGTCGATGACAAGCTGGCTGCTCCCGGCAAGGCCGGTGCGCCTGGCAAGAGTGTCCCGTTCACCGCGCCGGAACTGCAGCATCTGACCGATCTGGCCAAGAACGCGGTGGGCTTCAACGAAGCGCGCGGCGACACCGTCAGTGTGGTCAACCAGGCCTTTCAGCACGGGCCGGCGATGGAAGCCCTGCCCGAACTGCCGTTGTGGCAGCGCCCCGGCGTGATGGATCTGATCAAGCAGGGGATTGGCGTGCTGGTTGCCTTGCTGGTCGCCTTTGGCTTGTTGCGGCCGTTGCTGAAAGGCGTGCTGCGCGGCGAAACACAGGCGCGGGCATTGTCGGCGCCTGGTGCCCCACAAAAGATTTCGGTACGTGTCGACGACGATCCGGGTGACGAAGACGACGAGCGACAGCAGCGACAACCGGCGCGACTGGCTGCAGCAGCGTCAGCGCCGGGATTGGCCTACGAGCAGCGAATCGGTGCCGCCAAACGCATGGTTGGCGAGAACTCCAAACAGGTTGCACAAGTCGTGAAGAATTGGGTGAGCGAAGATGCCGGCTGAACAGACCCAGATTACCGGCGCGCAGCGAGCGGCCATCCTGCTGCTGACGCTGGGTGAGCAGGACGCTGCCGAGGTGCTGAAGCATCTGAGCGCCCGCGATGTGCAGGCGGTTGGCAGTGCCATGGCCGCGCTTACCGGGGTTACCCGCGAGCAAGTCGAGCAGGTGGTCGACAAGCTTATCCAGGACATGAACAGCCAGACCTCGTTTGGCGTCGGCACCGAAGATTACATTCGCAAGGTGCTGGTCAACGCGCTGGGCGAGAGCAAGGCGGGCGGCCTGATCGACCGCATCCTACTCGGGCGCAGCGGCAAGGGGCTGGAGTCACTGAAGTGGATGGAGAGCCGGGCCATCGCGGAAATGATCAACCAGGAGCATCCGCAAATCGTCGCGATCGTGCTGGCTCACCTCGAGCCGGATCAGGCCGCCGAAGTGCTTGGTTACCTGCCGCCGCGGGTGCGCTCCGATGCAGTGATGCGTATTGCCACGCTAGATGGCGTGCAGCCCCATGCACTGAATGAGCTCGATGAAATCATGGAGCGTCAATTCGCCGGCGGCAGCAAAAAGCTGAAGTCCGCCAGCGTGGGCGGCCTGAAGGCCGCTGCGGAAATCCTGAACGCGATGGAAAGTACCAAGGAGGCGGAATTGATCTCGGCCATCCGCACGCAGGACGAGGCGCTGGGCGGGCGTATCGAGGAATTGATGTTTGTGTTCGAGGATCTGGCCGACCTCGATGACCGCGGCATGCAGGTATTGCTGCGCGAGGTGCCGTCGGCGACCTTGACCACTGCGCTGAAGGGTGCGGAGCCGGCCATCCGCGAAAAGATCTTCTCGAACATGTCCAAGCGAGCGGCAGACATGCTGCGCGACGATCTCGAGGCCAGCGGTCCGGTACGTCTGAGCGAAGTGGATGCGGCACAGAAGGAAGTGCTGGCCGCCGCACGCAAACTGGCGGACGCCGGTCAGCTCAACCTGTCGTCCGGTGGTGAGGAATTCGTCTGATGTCCGAAGCTCCTCTCCATGCATCGGCCGAATTCCAGCGCTGGGAGTTGCCCGAGGTGGGCAGCGCGCCCGCACCGGAAAAAGTCGCTGCGCCAGCGCAGCCGACGGTGCGCGAGCTCGAGGCGCTGGAACAGCAGGCGCGCGAAGAGGGTGTGGCAGCCGGACGCGCTGAAGGCCTGGCGGCAGCAAAAGTGCAGGCTGATGAGCAGATGGCGCGTTTGCTCGCCATCTACGAAGCAGCGGCGGGGCCGCTGGAAACACTGGACGAACGCACCTCGCAGGAACTCGTGCGCCTGGCTACCGTGATCGCCCGTCGGGTCGTGGCGGCCGAGCTGAAGGTATCGCCTGAGCTGATTGCGCAGAGCGTGCGCGAAGGCGTGAAAGCGTTGCCGTCATCCAACCGCGAGCTGCGTATATCGCTGCACCCGGACGACGCCACCTTGCTGCGCGAACTGGGCATGGTGGAAACACACTGGCAGATCAGCGCCGACCCGAGCCTGGCCCGCGGCGACTGCATGATGGAGAGTGGTCGATCCCGGCTGGATCTGCGCCTGGATACCCGCCTGGCCGCCGTGATCGACGCGGTGCTTGGCGACGATATCCTGGTAGAGGAAGAGCGCGCATGAGCGCGACCGACGCCGTACTCGACAAGCGACAGGCACGCTGGCAAGGCGTGCTGACGCAGCGTGGTGCGCAGGCCGCAGCGGCACGCACGCTGACCGTCGAAGGCTGTCTGCGCCGGGTGGTTGGCCTGACCCTTGAGGCGGAGGGCTGCGAGGCGGCACTGGGTTCGCGTTGCCTGGTTGAAACTGCCGACGGCGCCGAGTTGGAAACTGAAGTGGTCGGCTTTGCCGATGAACGACTGCTGCTGATGCCGGTTGAGGACATGCACGGCGTGCTGCCCAATGCGCGGGTACGTCCCAGCGTGCGGCAGGGTGGCTTGCCGGTGGGCATGGGCTTGCTCGGCCGGGTGATTGGCGCCGACGGTGTGCCGCTGGATGGTCTCGGTCCGCTCGATTCCCAGGAGCAGGCGCCACTGAAGAGCGCGCCGATCAATCCGATGGCGCGCAAGCCGATCGATGCGCCGCTGGACGTCGGCGTGCGCGCGATCAATGCCCTGCTCACGGTCGGTCGCGGTCAGCGGATTGGCCTGTTCGCCGGCTCCGGCGTCGGCAAATCGACCCTGCTCGGCATGATGACCCGCTATACGAATGCCGACGTGGTGGTGGTCGGGCTGATCGGCGAGCGCGGACGAGAGGTCAAGGAATTCGTTGAACATACGCTGGGCGTGGAAGGGCGCCGCCGTGCGGTGATCGTGGCCGCGCCGGCCGATGCGCCGCCACTGAAGCGTCTGCGCGGCGCGCAATACGCCACGGCGATCGCCGAGTGGTTTCGTGATCGCGGCATGCGCGTGCTGCTGCTGATGGATTCGATTACCCGCTACGCCCAGGCCCAGCGTGAAATTGCGCTGGCGATCGGCGAACCGCCGGCTACCAAGGGCTATCCGCCGTCGGTATTCGCGATGATGCCGGCACTGGTCGAGCGCGCCGGCAACGATGCCGAGGGGCGCGGCTCGATCACCGCTTTTTACACCGTGCTGACCGAGGGCGATGACTATCGGCACGACCCGATTGCCGACGCGGCCCGCGCCATTCTTGACGGTCACATCGTGCTGTCGCGCGACCTCGCCGAGGCAGGGCATTACCCCGCGATCGACATCGAGGCCTCGATCAGTCGCGTGATGCCGGCGGTGGTTTCGCGCGAGCACCTGCGCGCCGCCCAGCGCTTTCGCCAGGTGTATTCGGCGTATCGGCAGAAACGCGACCTGATTGCGGTGGGCGCGTACCAGAAGGGCTCTGATCCGCAGGTCGATCAGGCGATAGAAATGTGGCCGCAACTGCGCGCGTTTCTGCAACAGGAAGTGGATGAGCCAATGACCCTGGATGACGCGGTCACATGGCTGGACGGGCTCGCTGACAAGGTGAAGACATGAGTTCGCGCGCCGAACCCCTGCAGCCGGCGGTGGACCAGGCCAGGCAGCGCAGCGAAGATGCGCTGTCGCAAATGGCCTCGCACCAGCAACGCCTGGCCAAGGCCGAGCAGCAACTGGTCGAGCTGCATCGCTACCGACTTGAGTATGCCGCCAGCGGCAACAGCGCGCAGTCGGTGACTGCGCTGATCAACCGGCAGAATTTTGTCGAGCGCATCGATCAGGCGATTGCCCAACAGAACAGCGAGATCACACGCTTGCAGAGACAGGTCGATCAGGTGCGTGCGCGCTGGCGTCATGCGCATGCGCGTGAGAGCGCGCTGGAGACCGTGGTCGATCGCTACCTGGAAGAGGAGCGTCAGGCTGCCGATCGGTACGAACAGGAACAGATGGACGAACGCTCGCAATACCGGCGAACCCGGTGAGTGCGTCAGCCGCCGCAGCTGCGGTGAACCTTGAAGGAAGTCTTTTGCGATGACCACGACCGCCGTAGTTGCCACGCCCCATCCCCTGTCCGCCGCGCCGCGTGCTCCCAGCGCGATCGACTTGCGCGCCCCCAGCGACCATGCGAACAGTTTTGATCGCCAGCTCGGCACGGCCAGGCAGCAGCTCGACCCGCATCGCGCGCAGGCTCCGTCCAGGGACAGTCGCGCGTCGGCAGGTGAGCACCAGTCGAGCCAGTCGACGCAAGATCAGTCACGCAAGCTGGCCGGAAAACCCGCGGCTCAGCCCACCGCCACGCCCGCCGGCGCTTCCCCGGATCCGGGCAAGCAGACGGTTGCCGTGGCGCCTGCCGGTCCCCTGGCCGGCGCGCTTGATGACGCGGCTGACAAGGCGGTGGGTGACGCCGTGAAAGCTGCGGTCGATAGCGTGGACGGCAGCGCCGCCGCGGCGAGTCTGGCGGGCGCCATGCTGGCCTTGTTGCCATCGGCGAGCGCCGCCTTGCAGGCACTCACCGGCAACGGCTCGGCCGGCAAAGCGGCCGCCAAAGCGGAGATGGGAGCGCCAGGCTCGGCGACGAGCGGAGCTGCTGGTCAGGGAGGCGCGGGCCTGTTGCCGATGGGGGATGCCGGTGCCTCGGCACTGAGGGCGGCGGACAATGCTTTCGTGGCGGGCAAGGCCGATCTTTCGACCCTGGCGGCCGGTGTGTTGCCGACTGACGACCACAGCAAGGAGACCGGCAATACGCTGCAAGCCAGTGCCTTGCTGGCACCATTGTCGGCGGCAGGCCATGCGTCGACGCCGTTGCTGCAGGTACAGGCGCCCGTCGGAAGTTCGACGTTTGGTCAGGAGCTGGGTCAGCAGGTCGCCTGGCTGGGTGGTCAGGCCGGGCAGGGCGTCAAACAGGCATCCATTCGATTGAATCCGCAGGAGCTCGGTCCGCTCGATGTAAAGATCAGCATGGACAAGGGCCGCGTCGACGTGGTGTTCAGCGCGCAGCACCCGGCGGCGGTGACCGCCGTGCAACAGACGTTGCCCCAGCTCGGCCACATGCTGGCTCAGCACGGCCTGTCGCTTGGCCACGCCGAGGTCGGCCAGCAGCAGGGACGTACCGGTAGTCAGGACGGTCGCGGCAGTGGCGGCCAGGCGGGCGCTTCCTCCGACAGTGATGACGTCCAGGCGGTTGCCAGTGTTTCGTCGATTGCGGTGGGCACGGTGAGTCTTCTCGACGCGTTCGCCTGAGCTTCGCCTGCGCTGTGGACCAGGCGCGTGTGGTGTCTTCACCACGCGTCTGCCGGCACATCCGGCATCGCCCGCGTGAGCGCTGACCGGCGTTCTGCCGGCTCGCCGCGGTAGACGGTGATCAGCTACTGGGTGATGTTCGCGCGGACCGGGGGCGTGGTCTGTCGTTTTCGCGTCGCGGCACCATCCCGGCGGGCGTCAAGAAAGTGCCGCCAGTCTCTCGCGGGATGCTGGAAAGCCAGTCAAACAGGGACTTTCCGGGGGTTTGTGGTCAGTGGCACGCAGATTGCTTTTGTTCAGTCAAACCCCGTGACCACGGGGGCCTGTCCAAATCCATCGCGAGCAGAACATTCCATGGCCAAGCCCAAGCAGCAAGAAGCAGAACTAGAAATTCCGGTGGCAGGCAAGAAAAAGATGCCCTTGATCATCGGGGGCGTTGTGATTGTGCTGGCGCTTGGTGTTGGCGGCGCGTTTGCCTTCATGCACAAGGCGGCCCCCGCGGGCGACAAGGCCAAGGCCGAAGAGGCCCACCCGATCTCCAAGGCCGAGTTGTACCTGCCACTCGACCCGGCCTTCGTGGTCAATATTCGTGATGGCGATACGCTGCGCTACCTGCAGGTGGGCATCACCCTGATGTCGCACGATGCCAAGTCCTTCGAAGTGGTCAAGGATGCCGATCCGGTGATCCGCGACGCGCTGCTGCAGCTGTTCAGCAGTGAAAGCTACGCGGCGATGCTCGATCCGGCCGGGCGCACCCAGCTGCAGGCCAAGGCGCTGGCGGCCGTACAGAAGATCGTCAAGGCGCGCTCGGGCAGCCCCGGCATCGCTGCCTTGTACTTCACCAGTTTCGTGATTCAGTGACCGGGGCGATCGACCCATGAGCGATCTGCTATCCCAGGACGAAATCGACGCGCTGCTGAATGGCGTCGAGGGCGGCGACGTGGAAACCGGCAACGACGAGCCGCTGCCGGCTGGCACCGTATTGTCGTTTGACTTTACCCAGCAGGACCGCATCGTGCGCGGCCGCCTGCCCACGCTGGAGATGGTCAACGATCGCTTCACCCGCTTCTTTCGCA
>JBBQQL010000079.1:0-18384 GCA_038215995.1 Lysobacterales bacterium
GACCACCCTGCCCGCCGTGACCGCCATGAATTATCGCCACGCCTATCACGCCGGCAATTTTGCCGATGTCCTGAAACACACGGTGCTGATGGCACTGATCGAGTCGCTGCAGGCCAAGCCGACGCCGTTCTGCTACATCGACACCCACGCGGGCAGCGGCAGCTATCTGCTGGACGGCTTCGAGGCGAAAAAGACCGGCGAACACAAGGACGGCATCAGCCGCCTGCACCCGGCCGAGAAAGTACCGCCGCTGCTGCAGCGCTGGCGCGCCAGCATCCTGGGCAGCGCCGACAACGCCCAGGGCCTCAAGCACTATCCCGGTTCTCCCCTTCAGGTCGCGCGGATGTTGCGACCGGACGACAGCGCGCAACTGTGCGAACTGCATACCGAAGAGGCCTCCAAGCTGCGCGACCTGTTTCGCGCCAATCCGCAGGTACACGTCCATCAGCGCGACGGCTACGAAGCGCTGAAAGCGCTACTGCCGCCCAAGGAAAAGCGGGGCTTGGTGCTGATTGACCCGCCCTACGAGGCACAGGAAGCCGAATACCGGCAGATCGAGCAGGCGTTGAAAGCCGCTCTGATCCGCTGGCCCACCGGAATGTATGCGATCTGGTATCCGATCAAGCTGCGCAGTCAGGTGCAGCCGTTCCTGCGTGGCCTGCAGCGCAGCGGCGTGAAGCGCATCCTGCGTGCGGAACTGCTGGTGCACCCGGATGACTCCCCGCTGCGATTGAACGGTTCGGGGATGGTGATCCTCAACGCGCCATGGAACCTGGACGATGTGCTGCGCGAGCCGCTGCGCGCGCTGGCCAGCCTGCTCTCCAAGGAGCGCCCGGCCGAAACGAAGCTGGAATGGCTGCTGGATGAAGCCGGCAGCCAGCTGAACGTGGCCAGCCCGCTGCCAGCCTCGCGTCTACCACGCCCACCGGGTCGCCGCTAAGCTCGAACCCAACCACCCGTATCAGCCCAGGAGCACGACCATGCGCCACCGTCCCGTCTCGATCCTGACCCGACTTGCCCTGCCAGCCGTCCTGCTGACCCTGGCCGCCTGCGCGCCGGCACCGATCTACAAGACCACCGGCACAACCGCCATGGCTACTCCGGCCCAGGTGGCACAGACGCCCGAGCGCTTCAGCAACAACGAGGTGGTCTGGGGTGGACGCATCGTGAAGGTCGACGTCTTCAGTGACCACAGCGAGATTGAATTGCTGGCCTACCCGCTGGACTCTTCCCAGCGACCCAAGGCCAACGACAGCGGCAATGGTCGATTTATCGCCGTAGTACGCGGTTATCTGGAACCCCTCAGCTACCCGGACGGCGCGCTGATGACGATTGACGGCAAACTCAATGGTGCACGTGCCGGCAAGGTTGGCGAAGCTGATTATGTGTTCCCGCTGGTGGACGTCAGCCAGTCGCACGTCTGGACACCCGAGGAGATGAGTCAGGGCCGCAGCAATATCCGGTTTGGCCTGGGCGTGGGTGTCGGCATCCGCTGAGATTGGCGCGAAAGCTCTTGCGCCACCATTAAACTCGGCGGCCTCGTTCGCCATGGATTGAAGTCGCATGTCGTCAGCTCACCCCAACCCGATCAAGGCGATCCTGCTTGCCCTCGGTGCCAATTTCGCCATCTTCGTGGCCAAGAGTTTTGCTGCGGTGATCACCGGCTCCGGCGCCATGCTCGCCGAAGCGGTGCACTCGCTGGCCGATTGCGGCAATCAGGGCTTGCTGCTGCTCGGTGTCCGGCAGGCCAAGCGACCGCCTTCCGACGATTTCCCGCTGGGCTGGGGCCGGGCCATGTATTTCTGGTCGTTCCTGGTCGCCATCTTGCTGTTCAGCGTCGGCGGCATGTTCTCGATCTACGAGGGCGTGCACAAGCTCACCCATCCCGAGCCGTTGAAGTGGCCGTGGCTGGCGCTGGGCGTGTTGATTTTCGGCATCACCGCCGAGGGCATCTCGATGCGTGGCTGCCTGCAGGAAGTGAACAAGGCCCGTGGCGAACAGAACCTGTGGACCTGGTTTCGCCAGACCCGCTCCAGTGAGTTGCTGGTGATCTTCGGGGAAGATCTCGCCGCCCTGCTCGGCCTGTGCCTGGCCGCGCTGGCGATTGGCGCCACCATGGTCAGCGGCAACCTGATGTTCGATGCCGCAGGCACCGTTGCCATCGGCGTGCTGCTTATCGTGGTGGCGGTACTGGTGGCGATCGAGGTCAAGGCTTTGCTGATTGGCCAGGGCGTGGAACCTCGCAGACGCGACGAGTTGATGATTTTCCTAAAGAATCGACCCGAGGTGGCCGATGTGCTCAACCTGATCACCCTGCAAATGGGGCCTGATGTGATGGTGGCAGTCAAGGCGCGAATGCACCCCTGTGCCGGAGATCAGGCCCTGATCGCCAATATCAACAGCGTTGAGGCGGCCATGAAGCTGCAGTTCGATGATGTGCGCTGGAGCTTCTTCGAGCCAGACAACACTGATTGAAGGGAAAGCCTGTAGTCTTTCGGACAAATGCTTGTTAAAGAATAAATTTACTGCCGTTGGAGGCGCCACTCCAATGGCAGTTCAAAGCCAGATGATGAAAAAGCGGAACCAGTTCACATTTTCAAAATTCCGCCACACGGGACTGAAGCGTCGCTGTGAAGGGGGCGTATCTTTGGCCGATGTCATCATTGACTTGTGCGAATAGCCCTGGCTTTCGATAGACTAAGCATACGTCTCGGGCGTGCTGTCAGTACTGACAAGGGATATTCAGGAAGCGAAACTCGCCGAAAGGGAATCAACATGAGGGGTCAGGAAATGGGCAAGGGGTTCAGGGGGGAGACCTGGCTTCGACACGTGGCAGTGGCGGTGACCTATGGCCTTGCCGTGTCGCTTTTTCGGCAGCTTTCGATTTCAAATTGGCTCATCCTGGGTGGGCTTGGCTTAAGCGTACTCTTGCTGACCAGCTACAAATACTGGCCCGCACTGATCTTGGGAGAAATGGGATCCCTTGCCCATCTGAGCTTCATCTGCGCCGATAAATGGGGACTAGCCTGGGCTCTATGCAACCTTATCCCATCGCTTTTGACAGTTATCCCCATCGCTTATTTGGCGCGGGCGCGCTGGGGTATTTTTGATCATGCCCGTAACGTAAATATGGCCGCGTTGCTTTCATGCTCATTGCTGACAGCGTTTGTTTTAACGCTGAATAGCCTCGGGATGATGATGGTTACCAAGTTGCCCCCGGGTTATCCACCGATTAACTACACCGCACTGGCTTCGCGGTGGATGCTCGGCAACTACTTGGGCATCCTGACGATCGCGCCGCTGACGATCTTTCTCTACCAAGAGCTTGCACTATCGAATTGGCTCGAGATCAGACGCAAGACAGCCCAAAGCCGTTTGGTGTTGGAAGTATCCTGCATCCTGCTTCCAACTCTCGGATTTCTTGTCTGGATCGGGCTGAATGCGGCACCCGGAAGCCAAGCCAGGCAAATAGCGCAAACAGCGATGTTCTTGCCCGTCGTGTGGTTGGCCCTGCGTCACGGCTGGCATGGCGCCGCAGTAGGCGGCACCGCAGCCAGCATGGCTATCCTTGCTTTGATGCCTCATCGCTACGACAGCAACACTATCCAAGCCGAGATAGTAATTGCCTTCGTCATTTCGACGATGCTGTTGATGGGGGCTCGAATCGCATCGCTCGACGGGCGAGCCCAGTCAGAACGTACCGACCTGCGTCTAGCCTTGTCGCTGGCCCAGCGCAACGTGCAGTTGGGTGAAATGCAGTTGCGCATGACGTCACAAACGCTTGAGCAAATCGGTCTGGCCGTCCATTCAATTTACATGATGTTGACCAATCGGCTTCGGCTGCCACACACGGAGGCTGATGATCGCAACTACCAAAACCTCGCTTCCCACGCAAAGGATCAGCTATTCGGACTTGCCGACAGCCTCTATCCCGTGGCCTGGCAGGAAAAGGGATTGTCTTCAGCCTTGCGTGAGGGTCAGATCCCACGAGCCCTCGATCGCGCTGGCATAAGGTACTGGTGTGACCTTAGTGGGCCTCTGAATCACTTGTCGTCTGGTCTGCAGCTAAACGTATACCGACTGGTTTGCGACGCCATCGCCGACGCTTGTGGCAAAAGAAGTGCTACCGAGATCGGAGTGCATGTTCGCTGCGGTGAGCACCAAGGCCGCCACTGGGTCGTACTGCGACTGATCTTCAAGCTTGGCCAGAGCAATGCTGCGAGCGTTCAATGGGGACAATTGTTGCCGCAGGTCATGCCTGCAGGCAGTGGCCGCGGATTCCTGGCGATCGAAGATCGCGCCGCCACGTTTGAAGGCAGGGCGCGTGAACGCGCCCTGCTGGAAGGTCGACGAATCAGTGCCCTGCTAATCGACCCAAAGGGTGCAACGAAGTTGCGCTCTACGTATCACTGACATTTCTTGACCTCACTGGACCCGGTTATTGCATTCAATCGGGTCATCGCACGTGCTTAATGCCTGCAATTGCACCGTGCCATTGCTGAGCGGTGTCGCAGTGATCTTGGTAGCAGTGTCCTGATAGACCGTGGTGGCAGCGGCTGCAGCTGGAGCTGTCGCGGGCGTTGCCGCAGGCTCCTGCGGAGTCGCAACGAGCTGCGAGAAGCGACCGATCGGCAAGGTGATGAACTGGCCATTTGAGGTGCCTACGGCACCCAGCACGTTGCCATTGATATCGTTTACCTGCACATACTTGATGCCACCGAGCATGAACACATAAGCATGAAAGTCAGCATTGGGACTGACGTCGACAGTATTGGGCCACGCTTGTCCGAGGCCTGCGGAAGGCGGGCTAGCGGCAAAGGCCGATGTGGACAGGCCGAATACCAGAAGTCCGGCCAGAGCTGCACGATGGGACAATTTCTTGAGCATGGTGTTTCCCCTTTTAGCGTTAGGTGGGTGTCGCCGAGCGAATGTAGCATTCCTGCGCCCACTACCGGATTGGAATGAATGAAAATGCGCTGGCCGTCACTTATTGTGATTTCGTCCTCAGCAATCAATATCCTTTCATGTGCTTGGCGTAAACCCAAATTATTACGTCGAGCGCCTGCCAGCTCGAACGCAGTCCGGAAGCGCCGGTGGGGAAATGCACTTTAGCTACGTATATCCCTAGATTGGCGCCTTCCAGTGAGATATATCGATTGAGGCGCTACAATCGGCGGTCGCAATCCTGCCCTGCACCTGCACTGATCCCATGCGAAATCCTCTGCAAGAACAACTGCTCAAGGCCGGCCTGGTCAAAAAAAACCAGGTAGCAAAGGTGGTACGCGACCAAGCGGCACAGCGCAAGGGCACCAAGCCGGCGGCGCCAAGCGCGGAGCAGGTCGAGGCACAGCGACTGCTGCAGGAAAAGGCCGAGCGTGATCGCGCACTTGCCGCCGAGCGCAATGCGCAATTGCGAGTGGCTGAGGAACATGCGCAGATCCGGCAAATCGTCGACGCACACAAGGTCAAACGCGAGGGGGAGCTGGCGTACCGCTTCACCGATGGCGACCGGATCAAGGACGTGCTGGTCAACGAGGCGCTGCGTGCGCAGTTGGCCAGCGGCACGTTGGTGATAGTCCGCCATGGCGAAGGCTACGAATTATTGCCACGTGTGGCTGCCGACAAGGTTTACGAGCGTGATGCGGCAGTGATCGTGCTCGACCATGGCAAGCGCGAGGCCAATGGAGCCAGCGCAAACGCCGATGAGGAGTATTACCGGCAATTCCAGGTTCCCGACGACCTGGTCTGGTAAGCGTCGACACCCAACCCTGGTGCCCTTCCGCCACTTGCGCTGGTTCGTGAACAGCATCCTCAGCGGGAGCTAGACGACCGGTCTAATTGTGCGTAGAATACGTGCTCATGAGCCCCGACCGCACTGGCGTACGCCAATCCATTCTCGATACCGCCAAGCCAATCATCCTCGGCAAAGGCTTTTCGGCCGTGGGTCTGAACGAAATATTGGCTGCCGCCGCGGTGCCCAAAGGCTCGTTCTACCACTACTTCAAATCGAAGGAGCTGTTTGGTGAAGCCCTGCTGGACAGTTACTTCAGCGACTACCTGGAACAGATCGACGCCCTGCTCGCGCGCCCCGACAGCAGCGCTGCCGAGCGCCTGATGAGCTATTGGCAGCAATGGCTGCAGATGCAGTGCAGCGACTGCCCCGATGGCAAATGCCTGGCGGTGAAGTTGGGCGCTGAAGTATCCGACCTGTCCGAACCGATGCGCATGGCCTTGCAGCGTGGCACCGAACAGATCATCGATCGGCTCGCAGGCTGCATACATGAAGGCATCACCGACGGTTCATTGCACGCTTCGCTCGACTCCCGCCACACCGCCCAGACGCTTTATCAGATCTGGCTGGGTGCCACGCTGCTGACCAAGTTCAGGCACGACCGCAGCGCCCTGGATGGCGCCATGCTTGCCACCATGCAGTGGCTGCGGCTTCCCGTCTCCGCAGCATCACCCACATAACAGACACACGGCGTCGTCCATGCTCGGTCCTGCCGGCGTGAATGCGCCCGACACCTAGACGACCAGTCTATTAATGGAGACAGTTCATGCAGAATTTTGAATTACACAACCCTACCCGCATCGTGTTCGGCACGGACACCATCGCCAAACTGGATGGACTGCTGCCGGCATCGGCTCGCGTCCTGATCCTCTACGGCGGTGCCAGCGCCAAGGCCAACGGCACCCTGGAGCGGGTAAAGGCGGCGTTAGGTCAGCGGCATGTGCAGGAGTTCTCCGGGATCGAGCCCAACCCCTCGTTCGAGACCCTGATGCGCGCGGTGGAGCTGGTACGCCAGGGCAAGCTCGATTTTCTGCTGGCGGTCGGCGGCGGATCGGTGATCGATGGCACCAAGTTCGTCGCGGCGGCGGCAGTGTTCGAGGGCGACCCATGGACCATCATGGAAACCCACGGCCGCAACGTCAGTTCGGCCCTGCCCTTCGGCAGCGTCCTCACCCTGCCAGCCACCGGCTCGGAAATGAACAATGGCGGCGTGGTGACGCGCAAATCAATTCAGGCCAAGCTGGCGTTCTCCAGCTCGCATACTTTTCCACAGTTCTCGATACTCGACCCGACCATCACCTACAGCCTGCCACCGCGCCAGATTGCGAACGGCGTGGTCGATGCCTTCGTGCATATCGTCGAGCAGTACCTGACCTATCCGGTGCATGCCAAGGTGCAGGACCGCTTCGCCGAGGGCCTGTTGCAGAGCCTGATCGAAACCGGCCCTGAAGCACTCGCCAACCCGCAGGATTACGACACCCGCGCCAACCTGATGTGGATCGCCACGCTGGCTCTCAACGGCCTGATCGGCGCCGGCGTGCCGCAGGACTGGAGCACGCACATGATCGGCCATGAATTGACCGCGCTGCATGGCATCGACCATGCCCGCACGCTCGCCATCGTGCTGCCGGCCAGCCTGCTGGTGCGCCGCGAAAGCAAGCGCAGCAAGTTGCTGCAATACGCCGAACGGGTCTGGCACGTCACCGAAGGCAGCGAAGACGAGCGCATCGATCAGGCCATCGAGCTGACTCGCGCGTTCTTCGAAAGCATGGGCATTGGCACACGCCTGCCGGACTACGAGCTGAGTGCGGAAGCCATCGACCCGATCATCACCCAGCTTGAGGTACACGGTATGACGAGTCTCGGCGAGCATCGCGATGTGACCCTGGCCATCAGCCGACGCATCCTGGAGACCGCGCTCTGATTTGAACTGCTGCGGCAGTGCGCGCGGCATGACAGCGCGCGCTGCCCATCCGCCTCCACGAATTACATCGAGAATATCCATGTCATCCAGCTCAACCCTGCAACGCGCCATCGTGCTTAACTCGCGCCCTGTCGGCGCGCCGACAGCCGAAAACTTCCGCTTGCGCGAGACCCCGCTGCCTGTGCCCGCCGACGGCCAGCTGCTGCTGCGCACGCTCTACCTCTCGCTCGATCCCTACATGCGTGGCCGGATGAGCGACGCAAAGTCCTACGCCGAGCCGGTGGGGCTCGGTGAAGTGATGGTCGGCGGCACCGTCTCCCGCGTCGAGTCCTCGAAGCATCCGGATTTCAAGGAAGGTGATCTGGTACTGGGCTTCAGTGGCTGGCAGGATCACGCGCTCTCCGATGGCAACGGCCTGACCAAGCTGGACCCGCAGATGAAACAGCCGTCACTGGCCCTCGGCGTGCTCGGCATGCCCGGCTTCACCGCCTACATGGGCCTGCTCGACATTGGCCAGCCCAAGGCAGGCGAAACCGTGGTGGTGGCCGCGGCCAGCGGCGCGGTGGGCTCGGTGGTCGGCCAGATCGCCAAGCTCAAGGGCTGCCGTAGCGTCGGCATCGCCGGCGGTGCCGAAAAGTGCCGCTATGTAGTCGATCAACTGGGTTTCGATGCGTGTATCGATCATCACAGCCCTGATTTCGCTGCCGAACTAGCAGCCGCCTGCCCGCAAGGCATTGATGTGTATTTCGAGAACGTCGGCGGCGCGGTATTCGACGCGGTGTTGCCGCTGCTGAACGTCTCGGCCCGCGTGCCGGTATGCGGACTCATCGCCAACTACAACGCCACCGCCTTGCCGCCTGGCCCGGATCGTCTGGGCCTGCTTGCCGGCACCCTGCTGACCCGGCGCATCAAGATGCAGGGCTTCATCATCTTCGACGACTACGGCCATCGCTACGGCGAGTTTCTGCCGCAGATGAGCCAGTGGGTGAGCGAAGGCAAGATCAAGTTTCGCGAAGACATCGTCGACGGCCTCGATCAGGCGCCGCAAGCCTTCATCGGACTGCTCAAGGGCAGCAACTTCGGCAAGCTGGTGGTGCGCGTCGCCGCTGAATAGAGCGCTCGCGATCACTACGTCACTCCCTACATAAACCCCCCAACAAGGAATCCACATGAAAATTCTGATGGTGCTGACCTCACACGACCAACTGGGCAACACCGGCGAGAAGACCGGCTTCTGGCTCGAAGAATTCGCCGCGCCGTACTACGCATTCAAGGATGCCGGCGCCGATATCACCCTGGTCAGCCCGCTCGGCGGCCAGCCGCCGCTGGATCCCAAGAGCGATGACCCTTCGTCCCAAACCGACGATACGCGCCGCTTCAAGGCCGATGCCCCGGCGCAGGCCTTGCTGGCCAGCACCGGCAAGCTGCAGGACGTTTCTGCCGCTGATTTCGACGCCGTGTTCTATCCCGGCGGCCACGGCCCGTTGTGGGATCTGGCCGAAGATGCCCACTCGATCGCCCTGATCGAAGCCATGTTCAAGGCCGGCAAGCCCGTTGCCGCTGTCTGTCATGCGCCCGGCGTGTTGCGCCACACGAAGGGCGCCGATGGCAGTTCGGTGGTGAACGGCAAGTCGGTGACCGGCTTCACCAACACCGAGGAAGAGGCGGTAGGCCTCACCAAGGTCGTGCCGTTCCTGGTCGAGGACATGCTGCAGAAGAACGGCGGCAGCTATTCCAAGGGCGCCGACTGGCAGCCCTACGTGGTCACCGATGGCTTGCTGATCACCGGCCAGAACCCGGCCTCGTCGGAGCCCGCCGCCCAGGCGCTGCAGAAGATGCTGGGCTGAATCACCCCCGGCCGGCACGTTGCTGCCCCGCTTCGGCGGGCGGCGACTCGCCGCCACCCTCAGGCCTTCATTTCCAGCAAGTCCCACGCATTTCCGTACAAGTCCTCGAATACCGCGACCGTGCCGTAGGCCTCGTGCCGCGGCTCCTCGCGAAAGTGCACGCCCTGCTCGCGCATGCGCTGCCAGTCGCGCTGAAAATCATCGGTGTGCAGCAGCAGAAATACGCGGCCACCGGTCTGATTGCCGACGCGCGCGGCCTGCTCGTCGCCGTTGGCCTTGGCCAGCAGCAAACGCGTCTCGGTGGACCCCGCTGGTGCCAACAGCACCCAGCGCTTGTTTCCCTGATCGATGTCTTCGATCAACTCGAAGCCAAGCGCCCGCGTATACCAGGCGATCGCCTCGTCATAGTCATCGACCAGCAGTGCCAGCGCACCCAGATGCTGCTTCATTGCCACTCCCGCATGCCATTCCAGCCCACATTGTGCGCAAGGCCGGCAACGCTGTCTGCCACGACCGCTTTTTGTACCGCAGCAGAAAATAGACTAACGACTTGGAAGGACACCTCTTTTGCTCGCCTTTTGATCACATCCGGTCATTGCAAATTCATGCTGCACTGCACACAATACGTCAAAGTATGGAGCCGTCATGATCCCTGCCATCGAATTCTCTGCCCCCACCCGCCTGGCCACGATTCCGCCCCGCAGCAGCGAGCGCTTCGCCCGCGCCAGCATCTCGCCCACCCCGCGCGGTGAGCCGGTGATGACCCAGGATGGTCGTCCGCTGGTACTGCGCATGATCGAGCCGGGCGATGTGGCCGCCATGCAACGCTGCTTTCGCCGGCTGTCGCCCGAAGAGATCCGCCGCCGCTTTCTGCACGCGATGTCCGAACTGCCGGCACCCATGGCCCAGCGCCTGTGCCGTATCGATCCACAACTGGAGACCGCTTACGTATTGATGGACGAGTCGGTGCAGCCGGCCGAAATGCGCGGCGTAGGCCGGATCTACGTCGACGAGGCCACCGACAGCGCCGAGTTTTCGGTGTTGGTAGAGCATGACTGGGCCCGCCTCGGCCTGGGTGCCAACCTGATGCACCATCTGGTGGCAGACAGCCGCCGCCGCGGGCTGGCCGAGATCTGGGGTTACGTTCTGCATGAAAACCGGCCGATGCTGCACCTGTGCCAGGAGCTCGGCTTTACCCAGCGCCTGGTGCCGGACGAGCCCGGCACCGCCCTGATCCGACTCAAGCTCTGAATCCACGCACGCTGCAGAAACAGCCCCGGTCCGCCGGGGCTGTCGCGTTACACTTGCCCGCTTTCCCCGGCGCGGCTTGATGGCAGCGCCCTGAACCTGCGCGCCCTATGTCCCCCAGTCTGATCAAGCACCCGCCGCTACCGAGCACACCCAGGCAGCGCCGTTTCTGGATCCAGCCGCACGGCTCCGCCCGTGCGCTGATGATCGCCGAAGCGGCACGTTCGCATGACGGCTTGCTGGTGGCAGTCACCCGTGATTCGCAGCGTGCCCAGGCGCTGGAATCCGAGCTGAGCATCTTTGCCGGCAACCTGCCGGTACTGCATTTCCCCGACTGGGAAACGCTGCCCTACGACGCCTTCAGTCCCAATCCCGACATTGTTTCGCAGCGCATCGCCACGCTGTATCAGCTGCCCTCGGTGACGCGGGGCGTGCTGGTGGTGCCGATTGCCACCTTGATGCAGCGAATCGCGCCGCGTGCGCATATCACCGGCTCGGGCCTGGTGCTGGCCAGGCGCCAGAAGCTGGACCTCGCCGCCGAACAACGACGGTTGCAAGCGTCCGGCTATCGACATGTGCCGCAGGTGGCCGAACCCGGTGACTTTGCTGTACGCGGCGCCCTGCTCGACATCTTTCCGATGGGTACCGCCGAGCCCTACCGCATCGAACTGTTCGACGATGAAGTGGAATCGATCCGCAGCTTCGATCCGGAAACCCAGCGCTCGCAGCACCAGGTGGAAAAGATCGAGCTGCTGCCCGCTCGCGAATTCCCCGTGACCGAGGAGGCCGCCAAACAGTTCCGCGGCAACCTGCGCGAACGCTTCCCGATCGACGTGCGCCGCTGCCCGCTGTATCAGGACATGAAGGAAGGTGTCACCCCGGGCGGCATCGAGTACTACCTGCCGCTGTTCTTCGAGCGCACCGCCACGCTGTTCGACTATGTCGCCGACAACGCCCTGTTCGTGCTCGGTGAAGCCGCCGGCGAAGCCGCCGACCAGTTCTGGACGCAGACCGCCGAACGCTACGATCAGCGCGCCCACGACATCGAGCGTCCGGTGCTGCCACCGGCCGAGCTGTACCTGCCGCCGGAACAATTGCGCGAACAGCTCAACAAGCGTCTGCGGGTCGAGCTGGTCCAGGCCAGCCACGAACACGCGATCGACAGCGGCACCCAGCCCGCGCCCGATGTGCCGCTCAATCGCAAGGGCGAGGAGCCCGGCGTGTCGCTGAGTCATTTCCTCGGCGCTTACCCCGGCCGGGTGCTGATCGCCGCCGATTCACCGGGCCGTCGCGAGGCGCTGATCCAGACCCTGGCTGCCGCCGGGTTGAAACCGGAACTGGTGGATAGTTGGGCTGCCTTCGCGCCGGGCGCCGATTCGGCCAGCACGCCGCTTCGCTTCGCCATCACCATCGCCTCGCTCGAACAGGGCTTTGCGCTGAACAAGCCGGCGCTCACCGTGCTCACTGAGCGCGAGCTCTACGGCGAGCGCGTGCGCAGCGAGCGCGACCGCAAGCGCCGACGCGGCACCGCGCGCGACCCCGAAAGCATCATCCGCGATCTCACCGAACTGACCCTGGGTGCACCCATCGTCCATGTCGACCATGGCGTGGGCCGCTACCAGGGCCTGATGTCGATGGATGTGGGCGGCATGGATGGCGAATTCCTCACCATCGAATACGCCAAGGGCGACAAGCTGTATGTGCCGGTGTCGCAACTGGGCCTGGTCAGCCGCTACTCGGGCACGGCGCCGGAGCTGGCACCGCTGCACTCGCTCGGTGGCGACGCGTGGGAGCGCGCACGCAGGAAAGCGGCGGAAAAGGTGCGCGATGTCGCCGCCGAACTGCTCGCCATCTATGCGCAGCGCGCGGCGCGCGGTGGTGAGTCGATGCCGATTGACATGCAATTGGTCGAGGAATTCGGGCGGAGCTTTCCGTTCGAGGAAACCCCCGACCAGGAGAGTGCGATCGAGGCCGTGCTGGGCGATCTCGCCGCGCCACGCGCGATGGACCGGGTGATCTGCGGCGATGTCGGTTTCGGCAAGACCGAGGTCGCCCTGCGCGCCGCGTTCGCCACCGCCACCGCCGGCAAGCAGGTCGCCGTACTGGTGCCCACTACCCTGCTCGCGCAGCAGCACTACCGGAACTTTGCCGACCGCTTTGCCGACTGGCCGGTGCGCGTCGACGTGCTGTCGCGCTTCAAGTCGACCAAGGAAGTGAACGAGGCACTGAAGCGCCTCGCCGATGGCCAGATCGACGTGATCGTCGGCACCCACAAGCTGCTGATGCCGGACATCAAGTTCAAGAACCTGGGCCTGGTCATCGTCGACGAAGAGCAGCGGTTCGGTGTGCGCCAGAAAGAGCAGCTGAAGAAGCTGCGCGCCGAGGTCGACCTGCTGACCATGACCGCCACGCCGATCCCGCGCACGCTGAACATGGCAATGGCCGGCCTGCGCGACCTCTCCCTGATCGCCACCCCGCCGGCGCACCGCTCGGCCGTGCGTACCTTCATTTCGGCCTGGGACCCGGCCACGATCCGCGAGGCATTGCAGCGCGAGCTGGCGCGCGGCGGCCAGGTGTATTTCCTGCACAACGAGGTGCAGAGCATCGAGCGCATCGTGCGCGAGCTGGAGGAGCTGGTGCCCGAGGCACGCATCCGCGTCGCCCATGGCCAGATGCCCGAACGCGAACTGGAGGGCGTGATGGCGGATTTCCACCGCCAGCGCTTCAACGTGCTGGTGTGCACCACCATCATCGAAACCGGCATCGATATCCCCACCGCCAACACCATCATCATCGATCGCGCCGACCGCTTCGGCCTCGCCCAGCTGCATCAGTTGCGCGGCCGCGTGGGGCGTTCGCATCACCGTGCCTACGCCTATCTGGTCGTGCCTGACCGCAAGTCGATCACCGCCGACGCACAGAAGCGGCTGGAGGCACTGGCCTCGCTGGAAGAACTCGGCGCCGGCTTCACCCTGGCCACCCACGACCTGGAAATTCGTGGCGCCGGCGAGCTGCTGGGTGACGAGCAGTCCGGTCAGATTCAGGAGATCGGCTTCGGCCTGTACACCGAACTGCTGGACCGCGCCGTACGCGCGCTGCGCTCCGGCAAGATTCCCGACTTCGACCTCAGCAGCGAACATGAGACCGAAGTGGAGCTGCACCTGCCGGCGCTGATCCCCGACGATTACCTCGGTGACGTACATGCCCGCCTGACCCTGTACAAGCGCATCGCCAGCGCCCACAGCGAGGACGAGTTGCGCGACCTGCAGGTGGAGATGATCGACCGCTTTGGCCTGCTTCCGGACAGCACCAAGCACTTGTTCGCCGTGGCCAGCATCAAGCTGATGGCCACCCCGCTTGGCATCCGCAAACTCGACTTTGGTGCCAACGGTGGCCGAATCGTGTTCCGGGAAAAGCCCGAGATCGATCCGATGACCATCATCAAGCTGATCCAGAGCCTGCCCCGCGTGTACAAGCTTGACGGTCAGGACAAACTGAAAGTGATCCTCGACCTGCCCGGTGCCAGCGAACGCATCCGCAGCGCCCAGGAAGTGCTGATCCTGCTGGGCGCCCGCCGGCCGCGATGAGGCTGATGCAGGACACGATGATCGATCTACGGGGCGGGGAACACCCCTCGGCATGACTCTGTGGGTCCTAATCGAGCCATTCTGGGCTGATTGAAGACACCTCGCGCCCGCGCGAACACGCGGCACAACCCCTGACCGTGCTCCTGCCGGCACCCATGCTGGTGCTGGCACGAGGCGTGCTTAACACCCAACAGTCCAATGACGCAGTGTCGACTGTGGACCAAGCGCAGCCAGGCTACGGCGAAAGCCGGCCGAAGCAGCCCCTCACAGACGGTCGGCACGGCGTTCAATCTTTCATTTCGCCGGGAATTGACATCCTTGCCGACAGTCTTGGCAAGATTCACATTAATCAGGGAAAGCCGAATGCATACATGCATCACATGGCCTGCTTCCGAACGCCGCTGGCGGCGCGGATGTGGCTTTGTGCTCGGCTTGCTGTGGCTAGGCGTGTCGCACGCTGCGACGCCACTCAACGGTGCCTGGCGAGAAGCGGGCCCAGGCGACAGCCCACCGCATGTTATGGCCGAGTATCAGGCCGGCCAGCTGAAGAGCTTCGAGCCGGCCCTGTTGCACAGCTTTCCGCGCAACACCGACGGCAGCTGGGTGGTGCTTGCCCCGCAACCCCCCTGGAACAATACCGAGCGTGTATTGACGATCTATCCCGCGCCGCTGGGCGACGTCACCGTCTACGCCGATGGCCAGTCTGAAACACTGGCCATGGATGATTTCAACGCAGGCTTGCACGGCCATGGCCGGCTGGTCTGGCGCGTTCCCTCGGGCATGGCCGGCTCCGCACCGTTCCTGCTCAGGTTCGAGCCCTCGCCCGTGCTGAGTGCACCGGTTCAATTCCAGTTGCAGCCGCTAAATGAGTATCTGCACCAGGACGCGCAATGGCTGGTGTTTGCCAGCGCCTGTCTGGCGGTGATGCTGGCGATGGTGATCATGGCGCTGTGTTTTGCCTTGATGTTGCGCGATTTCACGTTCGGCTGGTATGCCGGCTACATCCTTTGTTACGCGTTGATCCAGGGTATCCAGACCGGCTTCGTGTTCCATCCGCTGGAGTGGCAGTGGCTGGCCGGCATGGCGGTGATGGTCGGCGTTGCGTCGGTGGCCTTGTCGGTAGCCTTCGCCTCGCTGTTCATGATGCGATTTTGCGAACTGCAGCGTTACGCCCGGCTGCTGCGGGTGCCGATCATGGCGGTGGCCGTCGGCATGATCCAACTGGTGCTGCTGCGCTGCAGTGGCATCCCGGCACTGATCGATATCGCGCAGATGCTGCTCAATCCGCTGCTGATGATCGGCGCGGTCTTGTTGCTCGTCGCAGCCATCGTCGCGGCGGCGCGCGGCTCTCGCCAGGCCTGGTTTTTCCTGGTCGGATGGACACCTCTGCTGATGCTGACCGCGATGACCAGTGCGCAGGTCAGCGGCGCACTGCCGGAGATGACCTGGCTCAATGATGCCAGCCTGGCCGGCGGCGCCTTCGAAGCGCTGGTGTTGTCGCTCGGCCTCGCCGATCGCGCGCTACGACTTCGCCATGATCGCGACTTCGTGCGTGTACTGGCCGATCATGACGCGCTCACCAACGTACTCAATCGACGCGGCTGGAGCGATCGCGCCAATACTCTGCTGGCCAGTGGCCAGCCCCGACCGATGGCAATGCTGTTCCTAGACCTGGACCACTTCAAGCGCCTCAACGACTGCCACGGCCACCATGCCGGTGACCTTGCGCTGGTCGCGGTATCCAAGGCACTGCAGGCCGAATTGCGTCCCGCGGATATTCTGGGGCGCTACGGTGGCGAGGAATTCGTCGCCCTGCTCGACAGCACCACGCGGCAACAGGCGATGCATATCGCGACACGGCTGTGCCGTCGCGTGCACCGGCTGGAGATACCGGTGAGCGAGGGCTCCGACTTGCTCACCATCAGCATTGGTGTCGCCATGCGGCAGGAACGCGATGAGCTGGGCGCGCTGATCGAACGCGCCGACCAGGCCATGTATGACGCCAAGCTCAACGGCCGCAACCGGGTATTTCTCTACAACGACGGCGTTGCCCCCGCGCAGCCGGACCGGCGTCGCCTGCATGCGGTGGGAACGCGCAAGAGCGAACGCTGACCAGGCCTGCCACGCAGGTTTCTACTTGTCGTGGGCCAGCTCCCGCGCTGCCGCCACCACCTCGGCCTCGCCCGGCAACACCAACAGCGCCGCTCCCGCCAACGGTGTGAACGTATCGGCACCAACCACCCGCCGCAGCGGCGTGGCGCCAAGCCCACCTTCGACGATCGCGGTGATCACACCCTCGCCTACACCGGCACTCTTGCGTCCTTCGTCCAGCACCATGATGCGTCTGGCGGTTTTTGCCTGTGCGGCAATGAAGCCGTCGTTGAGAGGAGCCAGCCAGCGCAGGTCGACCACGCGTACCTGCCAGCCGAGCTCCTGCTCGATCGTGCGCGCTGCGCGCAAGGCCATCGGCACGCCATTGCCGAAGGTAAACACCACCAGGTCGTCAGCGCCCTCGGCATAGACACGTCCCTCGCCGAGGGTCATCGATTCGTTCGGCGCCGGATAGTCGAACTGCCACTGGCCATCGCCCGCTTCGTAAAGATCCTTGGTCATGTACAAGGCGATCGGTTCGAGGAACGCACAGACCCGGCCATCCACCCTGGCCAGGGCCATCATCGTGCGCAGCATTTTTGCTGCATCGTCGCCGCGGCTCGCACAACCCACGACCAGTCCGGGAATATCACGCAAGGCGGTAATCGAGTTGTCGTTGTGGAAGTGACCGCCAAAGCCCTTCTGATAACCCAGCGAGGCCACCCGCATCACCATCGGATTGCGGTACTGGTCGTTGGAGAAAAACTGCAGCGACGCCGCCTCACCGCGAATCTGGTCGCAGGCGTTGTGGAAATAGGCCAGGTACTGGATCTCCGGCAGCGGCAGCATGCCCATGTTGGCGTAGCCCTGGGCCATGCCCAGGATCATCGTCTCGTCCAGCAACGTGTTGAACACACGACTGCCCTTGAAGGTCTTGTTGAGGCCCTTGGTGACCGTATATACGCCGCCCTTCTGCGCCACGTCCTCACCGAACAGCAGGGCCTGCGGATACTTCGCCAGCAGATCGTGCAGGGCCTGGTTGATCTGGATCGCCAGATGCCGCGGCGGCAGCTTTTCCGGCAGTTTGTCCTCGCTGCCGAATACCGCCATGCGCTTTTCCGCGTAATCGGCCCGCTCAGCCTCGACCTTCACTGCCGCCGGCGTATACGGTGCCAGCGGCTTCATCACATCCGCCAGCGAGGTCAGCCGGTGCCGTGAATCGGCGTCCTCGGCTGCGGCAAAACAACGCTTGCGGGTGGCCTCGTACAAGTTCAGCAATTCATCCTTCGAGTACAGCCCGGACTCCAGCGCGATACCGGCCGAACGCAGCAGCGGATCGGTGGCCTCAACCGCGAACAGCTCCTCGATGCTGCGCCACTCGATTTCGAAATCGGTGCCGGCGTGGCCCATCACCCGCGTCGTGCGCAGGTGCAGGAAGGTCGGGCGACGCGTGCGGCGGCAATGTTCCACCGCGCGCTGCACTTGCGCATAGCCTTCGGCCAGATCAAGGCCATCGGCGTAGAAATAGTCGAGGTGCTCACGGTGCTGGAAGTTGCTGGCGATCCACCCGCCCGGCGTCTTCACCGAAATGCCGATACCGTTGTCCTCGCAAACGTACAACACGGGCGCAGGAAGCTTCTGGTACGCCGTCCACGCCGCCGCGTTGAACGCGGTCTGCGCGCTGGCATGGTTGCTGGAGGCATCGCCGAACGAGCAGATCGCAATACTGTCTGCCGGAATCGGCAGTTGATGACCGATCCGACGCGCCTGCTCGATCGCCACGGCCGTACCGAAGGCCTTGGGCAGGTGCGAGGCGATGGTGGAGGTCTGCGGCAGCACCCACAATGGCTTGCTGCCCCACACCTTGTGGCGACCGCCGGAGGCCGGATCGTCCTT
>JBBQQL010000080.1:0-18171 GCA_038215995.1 Lysobacterales bacterium
GCCCACGTACAGCATCGCGACCGGCAGGAAAGCGCGAACGACGCGCAGCCCGAGGGTGGTCAGGGTCAGCGCCGGGCTGGTGGCCCAGATCTGGCGCAGGAACGGCGGCAGGTTGCGCAGCGCATCGAAACGCTCGCGCAGGCTCGGCTTGGTCGCGCTGGTGTCTGAGGGGGCGGGTTCGTCGCTTGAGGGCGGGGATGTAGATTTGCGTGCGCGAGGCATCCGTGAATTGTGCCTTCGCCCGGTCGCTGGCAAGTGAAGCCGGCCGGATGTGGTGCTGCGCGATCGACGCGCAAGATCGATTGCCCCCGCGCATGATCTCGGTCAAGGCCTGGCCCGCCTCTACGTGGAATCCTGATGCCTCACCCGCCTGCCGTCCTGGGTCGGCGACAATTTTGGAGCCCGTCATGTTGTTCGACCTGGAAGACATCACCCGCGACACGTGCAGCGATGCAATCGAGCAGGCAATCCTGTCCCGCGACCCCACTGCCAGCGTCACCGTCGAGGTGGCAGACAAGCGTGTCCGCGTGGAGGGGCTGCTGACCGAGCGCCAGGCGCTGGATGCCTTGGCTGCGGCGGGTTACCGCGCCAGCAGTGCCGCGCCGCACAGCGGTCCCGGCAGCGAGTGCTGCGGCGGTTGCTCGTGACCGGCGTCACGCCGTAAAGCCGAAACCAGCGGGTGCGCCGTCGAGCGCGCAACGGGCCGGCAAGACGCAACCGCTAGAATGGGGGCCCTCCGCGGCCAGCCAGATTCCTGTGAGCGACATCGCCGACACGTCCACCGCGCCCCCCTGCTTGCGTTCGCCCGGCCAGATTGGCCCGTCCTCGATCCGGCAGGAAGACTTCATCCAGTCGATCGCCGATGCGCTGCAGTACATCAGCTACTACCACCCGGTCGACTACATCCGCAGCCTCGCCAGCGCGTACGATCGCGAGCAGAGCCCGGCGGCGCGCGATGCGATCGCGCAGATCCTGATCAACTCGCGCATGTGCGCCGAAGGCCGCCGGCCGATCTGCCAGGACACAGGCATCGTCACCGTGTTCCTGCAGATCGGCATGGACGTGCGCTGGGACGACGCGACCATGAGCGTGGAGGACATGGTCAACGAGGGCGTGCGCCGCGCCTACAACCACCCCGACAACAAGCTGCGCGCCAGCATCCTGGCCGATCCGGCCGGCAAGCGAGTCAACACGAAGGACAACACCCCGGGCGTGGTCAACATGAAGGTGGTGCCGGGCAACAAGGTCGACGTGATCGTTGCGGCCAAGGGCGGCGGCTCGGAGGCCAAATCCAAGTTCGCGATGCTCAATCCGTCCGACTCGATCGTCGACTGGGTGCTCAAGACCGTGCCGACCATGGGCGCCGGTTGGTGCCCGCCGGGGATGCTCGGCATCGGCATCGGCGGCACCGCCGAGAAGGCGATGCTGCTGGCCAAGGAAGCGCTGATGGAGCCGATCGACATCCAGGAGCTGATCGCTCGCGGTCCGTCCACTCGCGCCGAAGAATTGCGCATCGAGCTGTACGACAAGGTCAATGCGCTGGGCATCGGTGCGCAGGGCCTGGGCGGGCTGACCACCGTGCTCGACATCAAGATCAAGGACTACCCGACTCACGCGGCCAACTTGCCGGTGGCGCTGATCCCGAATTGCGCGGCGACCCGGCATGCACATTTCACGCTGGACGGTTCCGGCCCGGTGATGCTCGATCCGCCGTCGCTGAAGGACTGGCCGCAGCTCACCTACGACAGTTCCAAGGGCCGTCGGGTGAACCTGGACACGGTGACGCGTGAGGACGTGGCCAGCTGGAAACCCGGCGAAACCCTGCTGCTCAATGGCAAGTTGCTGACAGGCCGCGACGCCGCGCACAAGCGCATGGTCGAAATGCTGAACAAGGGCGAGCCGCTGCCGGTGGATTTCAAGGGACGCTTCATCTACTACGTAGGCCCGGTCGATCCGGTGCGTGACGAGGTGGTCGGCCCGGCCGGCCCCACCACGGCGACGCGGATGGACAAGTTCACCGAGCAGGTGCTGGCGCAGACCGGCCTGCTCGGCATGGTCGGCAAGGCCGAGCGTGGGCCGGCGGCGATCGAGGCGATTAAGAAGCATCAGTCGGTGTATCTGATGGCGGTCGGTGGTGCGGCGTATCTTGTTTCCAAGGCGATCAAGGCTTCGCGTGTGGTCGGTTTCGCCGACCTCGGGATGGAGGCGATTTACGAGTTCACGGTGGAGGATATGCCGGTGACGGTGGCGGTGGATTCGGCGGGCACGTCGGTGCACCAGACGGGGCCGAAGGAGTGGCAGGCGCGGATCGGTCGGATTCCGGTGGTGGTTCAGTAAGGGGGGGGCGCATAGAGCACCTTGGCTTCTGATTTCGTTAGAGGAAAGCATCGTGTAGCGGTGTGCGTCAGCTCATGCTGAAGCATTGGATCAAGAGCGTTTCACCCTCCTGCGGAGGGCGAGTTACTCTCTCTCGCTTGCCCGAGAGAGAGTAACCAGAGAGAGGGGCACCCTCCTCGGCGCTTGCCGGGCTGCGCCCGACAAGTCCGTGAGCCGCGGCCGGGCTTTTCGACAGGACTCCTGTCCTGGCGAAAAGGCATTGGCATCCTTGCCAATGCCCCTGCGGGCCTTTCGTCCGCGTCTCACCGCCTCACAAGGGAGTGGTGTGGCAAGAGCAAGTGCAAGTGCATGCGCTGCGCTGCGCTGCGCTGCGCTGCGCGCACGAAGATATCGACGATGCGTGAGAGTTTACGGGCAGATGATCCTATTTTTTTCTTGGAAGTCTAAACGTCCAAATAGGGAATTAAGCGAGCCCATTGCATTTGCTTTGCCGCGGCGCAACACTGGCGGACGCATTTTTCCTTCAACGACACCGGATTGCCGTGAGCCTGCCAACCCCTGAGCCGCTGCCTGCCACCGCCCCCTGGGTGGTGATGAAGTTCGGCGGTACCAGCGTCGCTACCGTGCCGCGCTGGCAGAACATCCTTGAGCTGGTCGCCAGCCGTCGTGCCGAAGGTGCACATGTGCTGGTGGTGGTATCGGCATTGGCGGGGATGACCGATGCGCTGAAAGCGCTGTGCAAGGTGGAGGATCGGAGCAAACGGATCGAGGCGGCGCGGGCGATCAGTCAGCGTCATTACGAGTTGCTTGAGCATATGCAACTGGCGCTGCCCGAGACGCTTGGTGCGCGGCTGCATGACCTGGCCGAGCTGGCCGAGCAGGGGCCGGCGGCGCTGGGTGAACTGGCCTGGCAGGCGCAGGTGCAGGCGCATGGCGAGCTGATGTCGAGTGCGCTGGGTGCGGCTTTTCTGAGCCACAGCGGACTGCCCACGCAGTGGCTGGATGCGCGGGAATGCCTCACCGCGATCGCGCCACCGAACCAGAATGAGCGCACGCGGCTGCTCTCGGCGATGGTCGAGGCGAAGCCTGATCCGGCGCTCAACGCGCGGCTGGCCGCGCTGGGCGAGGTCTTCATCACCCAGGGTTTCATCGCCCGCGAGGCCGACGATGGCAAGGGCCGGGGGCGCACGGTGTTGCTGGGTCGCGGCGGTTCCGACACGTCGGCCTCGTATTTCGGCGCGCTGCTGAAGGCGCTGCGGGTGGAAATCTGGACCGACGTGGCCGGCATGTTCACCGCCAATCCACGCCAGGTGCCCAGTGCGCGGCTGCTGCAGAAGCTCGATTACGAAGAGGCACAGGAAATCGCTTCGACCGGTGCCAAGGTGCTGCATCCGCGCTGCCTGTCACCGCTGCGCGAGCCGCGCGTGCCCCTGCTGATCAAGGACACCAATCGCCCCGAGCTGGAAGGTACGGTGATCGGGCCGCAGGTGCGCGAACACGCACCTAGCGTGAAGGCGATCAGCGCGCGCAAGGGCATCACCCTGGTGTCGATGGAGTCGGTCGGCATGTGGCAGCAGGTGGGCTTTCTCGCCGACGTGTTCGCCCAGTTCAAGCAGCACGGCCTGTCGGTGGACCTGATCGGATCGGCGGAAACCAATGTCACGGTGTCGCTCGACCCCACCGAGAACCTGCTCGATTCGGACGCCATCGCCGCGCTGGCCAGTGATCTGGCCAAGGTGTGCCGGGTCAAGGTGATTGCGCCGTGTGCCGCGATCAGCATGGTCGGGCGCGGCATGCGTTCGATGCTGCATACGCTGTCCGCGGTGCTGGCCGAGTTCGGTCAGTTGCGCGTGCACATGATTTCGCAGTCGTCGAACAATCTCAATCTCACCTTCGTGGTGGACGAGAGCGTGGTCGACGAGTTGCTGCCACACCTGCACGAACTGCTGATCGGCGCCGGTGCGCTGCGCACCGACGACAGCGAGTTGTTCGGGCCGAGCTGGCAGACCCTGTATGGCAGTGGCGACGTGCCGCTGGCGATCGACGCCTGGTGGCGCATCGAGCGACGCCAGCAACTGCTGGCATTGGGCGCCGAGGCCACGCCGCGCTACGTCTATCACCTGCCCACCGTGCGCCAGCAGGCGCGTGAGTTGAAGACGCTGGCCGCGGTGGATCGGATGCACTATGCGGTGAAAGCCAATACGCATCCGGCGATCCTGGCGGCGCTGGCGCAGGAAGGCTTCGGCTTTGAGTGCGTCTCGCCGGGCGAGATGAGGGCGGTGATGGCTGCCGTACCCGAATCGGCGCCGCTGTTGTTTACGCCCAACTTTGCTCCGCGCGGAGATTACGCCTGGGCGCTGACCACGCGCGCCACGGTGTCGCTGGATTCGCTGTATCCGCTGGAGCACTGGGGCGAGCTCTTCCGTGGCCGCGAGATCGTCCTGCGGGTAGATCTGGGACGTGGCCTGGGTCATCACGAAAAGGTCCGCACCGGCGGCAGCGGCAGCAAGTTCGGCTTGCCGGTCGAGCAGATCGACGCCTTCCTGCGACTGGCCGACGCCCACGGCGTCACCGTGCGCGGTCTGCATGCGCACCTGGGCTCGGGCATCCTCGATGAAGGCCACTGGGGCGAGGTCTACGCCCAGCTCGCCAGTCTCGCCGAGCGTATCGGCAGCGTCAGCTTCATCGATATCGGCGGCGGTCTCGGCGTGCCCTCGCATCCGGGCGAGGCGAAGCTGGACATCGCCGCACTGGACCGCGTGCTGCGCGAGGTCAAGGCGGCGTATCCGCACTACCAGCTGTGGATGGAGCCGGGCCGCTACCTGGTCGCCGACGCCGGCGTGCTGCTGGCGCGGGTGACCCAGCAGAAGGGCAAGGGCGCCTTGCGCTACCTCGGCCTCGATACCGGCATGAACAGCCTGATCCGGCCCGCGCTGTACGATGCCTGGCACGAGATCGTCAATCTGAGCCGGCTCGACGAACCGGCCACCGGCCTGTTCCAGGTCGTCGGCCCCATCTGCGAGAGCGGCGACGTGCTCGGTACCGACCGGCGTCTGCCCGAGGCGCAGGAGGGCGACGTGATGCTGGTGGCCCAGGCCGGCGCCTACGGCAAGGTCATGTCCAGCCCGTACAACATGCGCGATGAGGCCGAGGAGATCATCATCGAGTGACGCCTTTCCTCCTCTCCCCTTTCGGGAGACGACTGCATGGATGCTGGAGGTAGAGCAATGCAGGGAGCGATTGCCGAGGATCGAGGTGAGGGGCCACGCCGCCCCAAACCAGCTAAAACGGAGCCTTTCAAGGATGAAACGCCAAAACGTGGACCGTGCGCGCGGACTGCGCCAGAACATGACCGACGCCGAACAGAAACTCTGGCGTCACCTGCGCAACCGGCAACTGTGCGGTCACAAATTTCGCCGCCAGCACGAAATCGACCGTTACATCGTCGATTTCGTCTGCACCGACAGCATGCTGATCGTCGAGCTCGATGGCGGCCAGCACGCGGAACAGGTGGATTACGACGACCGCCGCACGCAACATTCGCAAGCCGGGGGATACCGCGTGCTGCGTTTCTGGAACAATGACGTATTGATGAACATCGAGAGCGTGCTTGAGGTGGTCCTGGAGGCTGTGGCCAGCACAGCCCCTCACCCCAACCCTCTCCCCGCAGGGGAGAGGGGGCAGTTCGCGCCGGAGAGTGAAGAGTGACGACAACGATGCAACCGCGCCTGACCCAGGTGTTCCGTTTCACCCGCTGCCGCTATGCCGATGGCGTGGCCGAGCTCGGCTATGCGTTCGATGATGGCGAGGAGCTGATCGAGCGGATTCGCTTTCCGCAGGCGCCGGCGATTCCCGTCCAGCGCCGCGCGGCGTTCGATGCGGCCCTGAAGCTGCTGCACCTGATTGCTGGCGTCAGCTACTACAAGGCGGGCGTGCCACCGAAGATCGAGCTGGCCGATGGCCCGCTGGACGACGGTACGGCCGACCTGCTGCAGGCGTTGTACCTGCACGGGCTGGCCGAGTTTGCCTATCGCAACAAGCTCGATCTGCGTGATCGCGTGGCCTTTCCGCGTGGCGGCACGAGCCAGCCTGCGGCGCAGGCGCTGGGCCTGCCCAAACGCACCCTGGTGCCGATCGGTGGCGGCAAGGACTCGCTGGTGGCGGTGGAGGCGATCAAGTCGATCGGTGGCGAGGCGACCGCGGTGTGGGTGGGCAACTCCCCGCTGATCGCCGCCTGCGCCGAGCGCACCGGCCTGCCCATGTTGAACATCCAGCGCGAACTGGCGCCGGGGCTGTTCGAGTTGAACCGGCACGGGGCGTGGAACGGCCATATCCCGGTGACCGCGGTGAACTCGGCGATCCTCGCTGTCGCCGCGATCCTGTATGGCTACGATTCGATCGCCTTCGCCAACGAGCGCTCGGCCTCGGCCGCCACGCTGGAGTACGACGGCCAGCAGGTGAACCACCAGTGGAGCAAGGGTTACGCCTTTGAGCAGCTGCTGGGCGACTGGTTGCACACGCACGTCGCCGCCGATCTGGACTACTGCTCGCTGCTGCGGCCGTATTCCGAGCTGGCGATCACCCGCGCGTTCGCCCGGTTGACACCGTATTTCGACTCCTTCTCCAGTTGCAACCGCAACTTCAAGCTGCTCGGCCCCAGGCCGGTCGATCGCTGGTGCGGGCATTGCCCGAAATGTCACTTCGTGTTCCTGGCGCTGGCGCCGTTCCTGCCCAAGCCGCGGCTGCTGTCGATCTTCGGTCGCAACCTGCTCGACGACGAGACGCAGGCGGCCGGTTTTGACTCGCTGATGGAATACCAGGATCACAAGCCGTTCGAATGCGTGGGCGAGGGCGCCGAGGCGCGCGCGGCGATGTATGCGCTGAGCCAGCGGCCGGAGTGGGCCGAGGATGCACTGGTGGCGCGTTTCCGCAGCGAGATCCTGCCCCAGCTCGATGTGGCCGAGCTGGCGCTCGAGCCGTGGCTGCAACCGTCGCCCGAACACAGCGTGCCGCCGCGCCTGCAAGGCGCGCTGGCGAACATCGGCTGATGGGGGTTTCCATCTTCACCGTAGGAGCCCGCTGGCGGGCGATGCTCTTCTGCATCCACGCAAAAGCATCAAAAGCATCGCCCGCCAGCGGGCTCCTACGGGAGGCGAGGGAACACCATGCGGATTGCTGAGCTGGCCAATCGCCGCGTCGCGGTATGGGGTTTCGGTCGCGAGGGCCGTGCCGCGCTGACGGCCTTGCGTCAGCAGTTGCCGCGACAAGCCTTCACTCTGTTTTGCAGCGCGGCCGAGGTCGACGCGGCGCGAGCGTTCGATGCCGCGCTTGAGGTGATCGGCGGCGAGCCCGATGCAATCGCGCTGGGCGGTTTCGATGTAGTGCTGAAATCACCGGGCATTTCCGCCTACAAGCCGGCCTTGCTGGCGGCGCAGGCGGGCGGCACGCGTTTCACCTCGGGCACGGCGCTGTGGTTTGCGCAGAACCCGGGTGCGCGCGTGGTCGCGGTGACCGGCACCAAGGGCAAGAGCACCACCAGCGCGATGCTCGCCCACCTGGCGCGCTCGCTGGGCCTGCGCACGGCGCTGGCGGGCAATATCGGGTTGCCGCTGCTGGAGCTGGACCATCAGTCGGCCGATCTGTGGGTGATCGAGCTATCCAGCTTTCAGACCGGCGAGGCCGGTTCGCTGGAGCTGGGTGTGATCACCAGCCTGTATGAGGAGCACCTCGACTGGCATGGCTCGCGCGAGCGCTATGTCGAGGACAAATTGCAGCTGGCCGATGTGGCCGGGCAACTGCTGGTCAACGCGCTGCAACCGGGTTTGCTGCAGCACACCGGCGCGCACCCGCATCGACTGCTGTTCGGCCAGCCGCACGGCTGGCATGTCGCCGATGGGTTCATACGACGCGGCGACAAGGCGGTGTTTCCCATCGCGGAACTGGCTGCCCCGGGACTGCACAACGCGCTCAACGCCTGCGCTGCGCTGGCCGCACTGGCCGCACTCGGCATGGATGCCATGGCGGCGGCGCCAGCGCTGGCAAGCTTTCGACCGCTGCCACATCGGCTGCAGCCACTGGGTCAGCACGACGGCTGGCACTGGATCAACGACTCGATCAGTACCACGCCGCTGGCCACCCTGGCCGCGCTGGAAAGCCTGCACGGTCGCCGCGTCAGCGTGCTGGTCGGTGGTCATGATCGCGGCCTCGACTGGACGCCGTTCGTCGAGGCCATGCGTGCGGCCCCACCGCATGCGATCGTCTGCATGGGCAGCAACGGTGGCCGCATCGCCGACGCGCTGCGCGCTGGGGGGGTGTCTTGTTCGATCATTCGGGTCGCAGAGCTGGCCGCCGCCGTGGTTGAAGCCAACGTACTCACGCCAGCCGACGGCGTGATCCTGCTCTCGCCCGGTGCACCCAGCTTCGATCAGTTCAAGGACTATGCCGAACGCGGAAGGCGTTTCGCGGAGCTGGCGGGGTTTGATGCTGCAGCCATCGCCGGCATCGATGGGCTGGGAATCGCTTGACCGCCTGAAACCCGCTTTTCACCGGATGGGCTTGCCGGTCAGCGGCAAGCAGGCCATGACTCTGTGCTGTTTCTGCGCACACTCAAGGCAGAACCGCACCCTGTCCACAAGAAGGAACTCTCTCCGGTCATGTTCGATGCGATTGCTGCATTCAGAGCAATGCGCTTTCGATCGTCTGCATCAGCCGATCCACCTTTCCCTGCACGGTCAGAAAAAAGCAGGCAAGGCTTGGTCCATCGGCACTTCATCGAGACCGTATTCTTCCGCAGAAAAAAGCCATCAAAGCGGCCGCTGAAGCACCCGGGAGGCGTACATGATCGGCGGAGGGGTTCCATCTGATGTGTTGTCTCGAACATACAACGCTGGCCAGGTGCCACAAGGGAGAAGTGTCATGAAGCTTTGGATCGTTGCCCTCGGGCTGTTGGCCGCATGCACAAGCGTGCAGGCGAAGACGATGATCTGGCAGCCTGTTGCCGGGCACAAGCAGGTGGCGATATGGCCTGGGGCGGCACCGGATCTGCAACCGGCTCCCGGTCCGGAAAAGGTGACGGTGAGCGACAAGTTGCTGGCCGGCAAGCCGGTGACTGCGGTGAGCAATGTGACCCGGCCGACGATGACGGTGTATGCGCCCAAGGGCAAAAATACGGGGGCCGCCGTTGTGGTGATTCCGGGGGGTGGGTTCGAGATACTGGCCATCGATCTGGAGGGCACGGAGGCCTGCGACTGGCTGACGTCCAATGGCATCACCTGCGTGCTCTTGAAATATCGCGTGCCCAGCAAGCCCTACGACTGGCACTGCGATTGCCGTCCGCACAACTTTGCACTTTCGGTGTCGTCGCTGCAGGACGTGCAGCGAACGATGCGCCTGGTGCGCTTTCACGCCGCGCAGTGGCATGTCGATCCGCACAAGGTGGGTGTGCTGGGATTCTCGGCCGGCGGCTTCCTGGTGGCGGAGATCAGCACGAATTTCGATCGCCAGCTGTATGCGCCGGTGGACGCGGCCGACAGGGAAAGTGCCCGCCCGGATTTCGCCATGCCGATTTATCCCGGGCATCTGACCAGGGGTGACGGCAAGTTGAATCCCCATGTGCCGGTGTCCAGCAAGACGCCACCGACCTTTCTGGTGCAGGCGGAAGACGACTACGTCGATGGCGTGAACCAGTCGCTGGTTTACTACACCGCGCTGGCCAAGGCGCGGGTGCCGGCGGAGATGCATCTGTATGCGCACGGCGGGCATGCGTTCGGCTTGCGAGCGACAGCGAACCCGATCACCGGCTGGTCCCGGCAGGCCGATGCGTGGCTGCGGACGATCGGGGTCCTCCACGAATGACCGATGCCGGGCGCGTCACGCTGTCGCGGCCGATACGCTTTGGGACATAGTCATGAGGCACCCTGAAATGCACTTTCCAGCGCCAGGCCATGTCTGATGACTATCCCGAAAATAATGCAAGAAGGGCCGCATTCGCATGCGGCCCTTCTCCTTTGCGGCGTGTGGATCGCTTACCAGATCTTCACCCGATCCTTCGGTGCCAGATACAGCTTCTCGCCCGGCTTCACCTCGAACGCGGGATACCACGCATCGAGATTGCGCACGGTCTGGGCGCGGAAGTTGGCAGGCGCGTGCACGTCGGTGGCCAGGCGCTGGCGCAGGGCGGCATCGCGGATCTTCGAACGCCAGGCCTGGCCGAAGGCGAGGAAGAAGCGCTGGTCGCCGCTGAGGCCATCGATCACCGGCGCGGGCTTGTCGTCGAGCGACTTGTGATAGGCGAGCCAGGCGATGGTGAGGCCGGAGACGTCGGCGATGTTTTCGCCCAGCGTCTGCTCGCCGTCGACGTGCAGGCCGGGCAGGGCCTGGTACTGGTTGAACTGCTTCACCAACTGCTGGCTGGCGGCCTTGAAGTGGGCCAGATCGGCCGGCGTCCACCAGTTGTCGAGCTTGCCCCGGGCGTCGAATTCGGCACCGAGGTTGTCAAAGCTGTGGCTGATTTCATGGCCGATGATGGCGCCGATCGCACCGTAGTTGCTGGCGGCATCCGCCTTGGGATCGAAGAATAGCGGCTGCAGGATGGCGGCGGGGAAGTTGAGTGCGTTCTGCAGCGGCAGGTTGACCGCGTTGACGGTCTGCGGGGTCATCCACCACTCGCCCTTGTCGACCGGCTGGCCGAGCTTGGCCCGCTGGTGCGCGTACTCGTGCTGCTTGGCGCGCAGGTGATTGCCCAGCGCATCGTCGGGGCTGATCCGCAGCGAGCTGTAGTCGCGCCAGGTCTCCGGGTAGCCCACGCTGACGCGCAGGGTGGCGAGCTTGGCCTTGGCTTTTTCGCGGGTGCTGGGTGTCATCCAGCTCAGCGTGTCCATGCGCTGGTTGAAGGCGGCGATCAGGTTCTGCACCAGTTGCTCCACTTCGGCCTTGGATGAGGCAGGGAAGTAGTGCTTCACGTAGATCTGACCCACGGCGTCGCCGAGGTCGTTGCTGGTGGCGCCGACTGCAAGCTTCCAGCGTGGCTGTTGTTGCGGCGTGCCCTGCAGGGTGTGGTTGTAGAACTCGAAGCGAAGATCCGCATAGGCCTTGGGCAGCAGGCCGGCGCTGTGATCGATGGTGTGGAACAGCAGCAGGTCCTTCCAGGCCTGCAGCGGCTCGCTGGCGGTGAGTGCGGACAAGTGGGTGATCGCGGCGGGCTGCCAGGCGTCGATCTGCTTCTGGTCGGAGAGGCCGGCGGCCCTGAAATACACCGCCCAGTCCAGCCCCGGCGCCTTCTGTGCGAAGTCGGCCATAGCCCACAGGTTGTTGGCCTTGTGGATGTCCTGGCTGTCGATCAGGCTGGCCTGCGCCTGTGCGATCTTCGTTTCCAGCGCAATGATGGTCTTGGCCTTGGACTCGGCATCGGCGACGCCCGCCTGCTTCAGCAGTGCGCTGACATAGTCGAGGTATTTGCCGCGGAAGACCTGCATTTCGGGTTCGCTGGACAGGTAGTACTCGCGGCTGGGCATGGCCAGTCCGCCCTGCAGCAGGTAGGCCACGTTCTGCGAGGGATCTTCCAGGCCCTGGCTGACGAACAGGCCGAACAGGTTCCCGGTGTGGAAGTTGGTGGCGTTGATCGGGTCGACATCGGCGCGCAGCCGGCTGCCCAGCACGCGGGCGAGGTCGTCGCGCGACGCGATCGCATTGATTTGCGCCAGCTCGGGTTCAAGCGGCGCCAGGCCGTGTTTCTCGATTGCCGCGGTGTCCATCCAGGCCGCGTAGTAGTCGGCGATCTTGCGTGCATTCGAGCCGGCGGCCGGATGGCTGGCGCCGGCGTGGCGGATCAGTTCGGCGGTGTCTTTTTCGGATTTCTCGAAAATGGTGAGGAAGGTGCCGGTGCTGGAGCGGTCGGCCGGGATGGTGGCGCTTTTCAGCCAGTCGCCGTTGGCATAGCGAAAGAAGTCATTGCCCGGGGTGACGCTGTGGTCGAGGCCACGAAGGTCGATGCCGAGAGGTCGGACGGTGGCCGGTGACGGGGCTGCGGGCGAGGCCGCCCAGGCGCTTGGGCTGCACAGGACGGCGGCGGTGAGAATCCAGCGGAGGCGTGACATGGCGTTATCCGGGCAAAAAGTAACGCCCACGATAGCTTCCCGCGCCTGTTTTGTGGCTATGACTGATGGGCTAAGCGCCGGCGATGGCGGTCTCCAGCGTTGCCAGCACGGCCGCTTCGCTGACCCCGCTCACGATCTCGGCGCGGCCGACCCCGCGCCACAGGATCAGGCGCAACTGGCCAGCGCTGTTCTTCTTGTCCAGCCGCATCAGGGACAGCAGCTGTTGTGCATCCATGCCCGCGGGAATCGCCACGGGGAGGCCGAGGGTCTGCAGCAATCGGCGCAGCCGCTGGGTATCGGCCGGCTCGCTCATGCCCAGCCGCTCGGACAATTGCGCCGCCAGCAGCATGCCGATCGCCACGCCTTCGCCATGCAGCAAGGTGCTGTAGTGGCCGGCGGTTTCCAGGGCGTGGCCGAAGGTGTGTCCGAGGTTGAGCAGGGCGCGCTCGCCTTGTTCGGTCTCGTCGCGCGCGACCACGCCGGCCTTGTATTGGACCTTGCGCGCGATGGCTTCGACCACGGTGTTGCTGTCGCGAGCGGTGATCGCGGCGGCGTGTTGTTCCAGCCAGGCGAAGAACGGCTCATCGCCGATCGCCGCGCCCTTCACCACCTCGGCGAGGCCGGCACGGTATTCGCGCTCGGGCAGGGTGGCCAGGGCGTCGATGTCGGCAATCACCGCGCGCGGCTGGTGGAAGGCGCCGGCGAGGTTTTTGCCTACCGGCAGGTTGACCCCGGTCTTGCCGCCCACGGATGAGTCGACCATGGCCAGCAAGGTGGTTGGCATCTGGATGAAGTCGATGCCGCGCATCCAGCAGGCCGCGCTGAAGCCGGCGAGGTCGCCAACCACGCCGCCGCCGAGCGCAATCACGCAGGCGTCGCGGGTGGCGCCAAGCCGGCCCAGCGCTTCCAGCGCGCGGCCCACGTTGGCGAAATTCTTGTGCGCCTCGCCGTCGTCGAGCAGGAACGACGACCACTGCAGGCCATCCAGTCCGGGCTCGATTCGCGGCAGATACAGCGGCGCCACCGTCGTATTGCTGACCACCAGCACGTGGCGCCCGCGCAGCATCGCGCGCCAGCGGACGTGATCAGCGAGCAGGCCGCTGCCGATCCAGACCGGATAGCTGCGTTGGCCCAGGGCAACGTCGATGGACTGGATGCGGGTTGTGCTCATGCGCTGTGCTGCTTTGATGACATGGACGGGAGGGACTGGCGCTGCCACTGCTGGTCGATGAGGGCGATGCAGCGGGTACTGGCGGTGGCCACGCTGCCGTGTTCCCCCGGTACCCGCAGGTCGGCGACCTGCTCGTACAGCGGCGCGCGGATCAGGGCCATCGACTGCAGGCGCTCGCGCCGATCCACGCCGGCCAGCAAGGGGCGATGGGTATCGCGTTCGAGTCGTTCCAGTTGCTGCGCTATCGTGGTCTGCAGCCATACGACGTAGCCGCGTTCGCTCATCAGCTGCCGGTTGGCCGGATCGAGTACGGCGCCTGCGCCGGTAGCCAGCAGCACGCCCGTGCGCCGGCTGCACTCATCAAGCAGGGCGCGTTCGCGCTGGCGGAAGCCTGGCTCGCCCTCTATTTCGAACACGGTGCTCACGTCGACGCCGCAGTGGCGCTCGATTTCCTGGTCGAGATCGAGGAAGGTCAGGCCATAATGATCGGCAAGCCGTCGTCCGATCGAGGTTTTGCCTGCGCCGGTAGGGCCGATGATCAAAAGATTGGACGACGGATTCATGGGCAAATGCTAACAGGGCAGATGCACGTCTTGCGTGGAGTGAGCAGTGGTGAGCGAACGAGTCTTGCTGGCAGGTTGTGGCGACTTGGGCCTGCGTGTGGCGCACCTGCTGCGCGCGCGCGGTGACGAGGTGTGGGCGCTGCGCCGTCAGCCTCCCTCGCCGTCTGGTGATATCCAGTGGCTGCGTGCCGATCTGACCGACCCGGACAGCCTGCGCAAGCTGCCGGCCGGCATCACCCGGCTGGTTTACCTGCCGACGCCGGATCGGCGTGATCCAGCGGCTTACCGCGCGACCTTCGTTGACGGGTTGCGCCACCTGCTCGATGCCCTGGACGCGATGCCGCAGACGTCGCTGCGTCGGGTGCTGTTTGTCTCGTCCAGCGCGGTTTACGGCGAGCATGGCGGCGAGTGGGTGAACGAGCATACGCCGGTGGCGCCGGCCGGATTCAATGGCGAGGCACTGCTGGAGGCCGAGCAACTGCTTGCGGCGCGGACCACTGATTCGATCGTGCTGCGACTGGCCGGCCTGTATGGCGTCGGTCGCATGCAGTTGATCGAGCGCCTGCGCAGGGGGCAGGTCGTTGTGCCCCGGCAGATCCCGCATTGGGCCAATCGCATCCATGTCGATGATGCCGCACGCGCCATCGCGCATCTGCTGCCATTGAGTGATCCGCAGCCGCTGTATCTTGGTGTGGACAGCACGCCGCTGCCGCTGGATGTGCTCTACGACCATCTGGCGGGGTTAATCGGCGCTCCGTTGCCGGCCGAGGGGGCAGCACCGACTGGCATCGGCAGCAAACAATTGAGCAATCGGCGCCTGCGTGACAGCGGCTTCGTGCCGCGCTGGCCCGACTCGCGCTCCGGTTATGCGGCACTGCTGGATACGTGAATCATCGATCTCTGCATCATCCAATCCCGGATCAACCAACGTCAGGAGAACACGCATGGCCCACCCCATTGCCCATCATCAGGTCAGCACCAGCAACGACATCATCGGTCATCGCATCGTGCGCTCGTTCGGCATCGTGCGCGGCATCACCGTGCGCTCGCGCAGCGTGGTCGGCAACCTCGGCGCCGCGTTGCAGACCATCGTGGGCGGCAATATTTCGATCTACACCGAACTTTGCGAAAAGGCACGCGAGGAGGCCTTCGAACTGATGCTGCGGCACGCCGCGGCGATGGGCGCCAACGCCGTGATCGCGATGCGTTACGACGCGAACGAGGTGGCGCAGGGCGTGACGGAAGTGCTGGCCTACGGTACCGCGGTGCAGGTGGAGCCACTGCCCTGATCGAATGACGCAGTGCGGCGTGTCCTTCGTCGACGCCACGGGGCAGACTCGGGCTTCAGGGCAGGGGGGCGCTGCGTGCCGCTTGTGCGCATGAATGGGGGATCCATACCCTGTCAGTAGCCAAGGTCATTGAAATCAATGCGTCGTCAGGCAAGGGCATCGAAGATGCCGTGCAGCATGGGCTGAGCAAGGCGTCGGAGTCGGTCAAGAAGATCAAGGGCGCCTGGGTCAACGAGATCAAGGTTGTCACCGGCGATGACGGCAAGATCACCGAATGGCGGGTCAACATGAAGGTCAGCTTCGTGGTTGCATGAGACCATGCGCGGCAACGGAAACTGAAATCAGGCGCGGGGCGGGAGGGCGATGTTCGATCGCTCCCCCGTTCCCCGTTCTCTGCTCATCCGTGATTGAGCGCGGTGACGTGGCGCTCGTCATCGTATTCCACGCAGGTGTCTGCAAGAGCGGGCAGCGTGTTCAGTGCATGCCGGCTCAGTCGTTCGAAATGTTGCAGAAAACGCTTCAGCGCCGGGGCATCCATCGCCAGCGGTGCGTGCCGCGCCAGCAGATCCTGCTCCTGTTCGCCGCGCCAGCGCTGGACGATGTCCCAGTTGGGGGCCTGCAGCACGATCAGCGCATCAAACTTGCGCCACAGCGGCTGATAGCCACGCAACTGCTTGTTGACCCAGCGTCGCCAGCTGCCATCGGCGTCTTCCTCGCGTTCGAGTGCGTTGACAGGCTTGTTCAGCGTGCTGAGCGGTTGTGGGCGAATGCCCAATGCCCAGCCTTCGACAATGACCAGCTTTGGCGGACGCGTGATGCGTGGCCAGCGCGACGGTGAAAAGCGCGTGTCACGCCCCTTGTTGAAGCGTGGATGGATCACCGGCAACTTGTCTGACGCGTGGGGCAACCCCGCCAGGACCGACATCAGCAGCTCGATCTCATGGGTGCCCGGAACGCCGCGGCTGCGCAGCAGCGGATGGATGTCGCGCGCCAGCGCCTCACGGTCGCTACGGGCGTAGTAGAAATCGTCCAGCGAGAGCACCTCGGTCGGCCAGCCGCGGGCCAGCGCCTGCAGCTTCATGACGCGGGCGAGCGTGCTTTTGCCACTGCCCTGCAGGCCGGACAGGCCTAGAATGTAAGGGCGCCGCGCGCGCGCGATCCGTCCGGCGTACTGGTCCAGCAGGTGGCCGGCCAGCGCCTCGTTCTGCATTTCGGCGTTGGACATCATCCGCGCAGGCATCCTGTTTCGGGAAGGGGTGCGGTGTAGCGCGTTTCTTCACACGTCATGTCACACCATGATGCGGCCGGGGACGGCAGGGAAGGACGGCATGGAACAGCCATTGCACTATTATCGGGTTGTTTCATTCTCAACATGATGGCGCGAGTTGGCCACGATTCAAAAGGAAAGTTTCAGACATCATGCTCAATCCAGAGATCCTCGATACTTTCCTGCAGCTGCTGGGCCAGGCCAGAAGCAGTGGAGACCCCGAGCCCACGGCGATGAATCTGTCCACGGTCGATGCTGACGGGCGGGTAGCGTCGCGCATCGTGTTGCTCAAGGGCGTGGACGAGCGCGGCTTCCGTTTTTTCACCAATTATGAAAGTGACAAGGGCAGTCAACTTGAGGCGCATCCCCAGGTGGCGCTGTGCCTGCACTGGAAGCAGTTGCGCAATGGGGTGCAGGTGCGGGTGGAGGGTGTGACACGCAAGCTGCAGTCCGAGGAGTCCGATGCGTATTTCGCCAGCCGGCCACGGCTGAGCCAGATCGGCGCCTGGGCCTCGTTGCAGTCACAGACCCTGCCTGATCGTGACACCTTCGAGCAGCGCGTGGCGCGCTATGAGAAGGAGTTCGAGGGACGCGATGTGACGCGGCCGCCGCACTGGGGTGGCTTCCTGGTGGAGCCGGACATGCTGGAATTCTGGTACGGCGCCGAGTTTCGCCTGCACGAACGCGTACGCTGGAGTCGCCACGGTCAGACCTGGACGCATCGGATGCTGTATCCGTGAGGATTTTGTCGGGGGCGAGCAGTGAGGGCCGAAGGCAGAGAATCCGCTCTGAGGCAATCGCTGGAATGAACTTGCAGATGTGAACCTGGTGCCGCCTGCGATCAACGCCGAAGGCGTCCTCACTCTTCGCCTTGCCCTTCCCTCGCCCGTTGAAAAAGATGTCCGACCACTATCCCCAGCGTATCGTTTGTCTTACCGAAGAGCCTACCGAAGTGCTCTACGCGCTGGGTGAGGATCACCGCATCGTGGGGATCTCCGGGTTTACCGTGCGGCCAGCCCGGGCACGCAAGGAAAAGCCGAAGGTGTCCGCCTTCACCAGCGCCAAGGTGGGTGAAATCCTGAAACTCGATCCGGACCTTGCGATCGGTTTTTCCGACATCCAGGCTGATATTGCGCGCGAGTTGATCAAGTCCGGCGTCGAGGTCTGGATCAGCAACCATCGCAGCGTCGATGGCATCCTTTCCTATATCCGCCGCCTGGGTGCGATGGTGGGCGCGCATGAGAAGGCCGAGGCCTACGCGCAGCGTGCCGAGCAGCATATCGCCCAGGTGCAGGCTGCGGTGGCGCTGCTGCCGCGGCGCCCGAAAGTGTATTTCGAGGAATGGGACGACCCGATCATCAGCGGCTTATTGTCCCTACTCAGAATGTACCCTGAGAGCTTGGGGAGATACACGAAGTCCTCACGAAACTGCGTGTAGAAGAACGGTACT
>JBBQQL010000081.1:0-18042 GCA_038215995.1 Lysobacterales bacterium
ACGCGCGATCGCGCAGGATGGCAAGGGCGCCGGCCGGCCACTCGCACTCAACGGTGCGCGCCAGTTGTATCCGGCGATCGATCCGGTCGAGAGCCTGCCCAACCCGGACAAGATCGCCCTGCTGCGCGAGGTCGATGCGTACGCACGCTCGCGCGATCCGCGCATCAAGCAGGTGATCGTGAGCCTTGCCGCCACCATCGACACCATCCTCATTGCGGCCTCCGACGGCACCCTGGCTGCTGACGTACGCCCGCTGGTGCGGCTGAACGTGCAGGTGATCGCCGAGCAGAACGGCCGGCGCGAACAGGGCAGTTCCGGTGGTGGCGGTCGCTATGGTTACCGTGAACTGATCGCCAATGGACGCGCGCTGGCGTTTGCCGACGAGGCCGTGCGCCAGGCGCTGGTGAACCTGGATTCAGTGGACGCCCCCGCCGGCCAGATGACCGTGGTGCTCGGCCCGGGTTGGCCCGGTGTGCTGCTGCACGAGGCGATTGGTCATGGCCTTGAGGGCGACTTCAACCGCAAGGGCAGCTCGGCGTTCTCCGGCCGCATCGGCCAGCGCGTCGCGGCCAAGGGCGTCACCATTGTCGATGACGGTACCCTGCCGGGCCGGCGTGGCTCGCTCAGCATCGACGACGAAGGTACCCCGACCGAGTGCACCACCCTGATCGAGGACGGCATCCTCAAGGGCTACATGCAGGACAAGCTCAACGCCCGCCTGATGGGCATGGCGCCCACCGGCAACGGCCGTCGCGAATCGTTCACCGCGCTGCCGATGCCGCGCATGACCAATACCTACATGCTGGCCGGTTCGCATGATCCGCAGGAGATCATCCGCTCGGTGAAGAAGGGGCTGTACGCGCCGAATTTCGGTGGTGGTCAGGTCGACATCACCAACGGCAAGTTCACCTTCTCCGCGTCCGAGGCATACCTGATTGAGGACGGCAAAATCACCCGCCCGGTGAAGGGCGCCACCCTGATCGGCAGCGGCCCCGAGGTGCTCAACCGGGTCTCGATGATCGGCAACGATCTGAAGCTCGACGAGGGTGTCGGCGTGTGCGGCAAGGATGGCCAGAGTGTGCCCGTTGGGGTGGGCCAGCCGACGCTGAAAATCGATTCGATGACGGTCGGCGGCACCGCTTCCTGATCGCGCGCTCAGCTTGCTGACCTAACCGACAGCGCCCCCCGGCGTGATGCCCTCGCCTTGCCAGAGGCGTGCGGCGGGCGGGCTTGACGGAACCATTTACGCGTGTAAACATCAGTTCACTTACACGCGTAAACGGTGCGTCATGTCCATCAGTGAAGCCGAAGCCATCGTGATGAACGTGCTATGGGGCGAGGCCCCGCGCACGGCGGAGGAGATTCTCGCCGAAGTCGGTCCGTCGCAGAACTGGCAGGAGGGCACGGTGAAATCCCTGCTCAATCGCCTGCTCAAGAAGAACGCCGTCCACGCCGAACGTGACGGCCGCCGCTATCTCTACACCCCGCTGCTGACGCGAGAGCACTACGTGCAGCAGGAGAGCAAGGGCCTGCTCGACCGCCTGTTCGGCGGGCGGGTGGCGCCGCTGGTGGCGCACTTTTCCGAGCAGCGAAAGTTGTCGAAGAAGGACATCGCTGAACTGCGCAAGCTGCTGCAGGAACTCGACGATGAGTAACCTTGCTCTCGCCGGCATCGACTGGCTCGGTCGCGGCTGGTTGCTGTTGCTGGCGTTTACGGCGAGCGTGCTGTTGGTGACTGCGCTTCGCAAGCCGTGCCGGCGTTTGTTCGGTGCCGGGCAGGCATTTCACTTATGGCTGCTGCCGCCGCTGGCGATGCTGGCCAGTCAGTTGCCGCATCCCGCTGCGAGCGTTTCGGCACTGCCAACCGTGGTCTATGCCCTCACCTCAGCCTCGGCCACCTTGCCAGCCCTTGCGATGGCGCCGGATGCGCTCGACTGGCGCGCCGTGCTGAGCATCATCTGGATCATGGGCACCGCATTCAGCCTGCTGTGGGCCGGCGTTGCACAGTCACGCTACCGAGCGCGCTTGAGCGGCGCCATCCTCCTCGCTGCAACGACATCGCGTTGGCCGGTGCTGCGCGCAACCAGTGCCGAACTGGGTCCTGCACTGGTCGGTGCGTGGCGACCGCGGATCGTGTTGCCGGCGGATTTCGAGCAGCGCTACGACGCTGGCGAGCAGGCATTGATCCTCGCTCACGAGATGATGCACGCGCGCCGTGGTGATGGCTGGTGGTGCTTGCTGGCTCGGTGCGTAACGTCGGTGTTCTGGTTCCACCCGCTGGCCTGGTGGGCGCTCGCAGCGATGCGCCACGACCAGGAACTGGCCTGCGACGCCGCAGTACTGCGCGAGCACCGCACCAAGCGTCGCAGCTACGCCAATGCCATGTTGAAGACCCAGTCGGCGTCATTCGCGTTGCCGATTGGTTGCACCTGGTCACCACGTCATCCCATTACGGAGCGCATTGCCATGTTGAAGCAGAAACCACCGCAACCGTTGCGCCGACACGCCGGCTCAGCGTTCTCAGCCCTGTGTGCCTTCGGCATCGCAGGGGTCGCGTATTCCGCGTCGCCAGCCCCCGCTGCACAGAGCGGAGCGACGAATCCCGATCGGTATAGCTTGCAGGTGGATGTGGCGATGGGCGGTCGCCCGGAATCGATGCACTTCACCCGATGTCTCAAGCCCGGGGAAGCTGCGGCGCTCAGCGGAACCGATACCGACAAGCTCTCATGGCACGGTAGCTTTTCGGTCTCGCCGGTGGCAAAGGGACAGCTTGAGATCCGTGCGAAGGTTGATACGCGGTTTGAGCGTGGGGGCGGTGATGTGCGGACGATGTCCGGCGAGCCGGTCGTGCGCACTATGCCGGGGCAGCTCGCGACGATCGTGTTTGGTCAGGTGGTCGATGGCAAGCATCACGAGAAGCTGCAGGACAACACCATCAAGATTATTGTCACCCCTGCCGCCGGTTGCGCGGGCTGGACGCCGCACGAAGCGCTGCATCCATCTACGATCAGCCAGCAAGGCAAGAATCGCAGTGCCCGCACGCTGGCGGAGGCCGTGGCCGCCAAGGCTGGTTTCGTGCTGGTCAACCCTGATGCGCTGGACAATCGCCCGGTAACATTGAATTTCGAGCAGATGCCGGCTACTGCGGCGCTGCAATTGATCGCCGACATCGACGGCAAGCGTGCAGTGTTCGACGACAGGCGAGTGCGTTTCGAGACGAAGTGATCAGGCGAGCGGGCGGAAGCTTGTTGTAGGAGCGCACCCTGTGCGCGATGCTCTTCGTCATATCACGCAAAAGCATCGCGCACAGGGTGCGCTCCTACGGATCACTCGTCGCGGTCGGGGCGCTCGCGCACCGGATGCTTGCTCAGCTTGCGCTGCAGGGTGCGGCGGTGCATGCCCAGGCGACGGGCGGTTTCGGAGATGTTGCCGTCGCAGTCGGTCAGCACGCGCTGGATGTGCTCCCACTCCAGCCGGCGCAGGGCCAGTGGTTGTTCGGGGGTATCGGGAAGGTCGCTGTCGTCGGGGCCGGCGTTGTCGCCGTCGAGCAAGGCCCGCACGACGGCATCGGCATCCACCGGCTTGGCCAGGTAATCGTGGGCGCCGCGCTTGATCGCTTCCACCGCGGTGGCGATCGAGGCGTAGCCGGTGAGCAGCAATACGCGCAGGTCGGGCACCAGGCTGTGCAGTTCGGGAATCAGGCGCAGGCCGTTTTCTTCCCCCAGTTTGAGATCGAGCACGCAGTACCGTGGCTGGTGGCGGCGGGTCAGCACGCGTGCTTCGTCGAAATTGCTGGCCGTGATGACTTCAAAGCCTCGCGAGGCAAGCGCGCGCGCCAGCACACGCAGAAACGTGACGTCGTCGTCGACCAAGAGCAACGGGCGGGCCGTGGCGGCGTGCGGCAACTCGGACATGCGGGTGTTTCCTGGAATGATCAGGGCCCATTCTTGCCGGAACGGCCGTCGCTTGCACGTGTGTCGCGCCGGGTCGACCCCATTTTTTCCGCGATGACGGCCAGTGGCAGCCGCAGGCATACCTGCGCGCCGGCATCAGTATTGCGTGCGATCAGTTCGCCGTTGAGGCGCTCGGCAGTGGCTTCGGCCAGGGCCAGGCCGATGCCCAGTCCGGTCGGCTTTTGCGAATCGCCCAGTCGGGTCAGCTCGTCGATATCGTCGAAGCCGGGGCCGAGATCACGCACACACAGTTGCAGCCATCCGTTGGCGCGCGAGACTTCCAGCGCGACGGCATGGGATTCGTTGAGCGCAGACGCATCGACGGCATTGTTGAGCAGGTTGAGCAGTGAGTGGCGCAGACCCGGTGGCGTGCGCAGGATGGTCTGCGCGGTGGCTTCATCCACCGACAGATCCAGCTCGGCTTCGGGGCGCAGCAACTGGAAGCGCTCGAGGCAACCGTGGATGAAATCGGCAACACTCAGCCGCTCGGGCTCCTGCGACAACTGCGCCTTGCCGAAGGCGACCATCTCGCGCAGGATCGTGCGGCAGCGATCCACCTGGCCTTCCAGCAGGGCCAGGTCTTCGGCGAGCAAGGTGTCGTCGACGTGCTCGCGGCGCAATTCCGGCAGCAGGGTGCGCATGGTCGACAGCGGCGTGTTGAGTTCATGCGCGGCGCCAGCAGCCTGGGTGGCGATGGCAAGGATGCCCTCGTCGCGCAGCGCCCGCTCGCGGATGCGCTGTACCTCCAACTGCTGCAGCCGCAAGGCATGCGCCAGCCGGTTGATGAAAAAGCCCAGCAGCAACGCAGTGATGATGAAATTCACCGCCATGCCGCCGACATGCAGCGAGAAACCCTCGCTATCGTGCATGGAAATCGGCAAGGGCACGTGCCAGCGCAGCAACAAGAGGTAGGCGGTCCCGGTCAGTAGCGATACCGCCAGCAACGCGCGCACGGACAACGCGGCCGCACTGAGCGCTATGGGCACCAGCAACAAGGTGATGAAGGGGTTGCTGGCGCCACCGCTGAAATAAAGCAGGTAACTCAGGACCACCGTATCGACCGCGATGTGGCCCACGGTCTCCCATTGGTATACCGGCCACGGTTTGCCGAGTCGCCACGCTGCAAACACGCCAAAAACCGCGAGCAGGCCGATGCCGAGCAGCAGCGGCAGCAAGGGTATGGCCAGGTGCATCCACCAGGCGGCGACCAGCACCGCCGCGCATTGGCCGCCGATTGCGCTAAGCCGCAACCAGGCCAGCGTGCGGGTAAGCGCGAAGGGGCCGATGCTGGTGCGGAGGGAGGCGCGGTGAAGCGGCATGATGACTGACCGGGATTCGGAAAACTCCGCCCGCGCAGATGCGGGCGGAGATGCCATTGGCGTATCGCTTACTGTTCCGAACGGACCGTCGGCAGCGGGGTATCGGTGGCGAGGTTGTGTGCGTGGTGCTGCGCCGTCAGCTTTTTCATCAAGGGAAGCACCGCCAGCGCGATCAGGGTGCAGCCGAGACCCGCGTAGCCGAGTTTGCTGAACAGCGCGGTATAGATCGGCATGGTCTGCAACGGATCGGTGATGTTTTCCGGAATGCTGGCGAAGTTGGCGACGATGCCGCCAAGGTACTGGGATACGCCTGACGCGACGAAATACGCGCCCATCATGAACCCGCCCATCCGCTCCGGCACATAGCGGGCGATCATCGCCAGCCCCAGTCCGCTGACCAACAGCTCACCCAGCGACGACGCGCCGTAACCCCACACCATCACCCACGACGTGGTCTTGCCATCGACGGCAAAATGACTGGCCCAGCTGTAGATGAAAAAGCCCAGCGCCACGGCGGCGAAACCCAGCGCAAACTTGGTGGCGATCGAGATGTCCTTGCCGTTGCGTCCTGCCGCGTTGTAGAGCAGCGCCAGGATCGGGCTCAGGATGAAGATCCAGATCGGGTTGAACGACTGGAATTGTGCCGGCGACCAGTTCCACAGGTGGAAGCCGAAGAGATCGAAGCTCGGGTTGACGTTGCGCAGGGCGAACAGGTTCAGCGAGGTCGACATCTGCTGGTAGAAGATGAAGAAGAACACCGTCTGCACGGTGAGCACGAGGGCCGCGATCAGGCCGGCGCGCTCGCCGCGCTCGCTGCTGCTGATCAGGTAGGCAAAGATTGCCAGTACCACCGCCCCGGCCAGATAGACAAACACCCGTGCCACCGACTCGTGCCCGAGCACGAAGGCCGAGGCGAACACGGCCAGCACGCCGATGCCCAAGACGGCAAGCAGCTTGCCTGAGTTCACCGGCTTCTCGTCCGGCGCCGAACCGACATGGTTCAGGGTATGGCGCATCACCATGTAGTTGGCCAGGCCAAGCAGCAGACCGAAGGCGCAGACGGCAAAGGCGGCATGCCAGCCCAGTTCATGGCCGTACTTCTCGTTGACGTAGTCCTTGATCCAGGGCGTCAGCAGCATCGAGATGGTCGAGCCGATGTTCACTGCCATGTAGTAGATGGTGAAAGCACTGTCGATCTTGGAGTCGTCGCCGTCGTAGATCTTGCGCACCAGGTTGCCGGCGTTGGGCTTGAACAGGCCATTGCCGACCACGATCACGCCGAGCGAGCAATACAGGAACCATATGCTTTGCCCGGGCACGGCCATCAGCGCATAGCCGACCGACAGAATCGTTGCGCCAATCAGCATGGTGCGCCGGGTACCGAGTATCTTGTCGCCGACCCAGCCGCCGATCGCCGGTGCCACGTAGATCAGGGCTGCCGCCGCGCTCCAGACCAGGTTGGCCTTGTCGTCGGGAAAGCCAAGCCGCTGCACCATGTAGTAAATGATGAGCGCCTGCATACCGTAGTAGCCGAAGCGCTCCCACATTTCGATCAGGAAGACGGTACTGAAGGCGCGAGTCTGGGAGACAGCCGGATTCTGGGTTGCCATATTTTTTCCGTGCATGGTTCAAATCATGGCGACGTGCGGACACGCGCCAGTGCAATGCGACCCTGAACAGGCCACAACCGAAGAAGGGTAGCGCATCGGCCAGCGCAGTGTAGTTGCACTGCCGCATCGCACAAACCTGCGACAGGTCACTCTTCTTGAGACATGCCCCCACTCGATGGCTTCCGCTGCGGGAGTTGCCGGGTGGAGGCTTGTGGCATCATGCAAAGTCTGTCACCGACCGTTCGACAAGAGCTTTCAACCCATGCCGATAGCCACTTCACCACGTTCGCACCACTGCGCATTTGCCCTGGTTGATGCCGTGACGGCCATTGCCGGGTCGCCGTTTTCGGCGGCTCGCTGAGCGAGCGTCCCCATGGCGGCTGAAGGTTTTCGCGGTCCGAAGCAACTCTGGAATGCGTTCCAGTGGTCGATGAAGGGTTTTCACGCGGCCTGGCGACACGAGGCATCGTTCCGCCTGGAAGCCTCGCTGGTGATCCTGCTGGTGCCGCTGGGACTGTGGCTGGGTGACGGCGGGCTGGAGAAGTTCGCCCTGATCCTGGCCCCATTGCTGGTGCTGTCTGCCGAATTGCTCAACTCGGCCATCGAGGCGGTGGTCGACAAGGTCAGCCCGGAATTCAACGAACTGGCCGGACGCGCCAAGGACATGGGTTCGGCCGCGGTGTTCGTGCTGTTGATCCTGGTGGCGCTGAGCTGGGGGCTGATCCTGCTGCCGCGCTGGCTGTGAGTCAGCGCGGCGAGCCGGTTACGGAATGCCCTTGCGCTGGTCCGCCTGCTTGTGCGGGACCTTGGGTGAATCCACCTTGGTCATGGCGCCGACGCTGACCTTGCCGGTCCATTCGCCATCGCGCGCGGCAAAATACTGTTTGGGATCCCAGCGCCAACTGGCGTTGATATTGCCGCAGCCTGTGATGGCTGCTCCGCCCATCGTTCTGGCGCCGCATGCGGGCATCGGACCGTTGCCGGTAAATTGCTCCGGGGTAAGGCTGGTTACCGACTCCGAGCCAAAGCCGAGATAGGATCCGGTCAACTGACTGCGATTCCAGCGCAGCACCAGGGTCATCCGCCGCTTGGCCGTGGGGTCGCCGTATTCCGGGTAGAGATCTTCCAGCTTCGTCTTGGCCTGTTCACGTTGCCGCGCGTCAAGCTGTGCCCACACCGCATTGCGGGTGGCGAGGAACTGCGGGTATTTTCGCTCGGCCGCGATGGCGATCCAGGCGAAGGCGGTAACCGGATCCTTCTGCACGCCTTCGCCGTTGAGGTACATCAGGCCGATGCTCAGTTGCGACAGCTTGTCCGCGTACCGCGCGCCGATCAGGAAATATTTCATCGCCGCCGCATAGTTGCCGGCGGCGTAGCGCTGCATGCCGGTGAATTCGCCGTACTCATCGGGGTGACCCCAGGTGGAGCTGCGGTTCATTGCTGCCAGCACATCCTGCGATTGCTTGTCCTTGATCGTGGTGCCTGGTTTGTCGTTGGTGCTGGCGGCAGCGCTCGCGGCAGCAAGGGCGCAGAGGACGGTGCAGATGATGCTTTGGCGGATTGGCTTCATGACGTGCTCCTTTTCATTTCCCTGAAAATCGGACGGGCTCATGCCTGTTTCGATGGCGACATCTCCATGCCGCGAAAAATATAGCATCGGCCAGTTTATGAGGCTAATCAGGCGCTTCCATTTCAAGACCCGCGCGCATGCCCGGCCGATTGCTTCGCGTCGTTAGGAGTGCTGCAATGCCCGTTCCAATACCCTGGAGTGACACCATGAAAATCGCGCGTCTGCTCGTGTTTTTGCTGCTGGTTCCGATGCTTTCCGGCTGCGGATACAACGCGATCCAGAAGCAGGACGAAGCGGTCAAGGCCAGTTGGTCGGAAGTGTTGAACCAGTATCAGCGCCGTGCCGATCTGGTGCCCAACCTGGTCAATACAGTGAAGGGATATGCCCAGCACGAGGAAAAAGTGTTCGTCGAAGTGACCAATGCGCGAGCCAAGGTGGGCAGCCTGCAGGTCAATGCCGATACGGTGAACGATCCGCAGAAGCTCAAGCAGTTTCAGGCGGCGCAGGGTGAGCTCGGCAGCGCGTTGTCGCGGCTGATGGTGGTCAGCGAAAACTATCCGCAACTGAAGGCTGACGGCCTGTTCCAGAACCTGCAGGCGCAGCTTGAGGGGACGGAGAACCGGGTGACCGTGGCGCGCAACCGCTATGTGCAGTCGGTGCAGGAATACAACACCCTGATCCGGACCTTCCCGACCAACCTCACCGCGAAGATGTTTGGGTACAAGGTCAAGCCAAATTTCAGCGTGGATAACGAGAAGGCCATTTCCACTGCGCCAACGGTCGACTTCGGCACCAATACGCCAGCCCCTGCAGCATCGGCGCCCTGATGATCTTTCGGCGCATGGGAGGCCTGTTGCTGGTTGTGTCGATGGCCTTGCTGTCGCCTATCCAGCTGCATGCCGCCGACACCGTGCCGATGCTGGCGCGGCACGTGACCGACCTTACCGGCACGCTCACAGCCGCGCAGGTGGATACGCTGGACGCCAAGCTGGTGGCTCTGGAGAAAGCCAAGGGCACTCAGTTGGTGGTGCTGATGGTGGGGAGCACCAAGCCACAGGATATCGACAGCTATTCACTGGCCGTCGTCGAGGCCAACAAGGTCGGCCGCAAGGGTATCGATGACGGCATCATGCTGCTGGTCGCCAAGGACGATCGGCAGGACCGGATCGAGGTGGGTTATGGCCTCGAGGGCGCGGTGCCTGACGCCGCCACGGCCAGGATCCGACGTGAGTTCATCGAGCCACGCTTCAAGGCTGGCGACTTCTATGGCGGCATCAATGCGGGTGTCGATGCCCTGACCCAACTCATCAACGGAGAGCCATTGCCGCCCCCGGCGCAGGGTGCCTCAGCGCGCGAACGATCTGGCCATGACTGGCAGAGCGGCTTGATGATCGGGCTGTTCGCCGCCCTGTTTCTGCGCGGGTTCCTGGGCGGGGCCAAGGCGGGTGTCCGTGTACCCCTCGGTGCCATCGTGGTGGGTGGTTTGTTGTGGTTGATGCTGTCGGCCTCGGCCGGCGTGCTCGGCGCCGTCATCGGCGGCGTCATGATGTTGCTGCCCGGCGGCGCCGGGCGATCGATTGGCGGTGGCGGCTGGGGTGGATTCGGCGGCGGTGGTTGGGGCGGCGGCGGTGGCGGCGGTTTTGGCGGCGGCGGCGGGTTCAGCGGCGGCGGTGGCAGTTTTGGTGGTGGCGGTTCGTCGGGGAGCTGGTGATGCATCTCATTGGGCGACTCTGGGCAAACCTGTTCGGTGGCTGGTTCCAGTTGCGGCGACGTTTTCCGCCGGCGCTGCTGGACGACATGACCACGGCTATCTCCGCTGGCGAACGTGGCCATCGGGGCGAAGTCCGTTTCGCGATCGAGTCACGACTGGCGCCACTGGCTGTGCTGGAGGGGGCCGATGCGCCAGGTCGGGCCCGGCAGGTGTTTTCCCAACTGCGCGTCTGGGACACCGAGCACAACAGCGGTGTGTTGTTCTATGTGCTGATGGCCGAACGTCGCATCGAGATCATCGCCGATCGAGGCATCGCTGCGCGGGTCGCGCCGGCAGAGTGGGCAGCTATTGGTCTGCGCATGCGCGAGTGCTACGCCCGCGGTCAATGGCGCGAAGGCAGCCTCGATGGTATCGCTGCCGCGCATGCGCTGCTGCAGGAGCATTTCCCCTGCGGTGATGAGGCGAATCCGGAAGAATTGCCTGATCGACCCGTGCTGCTTTGAACTGATTGAGACATGGACGTCGTTTTCACCGCCTTCGGCATGGCTTTGCGCAGAGGTGCTGACGCGCGGCTTTCGCCTGCCGTTACACTTGCGTTTTACCGGCCAGTGTTCCGAGCATGACCCAGCCTTTCGTCGTCCAGTTCAATCCCGTCGCTTTTCATGTCGGTCCGGTCCAGGTGCACTGGTACGGGTTGATGTATCTGCTGGGTTTTTTCTTCGTGGCCGTGCTCGGCGAATACCGGCGCCGGCGCGGGCGCCTGCCGGTGAGCCGCGATGCGCTGGGAGATTTGCTGTTCTACGGCATGTTGGGCGTCATCGCCGGTGGGCGCATCTGGTACATGCTGTTCTACTACGACGGCGGCATCCGCTGGATCTGGACCGATCCGCTGGCGCTGTTCAAGGTCTGGGACGGCGGCATGAGCTTTCATGGCGGCCTGCTCGGTGTGGTGACGGCGGGCTGGTGGTGGACGCGCAAGCATGCACTTCACCTGTTTGACACCATCGATTTCGTGGCGCCGCTGGTGCCGATCGGGCTCGGTCTGGGTCGGCTGGGCAACTTCATCAACGGCGAGTTGTGGGGCAAACCCAGCGATCTGTCATGGGCGATGATTTTTCCGGGCGCGCATGCCGAGGACGTGGCCTATGCCATGGCCCACCCGGCCTGGCTGGCGCCGTTGCAACAGTTTGGCGGCCTGCCACGTCATCCGTCGCAGTTGTACGAGCTGGCGCTGGAAGGCGTGGTGATGTTCGTGGTGTTGTGGCTGGCGTCGCTGAAGCCACGGCCGCGCTATCTGGTATCGGGCCTGTTCGCCTTGCTCTATGGCGTGTTCCGTTTTGCGGTGGAGTTCGTGCGGGTACCTGATCCGCAGCTCGGCTATCTGTTCGGCACGCAGTGGGTGACGATGGGACAGATGCAGTCATTGCCGCTGATCCTGGTCGGCCTGATCTTGCTGGTGATGTCGCGCAGGGCGCCGACGCTGCGACTGTATACGGTGGTTCTGCCGGAGCAGGGCGAGGACCATCGCGACGCGGGCAAGGAGTAGGTCATGCGTGCATATCTCGATTTGCTCCGGCATGTGCTGGATCACGGCACCGACAAGGCCGACCGCACCGGTACCGGCACCCGCAGCGTGTTCGGCTGGCAGATGCGGTTTGATCTCAACCAGGGCTTTCCGCTGGTCACCACCAAGAAGCTGCATCTGAAATCGATCGTGCATGAGCTGATCTGGTTCCTGCGTGGCGACACCAATATCGCCTACCTGAAAGAACATGGCGTGCGTATCTGGGACGAGTGGGCCGATGCGAATGGCGAACTCGGCCCGGTCTACGGTCAGCAGTGGCGCGCGTGGGCCACGGCGGACGGTGGCGTGATCGATCAGATGGCATGGGTGATCGACGAGATCAAGCGCAATCCGGATTCGCGCCGCTTGATCGTCAGCGCATGGAATGTCGGCGAGCTTTCCAGGATGGCGCTGCTGCCATGCCACAGCCTGTTCCAGTTCTATGTGGCCGATGGCAAGCTCAGTTGCCAGTTGTACCAGCGCAGCGGCGATATTTTCCTGGGCGTACCGTTCAATATTGCCAGCTATGCCCTGCTGACCCATATGGTGGCCCAGGTATGCGGGCTGGGTGTTGGCGACTTCGTGCACACGCTGGGCGACGCGCACTTGTACTCCAACCATGTGGAGCAGGCGCGCCTGCAACTGAGCCGGGAGCCCAGGCCGCTGCCTGCGCTCAAGCTCAATCCAGCCGTGAGCTCGATTTTCGATTTCCGCTACGAGGACATCGCTTTCGAGGGCTACGAGCCGCATCCGGCCATCAAGGGGCTGGTGGCGGTGTAGGAGCGCACCCTGTGCGCGATGCTTTTGCTCGTCGTCGATCTCACAGCATCGCGCACAGGGTGCGCTCCTACCTTTCCCCTGTGGCCGCCGATACCTGCAACGCGATCCGCGATCGGGCCGCACCCTGCTAATATTCCACACCATCGGTAGCGCCGATTCAGGCGCTACCTGTCTCATTGAACACGCATTTCCAGGACCCGTTATGGCCATTTCCCTGATCGCCGCGCTCGACGAAAATTTTGCCATTGGCCGCAAGGGTCAGCTGCCATGGCATTTGCCGGATGATCTGCGCTGGTTCAAGCAGTTGACCACCGGCAAGAACGTGCTGATGGGCTACAACACGGCCGTTTCGATCGGCCGCGCGTTGCCTGATCGGGTCAATCTGGTGCTGTCGCGCAAGCACGAAGCACCGTTCCCGGGGCAGATCACCGTTCGCTCGATCGAGGAAGCCCAGGCTCGCTGCAGCAACACGGGCCTGATGATCATCGGCGGTGGCCAGGTGTTCTCCGAGGCGCTGCCGCGCGCGCGCCGCATGTATCTGACGTGGGTGGGCGCGGCCATCGACGGCGCCGATGCTTTCTTCCCGGGCGTGCACTTCAGCGAATGGACCGAGGTGTCGCGCGTGCACCACAAGGCCGATGCCGAGCACGCCTTCGACTTCGACATGGTCGAGTACCTGCGCAACAGCTGATGTCTGCGTCCGCGTTGCCGGGTCAACTCATGCACGTGATGGCGGGCATTCTTGTCGATCCATCGGGGCGCGTACTGCTGGCGCAGCGTCTGCCCGGCAAGCACCTTGCCGGATTCTGGGAGTTTCCCGGCGGCAAGCTGGAGCCCGATGAAACGCCGCTGGTGGCGCTCGCGCGAGAATTGCGCGAGGAGCTCGGTGTCAGTTTGCGGGAGGCCCGGCCACTGATTCAGGTGCCATGGCAATACGGCGATCGTGCGTTATTGCTGGATGCCTGGTGCGTGGTCGATTGGCACGGCCATCCCGAGTCGCTGGAAGGGCAGGCACTGCAATGGTTGCCGCCAGCGCAGATCGACCCGGAAATCCTGACGCCGGCGGATCGGCCGATCCTGCAGACCCTGCTGGCTGCGCATTTGCCGCAACCTGGGCCGTAGGAGCCCGCTAGCGGGCGATGCTCTTGGCTGCGCATTCGCCGCAACCTGGGCCGTAGGAGCCCGCTAGCGGGCGATGCTCTTGGCTGTCTGAGAAAAAAGCATCGCCCGCTAGCGGGCTCCTACGGTTTCGGTGGCGGGTTGTTGGGGTCTTTGGCCAGCGCCAGATAGCGTGCATGCAGCTGGCCGACCACATCGTCGAGTGCTGATTCGTCACCGCTGTTGTCGATCACATCGTCAGCCAGGGTCAGTCGAGCCTGGCGACTGGCCTGCTGGTCCAGCATGCGCTGCGCCAGCACTTCGTCGATACCGTCGCGTGACATCAGTCGCTGGATCTGCACGTGCTCCGGAGCGTCGACCAGCAGCACGCGGTCGACCCAGCGATAGTGCGTGACGTTTTCCGTCAGCAGGGGGATGGCCAGCACGCAGTAAGGACTCCGCTCTGCAAGAGCACGGTCGTGCAGCCACTGTCGCACGCGGGGATGAATGATTGCCTCGAGTGCCTTTCGCGCGGTGGGGTCGGCGAATACGCGTTGACGCATGGCGGGGCGATCCAGCCGTCCATCGGCACCCAGTACGTTGGCGCCAAACGCATCGACGATGGCGGCGAGGCCTTCCGTACCTGGTTCGATCACTTCCCGTGCCGCCACGTCGGCATCGTGAACCGGCACGCCCAGCGCCTCGAAGCGGCGCGACACGGACGACTTGCCGGCAGCAATGCCGCCGGTCAGGGCAACCACCAAAGCCCGGGGCTGCTGGTTCATCGCAGGCCGGTGAGTTGCATGTAGCCCTGCAACAAGCCGTGGCCGGCGATAAACCAGACCCAGCCCGCGGCGGCGATGAAGGGGCCAAACGGCATCGGAATCTCGCGCTGGTGCTTGCGCAGCAGGATCAGGCTGCCACCGATCAGTGCGCCGATCAGCGATGACAGCAGGATCATCGGCAGCAGGGATACCGGCCCCATCCACGCTCCCAGAGCAGCAAGCAGCTTGAAGTCGCCGTAACCCATGCCTTCCTTGCCGGTGAGCAGCTTGAACACCCAGTACACGCTCCAAAGGCTCAGGTAACCCACCGCAGCACCGATGATCGCCGCGGGTGCCGTGACGAACATCGGCAGCAGCGAGAGCAGCAGGCCCAGCCACAACAGCGGAAACGTCAGCTGGTCAGGCAACAACTGGGTGCGGAAATCGATGCCCGCCAAGGCAATCAGCGTCCAGGTAAGCGCCAGGCCGGCCAGGGCAGCCCATGACGGGCCGAACTTCCACACAACTACGGCGCTGAGCACGCCACTGAGCAGCTCCACCAACGGATACTGGATCGAAATTCGGGTCTTGCAGTAACGGCAGCGGCCGCCCAGCGCCAGCCAGCCGAACAGTGGAATGTTATCCAGCGCTGACAGCGGGTGCTCGCACTGCGGGCAATGGGATGGCTCACGCACGATACCCGGGGGCAGCGGAGTCGGGTCCGCATCCAGCTCCAGGATAGAGCGCGCCTCCTGCCGCCATCCCGCCGCCATGCGCTCGGGCAGGCGCAAGATCACCACGTTCAAAAAACTGCCAACCAGCAGGCCGAGCATGGCGGCGAGGGCGATCCATACGGCGAGGGGAAGGTCGGGCATGCGTGGGCCTTGGATTAAAGCCCCTCGGTGGGGCAGGACATAAGAGTACGGTGCTTCGTGCCATGGCGCATATGGGTATGTCGCTCCTACAAGGGCGGGGCGGAGCGTCGCGCACAGGGTGCGCTCCTACAACACAAACGGCGGGCCATGCCCGCCGTTTGTGGGTCGGTCGTGTCGGATGCCTAGAACGTGCCCGCGAGCTTGAAGATCGGCAGGTACAGTGCAATCACGATACCGCCCACGATGGTGCCGAGCACGACCATGATGATCGGCTCGAGCAGGGTAGACAGGGTGTCGACCGCATTCTCGACCTCTTCCTCGTAGAATTCGGCGACCTTGAACAACATGTGGTCCAGCGAGCCGGACTCTTCGCCGATCGCCGTCATCTGCACCACCATGTTGGGGAACAGACCGGTCTGCTTCATCGCCAGCTGCAACTGATGGCCGACCGAAATATCGTCACGCATCTGCCTGACCGCATCACCATAAACGATGCTGCCGGTGGCGCCGGCAACGGCATCCAGTGCCTCGACCAGCGGGACACCGGCGCGGAAGGTGACGCCCAGGGTGCGGGCGAAACGGGCGATGGCGGAATTGCGCACGATATTGCCCATCACCGGCATCTTCAGCGCCATGCGATCCAGGAAATGGGCAAACTTGACCGAACGCTTCTTGGCGACCACCAGCGCCACGATACTGCCCACGATGACGCCGACCACGACAAACCAGTAGCTCTGCATGAATGCCGAAGCGTCGACCAGCAACTGCGTCGGCGCAGGCAGCTGGGCACCCGCATCCTGGAAGGTCTTGGCAAACACGGGCACCACGAACAGCAGCATGATCAGGATGACCAGAAACACCACGACCAGCACCATCATGGGGTAGAACAGTGCTTTCTTGATCTTCTTCTTGAGTGCTTCCGTGCGCTCCTTGTAGGTCGCCACGGTATCCAGCACGGTATCGAGCACGCCCGAGGTTTCGCCGGCATGCACCAGATTGCAGTAGAGCTCATCGAACTGCACTGGATGCTGGGCCAGCGCCTCATGCAGGGCTGCGCCACCTTCGATGTTCTGCTTGACGTCCAGCAACACGTTCTTGAATCGGACGTTTTTCTGGCCATCGGCAATGATGTCGAACGACTGCACCATCGGTACGCCGGACGCCATCATGGTGGCGATCTGGCGGCTGAAAATGGCGACATCACTTGGCTTGATCGTGCTGCCGCTGGCGCCGAACAGGGGCTTGGAACGTTCCCGCACGGTTTGCGGGTTCATGCCCTGACGGCGCAACTCCGCCTTCACCAAAGAGGCATTCTTGGACGGCATGTCCCCCTTCATGCGCTTGCCGCGCTTGTCCAGCGCCACCCACTCGTACGTTGTCAGCTTGCTGACTTCGGCACGTTGTGCGCCGAGCGCACGCGCCTTGTTTGTGTTTGCGGTAGCCGTGGCCATGCGCATCTTCCCCCAGTAGTTCGGTCCCGGAGCCGCCCGAGCGGGCGGCAGACAAGGTCTCTGTACAGCTTATTTCATTTTTGCTGCCGTAAACCGTGGCGCTCTGCGCAAGTTGGATGCGGCAGGCGTCCCAGATTCGTTTCTCATTCCTTGGTCACACGATCAATCTCGGTCAGGCTGGTCAGCCCCTGCTTCACCTTGAGCAGGGCCGATGCGCGCAGGTCGTTCACCCCGGCAGCCTTGGCTACCTCGGAGATCTGCATCGCATTGCCGCCTTGCAGGATGATCTTCTGAATATCCTCCAGCATCGGCATGACCTGGTAGATGCCGACGCGCCCCTTGTACCCCTCATTGCAACCATCGCAGTTGCCCGCCTCGAAAATGGTCAGCCCCTCGTCGATGTCGGCCTGACTGAAGCCGGCCTTCAGCAGCACCTCGGGGGGCAGCTCCATGGGTTTCTTGCAGTCATGCAGCCGGCGCGCCAGGCGCTGGGCGATGATCAAGGTGACCGAGGAGATGATGTTGTAGGGGGCGATGCCCATGTTCATCAGTCGCGCGATGGTCTGCGCGGCATCGTTGGTGTGCAGGGTGGACAGCACCATATGGCCGGTCTGCGCTGCCTTGATGGCGATTTCGGCAGTTTCCAGGTCGCGGATTTCGCCGACCATGATCACGTCCGGATCCTGACGCAGGAACGAGCGCAATGCACTGGCGAAGGTCATCCCGCGCTTCACGTTCTGCTGCACCTGGTTGATGCCCTCGACGCGGATTTCCACCGGGTCCTCCACCGTCGAAATATTGCGTTCGGCGGTGTTGAGCATGTTCAGGCCGGTATACAGCGAGACGGTCTTGCCTGAGCCGGTGGGGCCGGTGACCAGCACCATGCCGTAGGGCTTGTGGATCGCATCGATGAAGAGCTTCTGCTGCTCCGGCTCGTAACCCAGCTTTTCGATGCCGATCTTGGCCGAGGAGCCGTCCAGGATACGCAGCACGATCTTTTCGCCGAACAGGGTGGGCAGGGTGCTTACGCGAAAGTCGATGGCGCGTGTCTTGGACAGGTTGAGCTTGATGCGGCCATCCTGCGGCACCCGCTTCTCGGCAATATCGAGCTGCGCCATCACCTTGAGGCGCGAGGAGATGCGGTTGGCCATCTTCAACGGCGGGCTGGCCACCGCCTTGAGCATGCCATCCATGCGCAGGCGCACGCGGTACTGGGTTTCGAACGGCTCGAAGTGGATGTCGGATGCGCCACGACGGATCGCATCCACCAGAATCTTGTTGATGAACTTGACCACGGGTGCGTCGTCACCACCGTGGGCGTCAATGCCGGTACTTTCAGCTTCGTCC
>JBBQQL010000082.1:0-17861 GCA_038215995.1 Lysobacterales bacterium
GTTCACGATCAACAAGGTCTTGCCGCGCCACTCCGCCAGCGAACGTTGCTTGCCGTCGATGTCGTTGACGGTGAAATCGTAGACACTGGTCATGCAGTTGCTCCATCGAATGAGACCTGATCTGGCAGTCTACGCCATCGCCAGGCCAGGTCGCGGCCGAGCGATCTGCCCCGGCATTCAGTCAACTTCGGCGGGAATCTCGAACACCTGACGGAGATAGGTCACGTAAGCCTTGTCCTCGCACATGTTCTTGCCCGGGGAGTCGCTCAGCTTGGCCACCGGCTGTCCGTTGCAGCGAACCATCTTGATCACGATATTGAGCGGTATCGGCCCCACGTCGTTGGTGAGGTTGGTGCCCACGCCAAAGGCCAGCAGGCAGCGCCCCTTGAAGTGCGCATACAACTGCATCACCTTGGGAACATCCAGGCCGTCGCTGAAAACCAGCACCTTGTTGCGTGGATCGACCCGATTCGAGCCGTAATGCGCCAGCACCTTCTCGCCCCATTCGAACGGATCGCCGGAATCATGCCGGGTACCGTCGAACAGCTTGCAGAAATACATGTCGAAATCGCGCAGGAACGCGTTGAGCCCGTAGACATCCGACAAGGCAATGCCCAGATCGCCGCGATACTCCCGCGCCCAGGCCTCCAGCGCCGCCACCTGCGAATCGCGCAGGCGCGGACCCAGCGCCTGATGCGCCTGCAGGTACTCGTGGGCCAGCGTGCCCAGCGGAGTCAGATTCAGCTTGCGTGCCAGCCACACGTTGCTGGTGCCCGCCAGTTGCTCACCCAGGCCATCGCGCAAGGTGGTCACCACTTCCTCGTGCCAGGTCCGCGAGTAACGTCGACGGCTGCCATAGTCGGCGATCCGGCAGCCACCGAAATCAGGTGTGTCGCGCAACAGGATGATTTTCTGCGCGAGACGCCGCCGCCCCTCGGCCATATCCAGGTTCGCGCTGGTGCGCCGGAAGTACACCTCGTTGATGATCGCCAGCAGCGGCACCTCGAACAGGATGGTGTGCAACCAGGGGCCGTTGATACGGATCTCGATCTCGCCGTTGCCAAGGGCGGACGGGCTGATCTCGACATATTTCTCGTTGAGCTGGAACAACCCCAGAAAATCGACGAAGTCGCTCTTGATGAAGCGCCACTCGCGCAGGTAATCCAGCTCTTCGGCGCTGAAACGCAGCTGGCACAACGCGCCCAGCTCGGCACGAATCTCCTCGATGTATGGCACCAGGTCGACACCCGGATTACGGCATTTGAAGCGGTACTCCACCTCGGCGGCTGGGTACTGGTGCAGTACCACCTGCATCATGGAAAATTTGTACAGATCGGTGTCGAGCAGGGATTCGATGATCATCTGGGGCCCAAGCAATGGAGGAGGAATGCCTGCAGCGGCCATTATCCACGCCAGCAAGCGTGTGCCGCGACCCATCGCTGACGGCAGGCATAAAAAAACCTCATCAACCAGGGGAGGATTGATGAGGTTTGTCAGGCGGCCTCCAGGGGAGGTAAGGCCGGCCCCTCAGTGACACGCTGTACTCTGCGCCACTTTCTGTCGCCATCACGGCGATACCTAGGCTTAGTGTGTCCGCGTGGCGATGAGTTCAACGGGTCAATCGCCCCACGTTCAGCTGCCCGACAGGCTGGCGGATCGCCCAGCGCGAGAGGCCACGCGGGCAAACCCATGCCTGGCCTACACTTTACCCATGGCCGCCCTGGAATCCGCCGTGAAACTGCTAGCCACTTGCCTGCTGACGCTCTGCCTGGCTTTCGCCGCACAGGCTGCGGAGCTGAAGATCGAGCTGGGCTCGCGCAGCCAAACCTGTCAGACCGCCGCCCTGTTGCAGCGGCCCGACATCCGCATGATCAACATCCCTGCCGATGTCGCCTTCCAGCGCCCGATGCACTACCGCGCGGTACCACTGACGGCGTTGCTGCATGGAATCACCCCCACGGATCACCTGCAATTCGTCGCAAGCGACGGATTTGCCGCGGAAATTTCCGCCGCGCTGATTCTGGATCACCACGGCAGTACGGCGTGGTTGGCGATCGAGGACCCCTCCCAGCCGTGGCCGGCACTGCCGGGTGCCCATGGGCACGCCGGACCGTTCTATGTGGTGTGGACGCACCCGGCCGCCGCCGGGGTCGGGCCGGAGCAATGGCCTTACCAACTGGCAAGCATCCGCCGGATGGACAGCGTGGCGCAGCGTTTCCCGGCGATCGTGCCTGACCGCGCCCTGCCAGCCCGCAGCGAAGTGCAGCGCGGCTTCGTGGTGTTCCAGCACACCTGCTTTGCCTGCCACACGCTCAACGGCGAGGGTGACGCCAGCCTCGGCCCGGATCTCAACCTGCCGCACAACCCCACCGAATACCTGCGTGCCGACCTGTTGCGCGCCTATATCCGCGATCCGCAGTCCCTGCGCCACTGGCCGCAGGCGCGGATGCCGGGGTTCGACCAGCACGCGCTTTCCGACGCAGACCTGGATGCCGTCCTCGCTTATCTGCGGCATATGGCCGGGCGCAGGCTTGTGACGACACACCCGCCGTGATTGGCCCACGCGAACCCTGTCTGACAAGACCATCGCTGGCAACCCGCACCGCGTGCTTTCACCATGAACCATCCCCAGAGCGCAAACCACATGCCTGATCCCGCAACCGACCTGGCCATCGAGCGCGCGGAGTCGCTGCTGCCCGGTGGCGCGCTGGCCGAGACCCTGCGCTTTTTCATCGACACCCTGGGCTTCCGGCTGGACAGCATCATGCCGGCCGACGACCCCAGGCTGGCGCAGCTCAGTGGCCACGGGCTGAGCCTGCTGCTCGATACGACTTACCTTGGCGACCCCGGCATACTGCGGCTGCGCTGCACACGTCAGGACCTTCCCGAGACGTTGGTAGCGCCGAACGGCACGCGCATCGAATTCGTCCCGTTGCACCCCGCGATGCAGATGCCACCGCTACGGCCGAGCCTCAGCATCCAGCGCAATGAAGAACATGCGGATGTCTGGAAATCCGGACGTGCCGGCATGCAGTATCGCGACCTGATTCCCGATCGCCAGGGTGGGCAGTTCATCGCCTCGCACATCCGCATTCCTCAGGGCGGACCGGTCGGCGACAACGTGCACCACCACGCTATCCGCCTGCAGCTGATCTACTGCTATCGCGGCTGGGTGCGACTGGTTTACGAGGACCAGGGTGAACCCTTCGTGATGCATGCCGGCGACTGCGTCTTGCAGCCGCCGCATATCCGTCACCGGGTGCTGGAGTCATCCGATGAGCTGGAGGTCATCGAGCTGGGCAGCCCGGCCGAACACATGACTTTCCTCGACCATGAGATGCGCCTGCCCAGCGGCCGCGAACTGCCCGCGCGCGACTTCAGCGGCCAGCGTTTCATGTTTCATCAGGCCGCCAGTGCGACCTGGCAGACGGACCTCGCCGGCGACTGGGCCGTGCGCGATCTTGGCATCGGCGCGGCAACCGCGGGGCTGGCCGGCGCACGCGTCCTGCGCCACACGTCCGGCCGTGGCGCAGATGTTGCCTCGGCGCGGCAAGACAAGGCGTTCGCGTTTGCCTTCGTGCTGGAGGGAAGCATGACCCTGCAGCTGGACCAATCGCCGGCGACCGCGCTCAAAGCCGGCGATGCGTTCGTGATACCGACCGGTATGAACCAGACCTTTGCGGACTGCTCGCCCGACTGGCAATTGCTGCAGGTCTGCCAGCCGGCCTGATCGCCGATCAGGGCCGCTGCGCCGCGGAGAGCGACGCGGCGTCGGTCAGCGACAGCAATGCATCGAGTGCCTGCTTGCGTTCCGCCTTCGGCTCGCCAGCCAGCACGCGCACGCTTGCATAGAAAACTGGCCACTTCCCATGCGCGCGATCAAACAGCGTGGCGAACGCCGGCGTCCACTGGTCGTACAAGCCAAACGGCAACAAGCGCGCGTTGTTGATCCGCTTCGCCACCCAGCCGTCGTAACGATGATTCCCCGGCCAGTCGCGATCCCGCCACTGTGCGTAGCGACGCCGAAAGGCAGCAATTTCAGCCTGCTTCGAGGCCTCCATCGCACGGTCATCGGCTCCGCTGGCGTAGACGCCCTTGAGTCGTTCGCGCAGGTCCAGCACCAGCCGGGTAAAGCCGTCTTCCATCGCCTGAACGCGTTCATTCTGCGTGGGCAAGCCGCGTGAGGCGCGCCATTCGCGCAGCCCCTGCTGCTGCACGAAGGTGGCAAACGACTCGTTGAAGGCGGTGTCGTCCTTTACATAGATCAGCTGATGCGCCAACTCATGAAAAATCGTGCTGGACAGCTCATCGTCGTCCCACGCCATCATGCTGGACAGGATCGGGTCGGCAAACCAGCCGAGTGTGGAATACGCGGGTACGCCGCCAATCCACACATCGTCACCGCGAGCCGCCCATTGCGCCGCATCGGCCTTCGCAGCCGCTTCGCTGAACCAGCCCCGGTAGGCCACGCAACCAGCAATCGGAAAGCACTGCGGCACCGCCTCTACCGAATGGTGCGGCGCGGCGAACACATTCCAGACCACGTAGGGACGATGCAAATCGACGTAACCGGTGTAACTCCGGTTGTCCGGAAGGCCCAGCCGCTGCGAGGCAAACCGGCGTGCCTGCTGCGACAGTCGAAGACGCTCAATGAGTTTCGGATCAGTCGACGGATCCGCCACGAGCTTGCTGATCGGGCGCCGATGAACAAGCAGCTCTGCCTGCCCTCGCACCGCCTGCGAGTAGTAGCGCATGCTGCTGCAGGCACACAGCAAAAAACTCACCATCGCGAGGAGGATGAGTTTTGAAAGCAGTGCATGCCGCGCCACGTAGCGAATGCAGGACATTCGGACATTGTGCCCGATGGGTACCTAGTTGCGGTGATCACCTGAGTGACTACGCCGATCCTCACCGTTATGGTGGCCGCCGTCACGGCGACCACCGCCACGAGATACCGAGGGCCGCGCTTGCTCGCGCACACCGGAGCGCTGTTGCGGTGCATGGCCGCGATAGCCGCCGCGGTGGTCATCCCGATATCCGCTCTCGCGATGGGGCCGGTAATAACGCGAACCACCATACCAACCACTGCTTACGCCGATACTCACGCGCGGTGCATAGCAGCAACCGTAATAGCCACTGCCGTAATAATCCGGGTAGTAACCATCGTAGTAGCCCGGCGCCGCATAGTAGGTGGCAGCGCCCCGCCCGTAATAAGCATCACCGCCGTAGCCGGAGCCGCGCACATAGCTGTAGCCCGGATCGTAGTAGCAACCTGAAAGCGACACCGCTGCCGCGACCAGGATGAAACTGGCCAAGATGCGTTTCATGAGGCGTCTCCTGTTCCAGAGAGTAACCATCGCATCCTAGCGGGGCGCTGTTGAACCTCTGCTGAGCTTCACGGCATGACCGTGCGGCGCTTGCCGACCGATACCATGCCGTGATCACAACGGGCGCATCAGCCCATTCAGCCCTTGCGCTTGCTTTGCTCATTGCGCTGCGGGGCTCGCACACGCCCGTCGCCGCCACCTTCACCGACCACCGGCGGATGCAACTCCGATGCATTCGATGACGGGTGCTGCTGGCTCGCGCCCGGCCAACTCGGCCCCTGCTGCTCACGCTCGTGCTTGGCATCGAGCAGGGCCTGGATATGAGCGACCGCTTCTTCCGGACTGATGTGCTGAATGGGCTGGTCGACGATTGTCGCGCGCTGGCGGGCCAGCGGTTTTTTCACCGCAGGCCTTGTCACCGCGGGCTTCGTTACGGCCTTGCGAGCTGACGGTTTAGGCGCAATCACTTTCTTCGCTACGACTTTCTTCGCTACGACTTTCTTCGCCGCCTCCTTCCTGGTCGCCAGCTTGGCCGGCGCTGCTTTCTTGACCGCAGGCTTCCTGGCCGCCGTCTTCCTGGCTACCGTCGGCTTGACAGCCTTCTTGGCAGTGACTGGCCGCTTGGATGCAGACTTCCTGACAACCACCTTCTTTGCCGCCGGCTTGCGGACAAGCGGCTTCTTGGACGCCGCTCTTGTTGCAGCCTTCTTTGCGACAACTTTCTTCGATGCAGCTTTCTTCGATGCAACCTTCTTCGCAGCCGGCTTCTTCGCCGGCGCCTTCTTCACAGCCACCTTCCTGCTGGCTGCCGACTTGGCTGCAACGCTTTTCGAAACCTTTTTTGCCGCCGCCTTCCTGGCCGGTGTCTTCTTTGCCGCGGACTTCTTCGCTGCCGACTTGCGTGTCATAGCCATGCGTTCGTTCTCCTGCGGTGATCAGTTAAACCAACCCCAGTATGCGCGCGTTGAGCGGGCCTGGCATGGCGCACTGCAGGAACGGTTCATGCCTATGCGCGTGCGGATTCAAGCCGGTCGCGACCAGCGCATCGCGTCAGAAACTTGGATGCAGCAAGGCATCCACAAAATGCGGCAACACCCGGGCATTCACCAGGATGGTGAAAAGCACGCCGTATGCCGCACCCCACAGATGTGCGCTGTGGTTCACATTGCCCTCGCCACGACGATCCATATAAATCGAATAGCCGGTGTAGAGCATGGCGTAGACAATCGCCGGCATCGGCACCACCAGCACGATGATCCGACTCCACGGCGCCAGCAGAATGTAGGAGAACAGCACGGCGGAGACCGCCCCCGAAGCGCCAAGGCTGCGGTAGTTGGGGTTGTTTCGATTCTTGAGATAGGTCGGCAGGATCGAGATCACCACGCCACCGATGTAGAACAGGGCGAAGCCGAGCGCGCCCAGCATCTGGGTGAAGAACGGCTCCATCGCCTGCCCGAAGAAATACAGCGTGAACATGTTGAACAGCAGATGCCCGAAATCCGCGTGCACCACGCCATAGGTCACCAGGCGATGGTATTCGCGTTGACGGGTGATCGCCGGCGGCCACAGGATCAGGTCGTTCATCAGCCGGCTGTTCTTGAAAGCCATGAACGACACAATGCAGGTAATGGCGATAATGACCAGGGTGATCGGCATGTACGATTCCATTTCGGGTGAGCAAAGCACGCCATCTTGGCCTCGGCGCCTGCGCTTGTCGACCTCGACGCCGACCACGCTCGACGTTATGCCACCCGGCAAGCCCGACATGACGAATAATCACTGCCCGGATCGCTATCGGCCAGTTATCCTTCCAAGCTTTGCCCTGCCGCCCGCGGCCCTACGAACTCATGAGCCTGCTTCGCTACCTGCATCTGGACGTCTTTGCCGCCACCCCCGGCGGCGGTAATCACCTTGGCGTGGTGATCGGTGCGAACTGCTGGAGCAGCTCTGCCATGCAGCGCTTCGCGCGCTGGACGGCCTTGGTCGAAACCACCTTTCTGCTGCCTCCCACGGACCCGAAAGCCAGTTACCGCGTGCGCATCTTCACGCCACACAAGGAAATCCCCTTCGCCGGCCACCCCAGCATCGGCAGTGCGCATGTGGCACTCCAGTGTGGCCTGGCCGAAGCGCAGCATGGCTTGTTGTGGCAAGAGTGCGGCGCGGGCGTGCTGCCGATCCGCATTGAAGGTGAGGGCGTGCATCGTGAACTGCTGCTGCAGTCACCCGGGGAGCGGATCGTGCACACCGGCATGGACGCGCACCCCCTGCTTCCCGCCACGCTGAGCGGCATCGAGCTCGGCACGCTGCCACCTGCGCTGGTCGATGGTGGTCGTCGCTGGTGGCTGGCCGAGGTCGCGGACGAAGCCAGCCTGCGCGCGTGGCAACCTGATCACCAGGCCATTCTCGCCCTGGCCCAGGCCAGCGACAGCATGGGCCTGTGCGTTTTCGCGCGGGCCCATGACGGTGCTTCCTATCAACTGGTGGTGCGCGCTCTGCCGGCCGGCGTCGGCATCGTCGAGGACCCTGCCTCAGGCGCCGCCAATGGATTGATCGCCGCCTACTTCGCGCAGGCCGAACCGCATGGCCCACTGGCGGGCGGTTATCAGGTCAGTCAGGGCCGCGAGATCGGGCATGACGCGCGACTGGTGGTAAAGATCGAAAACCAGGTGATCTGGACGGGTGGGCGCAGCCACATCGTGATCGACGGCAGTCTGGACTGGATCCCCGCCGAGTGAGCGACGCCACGCAAATTTGGGTCGACGCCGACGCGTGCCCGGTGGTGATCAAGGAGATCCTGTTCCGCGCCGCCGAGCGTGCCCGGGTGATGGTGACCCTGGTGGCCAACCAGCACCTGCGCACACCAGCCTCGCGCTACATCCGCGCGATCCAGGTGCCGGCCGGCTTTGACGTCGCCGACAACGAGATCGTGCAGCGCGTGGCCGCCGGCGATCTGGTGATGACCCAGGACATTCCGCTGGCGGCGCAGGTGATCGCCAAGGGCGCGCTGGCGGTCAACCCGCGCGGCCTGTTGTTCACACCCGAAACGATTGCCCAGCAACTGTCGATGCGCAATTTCATGGACGAGTTGCGCGGCTCGGGCATCGATACCGGCGGTCCCGCGGCGTTTCATGCGCGCGACCGCCAGGCCTTCGCCAACCAGCTCGACCAGTGGCTGGCGCGACGACAGAAGAGCTAACCGCCCTCGCGCCCCGCGAGATTGGCCCGCCGCGCCGCCACCAGCGCCAGCGCCGACCAGTCCAGCTCTTCGTCACCGCCGGCGAGCGCCTCCAGAAAGCCGTCGCGCAAGACGCCGGCAAACGGCAACGGCACGCGTGCTGTCTCGCCCGCCGCCTGTGCCAGACCTACATCCTTGAAACCCAGCGCCATGGTGAACCCGGCCGGGGTGAAGCGCTGCTCGGCAATCAGCTTGCCGTAGCCCTGGTAGGCCGGCGCAGCGAACAGGGTGCTCGTCATCACCTCGAGGAAATCCGCCGCACTGACGCCGTAGGCGCGGGTCAGGGCGGTGGCTTCGGCCATGCTCTCGATCGCGCTGGCGAGCATGAAGTTGCCGGCGATCTTGGCCACGTTGGCCCGCTCCGGCGCCTCACCCATCGGCCACACCTTGCTGCCCATCGCCTCCAGCAGCGGACGCAGCTTCTCGATCACCTCGACCTTGCCCGCCGCCAGGATATTCAACTTCGCCGCCGCAGCCATATCTGGGCGGCCAAACACCGGCGCGGCCACGTATTCGACGCCGCGTCGGGCATGTTCAGCCGCCAGCTCCTGCGCCAGCGCTACCGAGATGGTGGCGTGATTCACATGCACCGTGCCGCGATCCATCGCATCCAGCAACCCACTATCGAGGATCACCTCGCGCACCGCCTTGTCATTGGCCAGCATGCTGCACAGCACTTCACCCTGGGCCGCGCGATCGGGCGTGGACGCGAGCCTGGCACCCAACGACACCAGCGGCTCGGCCGCGGCAGCGGAGCGGTTCCACACCGTTACCACATGTCCCGCCGCCACCAGGTTGCTGGCCATTGCACTGCCCATGGCACCGAGGCCGATAAAACCGACTTTCATGGAATATTCCTCATCTTGATCTGGCGCGCAGTGAAACATGCGCCATGTTCACGATGCGCGAAGTCGCGCTTGATTCACCCGCGGCGCGATGAACCACGTGCACGCATGCGATTCATGCTCGAGCCTCGACGAACTCGACGTCAGCGCTCCAGTTTCGCCTTCTTCGCGCCAGACGCTCACCCTCGCTTTCATCATCAAGAGTGATCGGCGATCGCCGCAGCAAGGGCGCATCGAGGCGTTCGAAGGTATTGACGTTCACTACCGCATAGAGCTTTCCGTCGATGCGACTGGTGACCATGGGCAACGCGCCGCAGCGGCTGCAGATGTGGAACTCGGCCGTGCGGGTGGCGAACGCATGGTGCGATACGCTCTCCGGCTCGGCCACCTTGATTTTCAGGACGCCATAAGGCGTGGCTGTCCATGCCGCCCCCTGACTGGTGCAGAACGAGCAGCTGCAGACACGGACCGGGATCTCGGCCGGATCGGGCTCCCCGCGAAAATTCGAAGGGGATATTGCCGCAGTGACAGCCACCATGGATCAGCATGCGCGCACTATTCCCGCCGATTCGATCAATAGGTAATGGTGTGAGTGGCGCTTCTGGGCGTCAAGCAGGTCGTGTGCGCCGCGCGATTACCGCATGGCGAAACACGACACTACGCCACCTCGCCCGCCGCCTGCCCCGACGCCCACGCCCACTGGAAGTTGTAGCCACCCAGCCAGCCGGTGACGTCGACCACCTCGCCGATGAAATACAGCCCAGGCACCAGCTTCGACTGCAGGGTGCTGGAGGACAGCCCGTCGGTATCGACGCCACCCAGTGTGACTTCGGCCGTGCGGTAGCCTTCGGTGCCACTGGCGGTGATCGGCCACGCATTGAGCTGGCTGCCGATCTGCGCCAGCTCGGCTTCGCGGTACTGGCGCATCGGCCGACTCTCGAACCATTGCTCGCACAGCCGCTGTGCCAAGCGCTTGGGCAGCGCGTCACCCAGCACGGTCTTGAGCTCCGCCAGCGGCCGCGCCTGACGCTGTCCGATCAGCCACTCGCCGACTTCCTGATCGGGCAACAAATCGAGGCGCAGGTCGTCGCCGGGCTGCCAGTACGAGGAAATCTGCAGGATCGACGGGCCGCTTATGCCGCGATGGGTAAACAGCATGCCGGCGCGGAAGCTCTGCTTGCCGACTGTCGCTTGCGCCACCGGCAGCGCCACTCCAGCCAGATCCTGGTAATGCTCCTGATGCTTGCCGCTCAGGGTCAGCGGCACCAGACCGGCACGCGTCGGCAACACCTGATGGCCGAACTGGCGGGCCAGCTCATATCCGAAGCCGGTAGCGCCCATCGTGGGTATCGACAAACCACCGGTGGCGATGACCAGCGACTCGGCAAGCACCTCGCCCAGCACCGTGGCGACGCTGAAGCCTCCCGCAGTCTTGCGCACCCGTTGCACACCGCAACTCGCCTCCACCCTGACGCCGGCCGCCGCACATTCGTCCAGCAGCATGCGCACGATCTGCTTGGAGGAGTCATCGCAAAACAACTGGCCGAGCTCCTTCTCGTGCCAGGCGATGCGGTGCTTGTCGACCAGGGCAATGAAATCCCACGGCGTGTAGCGTGCCAGCGCCGACTTGGCGAAGTGCGGATTGGCCGACAGGTAGTTGCCCGGGGTAACGCCCAGGTTGGTGAAATTGCAGCGCCCGCCGCCGGACATCAGGATCTTCTTGCCGACCTTGTTGGCGTGATCGACCAGCAGCACGCTGCGGCCACGCTGGCCGGCGGCCATCGCACACATCAGGCCCGCCGCACCGGCGCCAATGATCAACACATCCACTTTCACTGACTCATGCCCTGCCTGGGTTCGCTGCGCCTCGCAACGCGGCATTATCCATCACCCGCGCATGGCATCGCTTACACTGACGCACCCTTTGTGATGAGCCGCCGCCATGCCCTCTTTTGACGTGATCTCCGAAGTCGACAAGCACGAGCTGACCAATGCGGTCGATCAGGCCAACCGCGAACTGCTGACCCGTTTCGATTTCAAGGGCCAGGACGCCTCGTTCACGCTGGACGATTTCGTGATCACCCAGGCGGCGCCGAGCGAATTCCAGCTGCAACAGATGATGGACATCCTGCGTGGCCGGCTGGTAGCGCGCAAGATCGATGTGCGCGCGCTGGACGTGGCCGATCCGGATACCAACCTGGGTGGCTCGCGCCAGAAGATCACCGTGAAACAGGGCATCGAACAGCCGGTAGCGAAAAAGCTCGTCGCTGCGCTGAAAGCGGCCAAGCTCAAGGTAGAAGCACAGATCAACGGCGACAAGCTGCGCGTGACCGGCAAGAAGCGCGACGATCTGCAGGAGGCCATGGCAGTGCTGCGCAAGGCCGAGGTGGAACTGCCGCTGCAGTTCGACAACTTCCGCGACTGAACCCTTTTGTCGTAGGAGCCCGCTCGCGGGCGATGCTTTTGATGTCTTGTTCAAGCCGCAAGGCAGAGGCATCGCCCGCGAGCGGGCTCCTACGGCAGGTGCGCAGGCATGGTTCTGGACAGCAGCCGGCCGCCCATCGCGGCATTCACGCCCACCACGATGGCGACTGCGGCAGCGTGAGTCAGCAGGTCGGTCGCCGCCGCATCGTAGGCATGACAGATTTCCAGCAGGCTGGCCGAGGCCGCCGCGCTGGCCAGGCCGATCAGCACCGCCGTCAATACCGGCCGCAGCGGACAGGCCCGGCGCAACATCAGGATCATCAACGCGGACAGCGGCACCGAGAAGCTGATGATGAAGACCAGACAGTCGGTGGATTGATGCAGGCTGGCGATGCTGGTCTGCGGTGCGATCCAGGTGCGCAGGCAACCGAGGCCGCTGGCACCGATCCACAACAGCGCCGCCGGCAGCGGCAGCCACGACCAGATCGCACGACGTCCCGGCACGCCGAGGGAAAAGGCCGCCCAGGCTGCAGTGATTGCGGTCAACACCGCACCGACCGCAGCCCAGGCCAGGTCCGGCGCCGCGTGCAGACGCTGTAGCATGCCGCCCGCACCGTAGTGCATCAACAGCACGCCGGCGATCCCTGCCACCGCCAGCAACCAGCCCGCCGCGCGCAACCATGGCGGCAGCAGGCGACGCACCGGTACCAAGTCGGTGCCTAGTCGGTCGATCAATGCCTGATGCGATGACAGCTCGGTCATGATCTCAAGGTTCTCCATGGAAACGCTCGCGCAAGGCCTTGAGCGCGCGATGCAGGTTGACCTTCAATGCACCGGTCTTGCGCCCGGTCAACTCGGCGGTCTCTGCCAGCGAACGCTCGCGCAAGCCCAGTTGCTCCACCGCTTCGCGCTGGCCTGGCGGCAGCTCGGCCACCGCTTCGCGCAGGCGGTGCGCGCGTTGCTCGCTTTCGGTGGCGGTGCTGGCGTCGTGCGGATCGGCGTGATTGTCGACAGCGTATTCGTCGTGCAGCTCGCGGCGATCACGCCGGCCATGGCTGCGCAGCGCATCGATGGCGCGACGGTTGGCAATCGCCGTGAGCCACGCATCGTAGGATCGTGCAGGATCATAAGTGTGGCGCACGCGGTCCACCGTGATCAGGGTTTCCTGCACCACGTCGTCGAGATGATCGTGTGCTACTCCCTGACGGCGGGCGGCAGCGCGGATCAGGGCCACCGAATCAGCCAGCAGTTTTTCGTAGGCACGACGATCCCCGGCTTGCGCAGCCGCCATCCACGCCGCCCGACGCTGGTCGGGCGTTTCACTGGTGCAGGCAGTGGCGGATTCGGCTGGCACGGTCGGAAACAGGCTCGCCCTTCGGGTAAGTCCGCTATCTAGACCCATGAAGCCGGTGGCGGTCAAGGCTTGTGACATGCTCGATTCCACAGCTGCGTTTCGAAAGAGCGTTGCATGTGGGGTGTTCGCTGCATCCCCCCCGTGGGTTACCTCGTACAAACAGGTAACCCGCGGCACCCCAACGGCGAATACCCAGACAATCTTCCACGGATGAAACCCATGCTCGTGTTGATCCTCGCCTACCTCGGCGGCGTCCTGACCATCCTCAGCCCCTGCATCCTGCCGGTGTTGCCGTTCGTGTTCGCCCGCTCGGACAAGCCGTTCATGCGCAATGGTCTGCCGATGCTGCTCGGCATGGCGATTACTTTCGCTGGCGTGGCCACGCTGGCGGCGCTGGGCGGCGGCTGGGCAGTACACGCGAATCAATATGGCCGCTACGTGGCGATGGTGGTGCTGGCCTTCCTCGGCCTGACCTTGCTGTCGACGCATCTGGCCGAATGGATCAGTCGTCCGTTCGTGGCACTGGGCAATCGCCTGTCGCAGCGCTCAGGCGGCGAGGGTGATTCGATCTGGTCGGCAGCCGGGCTTGGCGTCGCCACCGGCTTGCTGTGGGCGCCATGCGCGGGGCCGATCCTGGGCCTGCTGCTGACCGGCGCGGCCCTGAACGGCGCCAGCGTGCAGACCACCTTGCTGCTACTGACCTATGCCGCCGGGGCCGCCACCTCGCTGGGCCTGGCCCTGCTGATCGGCGGCAAGGTATTCGGCCTGATGAAGCGCTCGCTCGGTGCGGGCGAGTGGGTGCGGCGTGCACTGGGCGTGCTGGTGCTGGCCGGCGTCGCCGCGATCGCGCTGGGTCTGGACACCGGCCTGCTCACCCGCGTCTCGCTGGCCAGCACCGGCGGCATCGAGCAGAAGCTGATCAATGCCGTGCGCCCGGCACCGGCACCGCAGCCGGCGTTGCAGGCCGGTGCGCCGCTACCGGTCGAGGGCACGATGCCATCGCTGGCCGGTGCCACGCAATGGTTGAACAGCTCACCGCTGACCACGCAATCCCTGCGCGGGAAGGTTGTGCTGGTCGATTTCTGGACCTACTCCTGCATCAACTGCATCCGCACCCTGCCCTATGTGCGCGGCTGGTACGACAAGTACAAGGAGCACGGCCTGGTAGTCCTCGGCGTGCACGCGCCGGAATTTGCGTTCGAGAAGAATCCGGACAACGTCGCCAGGGCAGTGAAGGATCTCGGCGTGGACTACCCGGTGGCGCTGGATAATGACTACGCGATCTGGAAAGGCTTCAACAACGAATACTGGCCGGCGCATTACTTCATTGATGCGCAAGGGCAGATTCGCCATCACCATTTCGGTGAAGGCAATTATCACGAAAGCGAGGACGTGATCCGCCAGTTGCTCACCGAAGCGGGCCAGAAGAACCTTCCCGGCGGTTATGTCGACGACGATCACCACGGGGTCGAGGCCGCATCGTCCGACGACGGCTCGCGCTCACCGGAAACGTATGTCGGGTATGCCCGCGCCATGAATTTCGTCGGCGGCAAGGTAAGCCATGACGATTCGGCGACTTACCGAACTACCGGTACGCTCGCTGTCAACCAGTGGACGCTCACGGGTCGCTGGACGGTGCAAGGCGAGAGCGCCCAATTGGACACGTCAGGCGGCGGCATCATCTACCGCTTCCGTGGCCGCGATCTGCACCTGGTGCTGGGTCCCGGCAGCAGCGGCAAGCCGGTGCGCTTCCGGATCACCATCGACGGCACACCGCCGGGCGCCGATCACGGCATGGACGCCGACGCCGAGGGCAACGGCACCGTTGACAGCCAGCGGCTCTACCAACTGGTGCGGCAGGCTGGCGGTACCGGCGAGCGCTTGTTTGAAATCACCTTCCTCGATCCGGGCGTGCAGGCGTATGCCTTCACGTTCGGCTGATCCTGTCCCCACGGAGGTCACCATGTCACGTCTTGATGAAACTCTCGCGATGGATCGCCGCCGCTTCCTGCGCGCCTCGCTCGCTGGCGGCGCCCTGCTGGTCACCGGTGGCGCCCTGCTCGGGCCGCGCCTGTATGCGGCAGAAAACACTCCGGTCGGCAAGCCCGGCAAGGTTGAGCTGGAAATTTTCGCCGGCGACGGCCGCGGCCTTGGCCCGCGCGAAGTGCCCAAACTGGTGCTGACCGATGCCCAGTGGCGGCAGCGTCTGTCGCCCGCGCCTTACGAAATCATGCGCCGCGAGGGCACCGAGCGCGCGTACAGCGGCAATCACGAGAAGCCCTCCGTAGCAGGCCTGTACCGCTGCATGGCCTGTGCCACGGCCCTGTACGACGCGGCCACCCAGTTCGACTCGGGCACCGGCTGGCCCAGCTTCTGGCAGCCGATTGCCAAACGCAATGTGGTTGAACTGAGCGACCACATGTTCGGCATGACACGCACCGCCATCAGTTGCGCCGGCTGCAACAGCCATCTGGGTCACGTCTTTGACGACGGCCCCCGGCCAACCGGCCTGCGCTATTGCATGAACTCGGTGGCGCTGCGGTTTGTGCCCCATGCAACTGGCTGAGTCGGGCCTGACTGCCGCACGCGAATGCCGGCCTATCAGTCGCCCGCAACCGGATATCAGTCACCATCCCGCATCGTTTGATGTAAAACAGGTCCCGTCTGATTCCTCCGCAGGAGACCCACGACATGAAACGACTGCTCTGGGGCGCGCTCGCGTCGCTCTTCCTCGCTGTTCCCACGCTCGCGCAGGCGGCGACAGGCTATGTCACCGGCAACGTCAACCTGCGGGCCGGGCCTGATTCCGATTATCCGCTGATCACACAAATTCGCGCCGGTACCGATGTCGACGTGCAAGGCTGCACCGCCGACTGGGAATGGTGTGACGTGATCGTCTACAACAACCGCGGCTGGATCGCCGGCAACTACATCCAGTACGACTACCAGGACCAATACGTGCCGCTGCCGTCCTACGGCGCGCGCGTCGGCATTCCGATCATCTCCTTCGTGATCGGCAGCTACTGGGACAACTACTACCGCGGCCGCCCGTTCTACAACAACCGCAGCTACTGGTATCGCCGCCCATACGTGCGCAGGCCACCGCCGCCGCCGATGCGTCGCCCCTACGTGCGGCCAAACGGGCACCACGGTGCCCCGGCCCATCGACCACCCGCTATCCAGCGCCCCTCGACGCGTCCGATGCCCGCGCTCCGACCGCCGCCGCATGGCCAGCCGCAGGCAAGTCCGGCACCGAACCGCCCGATGACCTCACCCAAACCTGCCAATCGAGCGGCGCCCCAGCGCACGCCGCCACGCAGCGGGCCGCCACCGGCCAGCAACAAGGCGAAGCCAGCCGATCGCAAACGCGATCACGACAACGGCCATTGAGCGACGCGTCGTCGTCCAGGACCTCACCTGGACGACGACACCCATGACTGGCCACCAGCGTGTCGAACCCCGGCGGGTCCGCTCGACCCGACCAACTGTCCCGTGAGATCAGCATGCGTTCTTCGTTTCTGTTGTCTGCCGTGGTGTCATGCGCCTGCCTGCTCAGCCTGCCTGTTCACGCCGACGGACCGACCTCGCTGGTCATGATCGACCAGCAGGTCGGCAGCGGCGCCGTCGCCCGCCCTGGCAGTGAGGTGCAGGTCAACTACAACGGCTGGCTGTATGACCAAAGCGCACCCGACCACCATGGCACCAAGGTGGACAGCTCGCACGATCGCGGCGAACCGATCCGTTTCATTCTCGGCCAGGGCAGCGTCATTGCCGGTTGGGACAAGGGCATCCGGGGCATGCATGTGGGCGGCAAACGCAGCCTGCTGATTCCCGCCAAGCTCGGCTACGGCGGACGTCGTGTGGGCGCCGTACCGCCAGACTCGGACCTGGTGTTCGACATCCAATTGATCGGCGTGCACTGAGCCCGTTGCCACGGCCGCCGATCTTCACGGCAACCCTTGTTTCATCGATTCGGCAACGCCATTTGCTGGAATATCCCCATCACGGAGTTCGACGTGAGCGAACTGCTTTCGATTCCCTGCCCGCATTGCCAGGCACTCAACCGCGTCCCCGCCGAGCGCATAGGTGAGCACCCCACCTGTGGTCGCTGCAAACAGACCTTGTTCACCGGCCATCCGCTGGAACTCACGACCGCCAACTTCGACGCGATAGCCGGCCGCGGCGATTTGCCGGTGCTGGTCGACTTCTGGGCACCTTGGTGTGGCCCCTGCCTGGGCTTCGCCCCGGTGTTCACTGCCGCTGCCAGCCAGTTCGAGCCGCGCCTGCGGCTGGCCAAGGTGGATACCGAGGCACAGCCTCAGCTATCCCAGCGCTTTGGCATTCGCAGCATCCCCACCCTGCTGCTGTTGCGTCAGGGCCGCGAGGTTGCCCGCCAGTCCGGCGCGCTGAACGCAGCGCAACTGCGGCAGTTTGTCGACAGCGCTCTGGCGCAGCACTGAGCATGCCGGTGGCCGCAGGCCCGAGCTGCGGCCACCCATGCCTTTAAGCACACTCCGCCAGCGGAGATGCCCGCTAGGCTTGGGCTTTGACCGCGAGGAACGGATCCGTGCGCAAGCCCCTGAAAACCGCCCTGTTGACAGCTCTGCTGCTGGCGGGAGCATCCACTTCGGCCCTGGCCGCCGATGAGCACAAGCCCGCCGCCAGCCAGGAAGCCG
>JBBQQL010000083.1:0-17782 GCA_038215995.1 Lysobacterales bacterium
CAGGTGCATGATCGCGTGTTCGATGCCGCCGATGTACTGGTCGACCGGCAGCCAGTAGTTGGCGCGTTCGTCGATCTGCGCGTTGGCGCCGGGGCTGGTGTAGCGCGCGTAGTACCAGCTCGACTCCATGAAGGTGTCGAAGGTGTCGGTTTCACGCTCGGCTGCGCCGCCACACTCAGGACAGACGCACTTTCGCCACTCCGGATCGGCCTTGATCGGCGACTGCACGCCGGAGAACGCCACGTCCTCGGGCAGAATCACCGGCAATTGATCTTCCGGCACCGGCACCGCGCCGCAGCCCGCACAGTAGATCACCGGAATCGGGCAACCCCAGTAGCGCTGGCGGCTGACGCCCCAATCGCGCAGGCGCCAGTTTACCCGGCGCTGGCCGTGGCCCTGGCCTTCGAGACGGGTGGCCAGCGCCGCCAGTGCCTGAGCGAAATCCATGCCGTCGTAGGCACCGGAATTGACCAGCACGCCGCGCTCGGTCCAGGCGCCGTCCTGCTGGATGCGACGCTCGAACTCCTCGATCACGCGCACCGGCGCGGAGATGTCCTGTGTGTTGATGTCATGCCCACGCAGGGCCGCGCGCATCGGGTCAATGCCGACACCGAGCGCCAGGTCGTGTTTGATCTCGCGCAGCGCGTCGAGTACGGAGGCGTCGACGATCACCATCTTGATCGGCAGGCTGTATTTCTGCGCAAATTCCCAATCGCGCTGGTCGTGCGCCGGCACCGCCATCACCGCGCCGGTGCCGTAGCCCATCAGCACGAAGTTGGCGACCCAGATTGGCACCGGCTCGCCAGTCACCGGATGAACCGCGCGCAGGCCGGTATCCATGCCGCGCTTTTCCTGAGTCTCCAGCTCCGCCTCGGACACCCCGCCGTGCTTCATCTCGGCGATGAAGGTGGCCAGCCGTTCATTGTCCTGCGCTGCCTGCAGCGCCAGCGGATGCTCGGCGGCGATCGACAGGAAGGTGACGCCCATCAAGGTGTCGGGGCGGGTGGTGAACACGCTCAACGCCTCGCCACCGCCTTCAAGCTCAAAGTGGATCTCCAACCCCTCGCTGCGCCCCAGCCAGTTGCGCTGCATGGTCTTTACCGCATCGGGCCAGCCCGGCAGCGTGTCCAGGCCATCGAGCAGCTCCTGCGCGTAGTCGGTGATCTTCAGGAACCACTGCGGGATCTCGCGCTTTTCCACCAGCGCGCCGGAACGCCAGCCACGACCGTCGACCACCTGCTCGTTGGCCAGCACGGTCTGGTCGATCGGGTCCCAGTTGACCACCGCGTTCTTGCGGTAGGCCATGCCCTTCTTCAGCAGCCGGGTGAACATCAACTGTTCCCAGCGGTAGTAGTCCGGGCGGCAGGTGGCGAACTCGCGTGTCCAGTCGATCGCGTAGCCGAGCGACTTCAGCTGGCTGCGCATGTGATCGATGTTGGCGTAGGTCCATTTGGCCGGCGCCGTGTTGTTCTTGATCGCGGCATTCTCGGCCGGCAGGCCGAAGGCATCCCAGCCCATCGGCTGCAGCACGTTCTTGCCGTTCATGCGCTGATAGCGGCTGATCACGTCGCCGATGGTGTAGTTGCGCACGTGGCCCATGTGCAACGCGCCGGATGGGTACGGCAGCATCGACAGGCAGAAGAACTTCGGTCGGCTGCTGTCCTCGCTCACTTCATAGGCGCGCTCGGCCGTCCAGTACTGCTGCGCGGCCGCCTCCACCGCCTGCGGCGCATAGCCGCCGGCCGCACCGGTTTGCTCGGTGGCGTCGGCCTGGGCGGCGGCGTGGGAGTCTTGGGTGTCCTGCATGATATCGGTGCCGTAATGCGGTGGGTGCTGGTCGGCGGAAGCCGGCCGCGGGGAACTGGGCAGACTAGCCCAGCGGCGGCCAGCCGCCAAGCTGAAACCACTCAGCCGGCGGGGCAGCGGGCCGGCGTACCGGCTGCCAGCGAACGCGCCACGGCAGCTACTTGTGCCGCCAATTGGCCAAGCGCGCGCTGATGCCCCTGCACCAGGGCCGCGTAGCCCGGTGCCACGGTTTCGCGGATACGGCTGCTGCAGGCCACCGGCTCGGCATGGTCAGCACCGCTCAGGCGCACGCTCCAGGCGGCTTCGATCAACGCGTAACTGCCGGGCTCGGAGTCGAACCGGCGCAGGTCCAGCTTGATCCGCAGCCGCGGCTTGCCGTTACCAGGCAGGCCGCTGACATCCTGGCTGTTGAGTTCGGCTGCCAGATCGGCCGACATCGCGCTGCGTACCTCGTCGCCCAGCGGCGCGATCCAGCGCTCGCTGCCGAGCAGGGCCACGCCCTGCCCGCCCTGACGCACCAGCAATTGTGGCTGATCGACCTGGGCCGGCACGCTGACCGGCAGCAGCTCGAACGGCAGTCCGGCCGGCTGGCCGGCATTCGCCGGCGCGCTCGCCGGAGTCACCAGCGTGTAGTAGTGCAGCGGCGCCGACGCGCAGCCTGCCAAACCCAGGATGGCGCAGGCCGTGAGCACTCGCATGGCGATCCGGATCATGGCTTGCTCCCTGGTGATGGCTCGGTGGTCGATTTGCTGTCAGGCGGCGGCGCGTTCGACTTGGCATCCGCACGGCGCCCTCGAATCAGCGCATCCGGGTGCTCGCCCAGATAATCGGTGAGCACGCGCAGGGAGCGCGCCATGCGCTGCACCTGATCCAGCGTGGCGCCGAGATTCTGCTGCAGCGGCGAGTCACCGGAAAGCGCATCGTTGGCCGTGCCCATGGTTTTCTGTACACCCTGCAAGGTGTCCTTGAACGCCGGCAGGGTCTGGCCATTGACCTGCTTGAGGGTGGCATTGAGGCCGGCGAGTGTCTGGTCCAGATTCCTGCCGATGCTGTCGAACGGGATCTTGCTGATCTTGTCGACGGTTTCGGCCAACTGATCCTGCAACTTGCTGAAGCTGCCCGGCACGGTGGGGATGGTCAGCGGGGTCTGACTGGGGTCAAACGCCACCTTCGGCGTGTGTTGCACGAAATCCAGTGCGACGTAGAGCTGGCCGGTCAGCAAGTTGCCGGTACGCGCCTGGGCGCGCAGCCCATGGTCGATCAGGTGACTCATCATCTGCGGCAATTCCGGGCTCTCGCCACGCGCGCGGGCCATCGCCTCAAGCTTGCCGTAGGCGTTGCCGAGCCGCTGCGGATAGATCAGCGCACCCACCAGCACGGGAAAGGTCTGGGTCTTTTCGTTGTAGTCCAGGCGTACCGACACGACCCGGCCAATATTGATGCCGAGGAACTCCACCGGCGAATCCACCGCCAGCCCACGCACGGACTGGTCAAAGCGCATGCGGATGTATTTCGGCTCGCCGTCTGGCGGCGCCAGTGCGGTGACCTGGTCACTGAACAACTTGTAGCTGGCGTCTTCCGACGCCGGTGTGTCGTCGTGCGGACCGGGCGGATCCTGAAATGCCAGGCCACCAGCCAACACCGTCGCCAGCGACTGGGTGTTGAGCTTCAAACCATTGGCACTGACCGAGAGATCGACGCCACTGGCATTCCAGAAGCGGGTGGAATTGGTGACGAATTTGTCGTTCGGTCCATCCACGAAAATATGCACCGAGATGCCCTTGCCATCCTTGTCCAGCTCGTAGGAAGCCACCCTGCCGACCTGGATCCGGCGAAAGTACACCGGCGAGCCGACATCCAGCGAACCGAGATCGTCAGTGTGCAACACAAAACTGCGCCCAGGCGTGCCGTGGTTGACTGCGGGGGGTACCTCGAGCGCCTTGAACTCATCCTCCGGTTCATTCGACTCGCCCACGTCGGCGCCGATGAAGGCACCGGAGAACAGCGTGTCGATCCCTGATACACCACCCAGGCCGATGCGTGGACGCACCACCCAGTAACGCGTGCCCTTGGTGGCGAAGCCGCTGGCGCTCTTCTCCAGCGCCACCGCCACCAGCACATGACTGCGATCGCCGCTCAGGCGGATCTTCTTGACCCGGCCGATCACCACATTCTTGTACTTCACCGGGGTCTTGCCGGCGTCCAGGCCTTCGGCGCTCTGCAGGCTGATGGTGATCTGCGGACCAGCCTGCAGCCAGCTGTTGACCACCAGCGAGATGCCGACGAGAGCGGCCAGCGCAGGTATAAGCCAGATCAGCGAAGCATTGAAGCGGCGCTGCTTGACCACCGGTGTCGGCAATTCGTCGCGATCCATGCGGGTCTGATCGTTGTGGCTGTCTTCAGTCATCGGTATCCCTGCCATCCCAGATCAATCGCGGGTCAAAACTCATCGAGGCGAACATGGTGAGTACCACGGTCAACCCGAAAAAAATCACGCCGGGCAACGGCTCGACCCGACTCAGCACGCTGAACCGTACCAGTGCCGTCAGCAAGGCCACCACAAACACGTCCAGCATCGACCAGTAACCGATGAACTCGACCAAGCGGAACAGCCGGGCGCGCTGTACTCGGGCCCAGCCGCTGCCGCGCTGACTGGTCACCAGCAGCATGCTCAGCGCAAAAAATTTCAGCATCGGCACCACGATGCTTGCGGTGAAAACGATGACGGCCAGGCCGGGGGAACCCTTGACCCACAACTCCACCACGCCACTGATGATGGTGTTGTCATCGATGTCGTTCAAGCTGGCGGTGCGCATGATCGGCAGCAGGTTCGCCGGAATGTATAGCAGGAAGGCGGCGATCAACAACGCCCAGGTCCGCATGTAACTGTTCGGCTTGCGCCGTTTCAGGGTGGTGTTGCAGCGCGGGCAGGCCATCGCATCGTCGATACCGTCGCCGTCCAGCCGCTCATCGCCCACCACCGTACGGCACACCAGACCACACACCGGGCAGGCGATCAGTCCCAGTTCGCTCGCGCGCGGCAGGGCGCTCACTGGACCGGCTCCGCAGTCTCGTCCCACAGCAGGCGCAGGTCGACCCCGGAGAAAATGGTGATCAGCAGAGTCAGCGCCGCGTAGGCATAGATGCCCGGGTCAGCGGTTACCTCGAAATAGGTATGCGCCTTGACGATCGCCACCAGGGCACCGAGCACGAACACTTCACTCATCGTCCATGGCCCGATGCGATGCAGGCCGACCATGAGCGGCACGAACCCGGGAGCACGCCGGCCGCTGCGGGCAAACCACAGCAACCAGCCCATCATCAGCATCTTGGCCATCGGGAAGAAAAAAAGCGTGCAGGCGGCCAGCACGGAAACCACCTGGGCATCCTGTTGCCACATCGTGATGATCATGCCCCACAAGGTGGTGGCCCTGTATTGACCGTTCAGGCCCAAGGTGACGATGGGCCAGATATTGGCCTGCATGAAGACGATCATCGCAGTCAGCAGCAAGGCCAGCAGACTGTTTACACTGAGCGGGCGATGACGCTCCAGCTCGGCCGTGCAGCGCAAACAGCGCGCGACTTCGCCGCGTGCCAGCAGACGCCGGCGATAAACCGTGTCGCACTGCTCGCATATCAACAACGATGTCGGTGAAGCCTTGCCCATGCGGTGGTGTGCCTGATGGCGGCGGAACATGGGGTGAATTCTCGCAAATCCATCACCAGGATGCGCTGGTTCGCTTGATATGCTGACACGCACCCCGATCTGAAGGCGGGTACCCGCCGAGCTGGAGTTTTTCGTGACTGATACCACCGTCCCCGCCGCACCCTTGACCCACGTCTTCGATGTAGACCAGCAAACCTTCGAAGCCGAGGTGCTGCAGGCCTCGTTGACCACGCCGGTGCTGATCGACTTCTGGGCGACCTGGTGCGAACCCTGCAAGACGCTGGGACCGATGCTTGAGAGCCTTGCCGCGGAGTACAACGGCGCATTTCGGCTGGGCAAGGTCGACGTCGACACCCAGCAGGAACTGGCCGGCATGTTCGGCATCAAGAGCATCCCGACGGTGGTGCTGGTGAAAGATGGCCAGGTACTCGACGGCTTCGCCGGAGCGCTGCCGCTGGGCCAGTTGCGCGAATTCCTGTCTCGTCATGTGCAACCGCTGGAAGCATCCACCGAAGCCGCCAGCGACGCCGAGACCGATGCCGAGACCGCCGAGGAGGCGATCAACCGCTTGCAGCAGGAAATCGCCACCGCACCGGACAAGCCTGAGCTGAAGCTTGAGCTGGCGCTGGCGCTGATGCGTGCCGGCAACACCACAGCCGCCGAGGCGGAGCTCACTGCCCTGCCCGCCAACCTCGCCACCGATGCCCGTGCGTTGCGCCTGCGCAGCGAACTGGAGCTGGCGCATGCGCTGGAAGGAGCGCCCGAGGCGGTCGAGTTGCAGCAGCGCATCCAGGCCGATCCAGCCGACTGGGCTGCCCGCGACCAGCTGGGCGTGCGACTGCTGCTGCAGGGCGATGCGGAAGGCGGCCTCGAACAATTCCTGGCGATCCTGCAAAAGGCTCGCGACTGGAACGAAGGCCAGGCCAAGAAGCGCCTGCTGGCCGCCTTCGCCACGCTGGACGACGCCGACCTGGTCGGTCGCTATCGTCGGCGCATGGCTTCGATGCTGTTCTAGCACCTCGTCATTGGCAGGGATTCCTGTCGACACACCCCTGAGCCGTTCCATACGCATACGTACGTTCGGGTATGCTATCGCCTTTGCGACTACCCCCCGAAGCGTCGAATGATGAGTCCCCGCAACTTCCGCCGCCTGCTCAACCTGTGGCCGCCGTTCCTGTTCAACGCGATTCGCGTGCAACTGGTCAGCGACGATTACAGCGAGGCCCGGGTCGTGCTGCGCCTGCGCTTCTGGAACCGCAACTACGTGCGCAGCCAGTTCGGCGGCAACCTGTTCGCCATGACCGACCCGTTCTGGATGCTGCTGGTGATGCACCAGTTGGGCAAGGACTACTACGTCTGGGACAAGGCCGGCGCCATCGACTTCGTGGCAGCCGGATACGAAGATGTTTACGCCCATTTCAAGCTGGAGCCCGGCGTAGTCGACGAACTGCGCGTCGCCGCGGCCAACGGCGACAAGGTGCTGCGCTGGTTCGAGACCGAAGTGAAGACGGCCTCCGGCAAAGTCATTGCCGTCGTGCGCAAGCAGATCTACGTGCGATTGAAGCCGAAGATGCGCTGAGTCCATTCCTGCAACGATCAACTGCTGGGTTGCAGGGCCTCACCGAGTGCACCCATCGATCAGGTCCGCTCAAAGCGCACGATCTCGTCAAGCTGCCGCGAGGCCTTGAGCAGGCTGCGGCCGCTCATGTCGTCCACCATGCGCTGCAGAAACGACGAGCGTATGGGGCAACTGGCGAAACGATGTGCCATCCACACGCTGACACCGATACCGAGCAGCCCGATCACCATATTGGCCCAGATCCAGCCCGAACCCGCCGCGTACACATCCACGCCCGCGAAATCCTGCACTGCGACGAGTGGAACCAGCAGCCAAAGGCACCACCAAGGCAGACCAAGCAACAAGGTGCTGTAGACACGAAACCGCCGCAATTGAGCCAGCCGCCGCTGTAAAACGAGCACCGGCGCATCAAACATGTAAATGCGGGTGAGCAAGAACAGTTGCGTGGCACACGACCAGATCGCGGCGACACCATAGACATGCAACAACAAGCCCATCACCAGCAGATGCGGCGTCTGCCGATGTGCCACCCAGAACGTGGCCACCCAGACAACGAAAGCCACCCATGCGGCAATTTCCAGCCCCAGCCACCACAGCGTAAGGCGCATCGATGCGCGCGACTTCTCGATCTGGCGATGGCGAACCTCATGGAGCAGCAGTTTCTCCATTCCCTCCTGGCGTGTTTCCATGCGGGCCCAGGCCAACTTCAGGTCATCAAGTTCCATCGTCATGCTCCCCTGGATTCGGCGGCCGTCATCTGCCCGCGCAGTTTCTGTTTGATGCGGCTGATCTTGGTGGCCACGTTGGTTTCGCTGATGCCGAGGATCTCGGCCATATCGCCGTAGCTGCGATCTTCCAGGTAGAGCAGGATCAAGGCCCGGTTCAGCGCGTCGAGCCGGCCGATGAAGGCATACAGCGCGGCCAGTCGTTCGTCCGCTTCGCCGATCGCTTCGCCGCCGATGCTCTCCAGGTGATGCGCCTCCATTGGCACAAACCGATCGGCGCCCGGCCGTCGCTCACGCCGCACCTGCGAGATCGCCACGTTCAGCGCGATCCGGTACATCCAGGTGGAAAACTTCGCCTGGCGCTCGTCATAGCGGCCGAACGAGCGCCACAACTGCACACAGATTTCCTGCACCAGATCCTCCCGATCGGCAGCATGGCGGCTGTACAGGCCGGCTACCTTGAACACGATGCCCCTATGCTCGTCGAGCAATGCCTCAAAGCGCTGCTGGTGTTGCCTTGCTGTCATGAACATCCATCCCCCGCGGCTCACCCCATGATTCGCCAGACGCAGAAAAAAATCACAGCGGCGCGCACGTCGAGCGGTAGCGTGGTTACAAATCCGAAACAGCGCTCAGTCTCGCAAGCAACGTGACGCCCGCAAGGGTCGCGCGCCAACCCCGTACAATCACCGCATCTTCCATCAAGATTCCGGACGTCGTCCCATGCCCCCCTTGCGCATCAAACGCTACCTGATCACCGGTCTGCTGACCTTTATCCCGCTGTGGGTGACCTGGCTGGTGTTCAAGTTCGTACTGGGCATGCTCGCCGGCATCGGAGCACCGCTCGTCGACGCGCTGATCAGCGCGCTGTCGCTGGTGGCGCCACGAGCCGCCGAGACGCTCAACACCCAGTGGCTGACCTTCATCATTGCCTTGCTGATCACGCTGGGCGCGCTGTACCTGCTGGGCTTCATTGCCAACCGGGTCATCGGGCAGCGCTTCATCAACGGCTTCGATGCACTGCTTGCGCGCATTCCACTGGTCCAGACGATCTACGGTGGCACCAAGAAATTGATGGCGGTGTTGCAGAACAAGCCCAGCGGCATGCAGCGGGTGGTACTGATCGACTTCCCCCGCCGCGGCATGAAGGTGGTCGGCTTTGTCACCCGCGTGATGACCGAACAGGGCACCGGCCGCGAGATGGCGGCGGTTTACATCCCGACCACGCCCAACCCCACCGGCGGCTATCTGGAGCTGGTGCCGGTGGAAGAACTGACCCCTACCGACTGGACCATGGACCAGGCAATGGCCTTCATCATCTCCGGTGGCGCCGTCGCACCCGATACCCTGCCCGCCTCACCGACCAGCCTGCGTCGTGACGAGCCCTGAAAATCATCGCCCGTCAATGACATGCGCGGTTTTCGAACCCCTGCAGACCCTTGGCCGTGTTCACCCGGCCAGGCGAGCGGCGACCACGTACCCGCAGGCGATGACGCCCTGACCTTTGACACTGTCTGAGCCCTGACGTTTGACCTAGCGTAATTGGGCAAGGCGGCCGTTCGAGGGGGCATCCTGCCGCTCCTGTCATGCAACATCCTGCCCGCCCCATGGGCGATATCACTTACCGAGGGAAACCTATGACCAAGCAGTATATGAAGCCACTGGCACTGGCCGTGGGCCTGGCGCTGTCACTGGCCGGCTGCGGCAAACAGGAGCAGCCGGCAGCGGCCGCACCGGCCAAGAGCAGCACCGCAGCAACCGCCATGGCGCCTGCGACCAAGAGCGTGTTCGACGTCAGCGAGCTCGGCGCCAGCCCCCTGGCCTGCAGCGACTTCAATGGCTTCGTCAATGACAAGTGGGTCGCCGCCAACCCGATTCCAGCCGACCGCAGTCGTTGGGGTGCGTTCGACCAACTGGCCGAGGCCAGCCTCAATACGCAGCACAAGATTGTCGAAGATGCGGCCAAGGGCGCCGCCACGGCGCCGGCCGGCTCGATCGAGCAGAAGATCGGCTACATGTTCGAGACCGGCATGGACGAAGCCGCCCGCGAAAAGGCCGGTTTCGACCCGATCAAGCCCAGGCTCGACGCGATCAGCGGCCTGAAGAACACCGCCGACCTGGTCAGCTACCTGGACAAGAGCTTCGCCGATGGCGACATGCAGGTGTTCCAGTTTGGCTCCGGCGCGGACTTCCAGCACGCCGACATGCAGATTGCCTACACCTTCCAGAGCGGCCTCGGCTTGCCGACCAAGGACTACTACCTCGACCCGAAACATGCGGACGAGCGCAAGGCCTATCTCGACTACATCGCCAAGACGCTGGAGCTGACAGGCGTATCCGCGGCGGATGCCAAGAAGCAGGCTGACCAGGTGATGGCCTTTGAAACCGAGTTGGCCAAGGCGTCACTGGCACCGGTGGAACTGCGCACCCCGGAAAACCAGTACCACTTCGTCAGCGTCAAGGAGGCAGACAAGCTGACCCCGCACTTCAGCTGGGACAAGTTCTTCGCGGCCCAGGGCGTGACCATCGACAAGGGCTTCTCGCTGTCGCAGCCAAAGTTCTTCGAGGAATTCGACAAGCTGCTGGCCAAGGCGCCGGTAAGCCAGTGGCAGGCCTACCTGCGCTTCCACGTGATCGATGACGCCTCGCCCTACCTGACCAAGGCATTCTCCGACAACAAGTTCGATTTCTACGGCAAGACCCTGTCCGGTCAGCCGGAACAGAAGCCGTTGTGGAAGCGTGTGCTCGGTACCGTCAACGACGGCATGGGCATGGCGCTGGGCGAACTGTATGTGAAGCAGGAGTTCACCCCGGAAGCCAAGGCGCGCGCGCTGGAACTGGTCACCAACGTGCGCAACGCCCTCAAGGCACGCATCGAGAACCTGGCCTGGATGAGTCCGGAGACCAAGGCCAAGGCGATCGACAAGTGGAACACGTTCCTGCCCAAGATCGGCTACCCGGACAAGTGGCGTGACTGGTCCGGCCTGACTGTGGCTCCGGACAATTTCTACGCCAACGTGATGGCGGCTGGCAAGTTCAACTACCGCTACGACATCGACAAGATCGGCAAGCCGACCGACCGCAAGGAGTGGGGCATGACCCCGCAGACGGTCAACGCGTACTACAACCCGACCGACAACACGATCAACTTCCCGGCCGCGATCCTGCAGCCGCCGTTCTTCGATGCCAAGGCGGATGACGCGATCAACTACGGCGGCATCGGTGCGGTGATCGGCCATGAAGCCAGCCACGGCTTCGACGATGAGGGCAGCCAGTTCGATGGGGCCGGCAACAATGTGAACTGGTGGACCAAGGACGATCGCACCAAGTTCGACGCACGTACCGACAGGCTGGTGCAACAGTTCAACGACTACACCCCGATCAAGGACAAGCCCGACGCGCACGTCAACGGCAAGCTGACCCTGGGCGAGAATATCGCCGATCTGGGCGGCCTCAACGTGGCCTACGATGCGCTGCAGATGGCGCTGAAGAAGAACCCCAGCGAAGCCGACAAGAGCATTGACGGCTACACCGAAGACCAGCGCTTCTTCCTGAACTGGGCACGCGTATGGCGTGGCAGCATCCGCGAGAAGCAGGCCGTACTGCGGCTCAACACCGACCCGCACGCGCCCGCTGCACTGCGGGCAATGGGCGCGCCGTCCAACATGCCTGCGTTCGCCAAGGCGTTCCAGTGCAAGCCAGGCGATGCGATGGTGCGTCCGGCCGACAAGCAGGTGAATATCTGGTAACGCGGCAGCACTGAGGTCCGCCATTCATGGCGAGCCGAAAACCAAAGGCTCCGCACGCCAGTGCGGGGCCTTTCTTGTTTTCAACTGCATTCCGGGGTCACCCCTGACCTATGACACTGTCTGACCCATGACGTTTGGCCTAGCGTCTTCAAATGCGCTCGCACAAAGCACGCCGTGCGCAGCCATTGGCAACCTGCCCGCCTTGACCGGCAAACTCACTGACAAAGGGATCACAATGACCAAGCAGTATCTGAAGCCACTAGCCCTGGCGGTAAGTCTGGCGTTGACGCTGAGCGCGTGCGGCAAGAGCGAGCAAGCTGCCGCACCCGCCGCCCCGGCCCCGGCGACCACCAGCAGCACCCACACCACCGCAGCAACTGCTCCGGCGAGCGTGTTCGATGTCAGCGAGTTGGGCGCGCCCACCGAGGCATGCACCAACTTCAATACCTTCGTCAACGCCAAGTGGATCACCGCCAACCCGATTCCTGCCGACCAGACGGTATGGGGCGCCTTCAGCATGCTGCATGAGAAGAGCCTCGCCGAGCAGCGCCAACTGGTCGAAAACGCCGAGAAGAATGCCGCCAGCGCCAAGGCCGGCTCGATCGACCAGAAGATCGGCTGGCTGTATCACTCCAGCATGGATATGGACGCGCGCAACAAGGCGGGCTTCGATCCGGTCAAGCCCGACCTCGCCAGCATCGACGCGTTGAAGTCCAGCAAGGATTTGCCGGCATGGCTGGACCAGTCCTTCGCCAAGGGCGATGCCCGTGTGTTCGACTTCGGTTCCGGTGCCGATTTCAAGGACGCGAAGATGCAGATCGCGTACGCAGAGCAGAGTGGACTGGGTCTGCCGACCACGGATTACTACACCGACGCCAAGTACAAGGACATCCGCGACAGCTACGTCAAATATCTCGCCAAGCTGTTCGAGCTCTCTGGCAGCAGCGCCGCCGATGCGAGCAAGCAGGCCGCGTTGACGATGAAGTTCGAAACCGATCTGGCCAAGAATTCCGTACCGCGCGTGGAAATGCGCAAGCCGGAAAACCAGTACCACTTCGTGACCGTGGCCGAGGCGAACAAGCTCACCCCGCACTTCGACTGGAGCGCGTTCTTCAAGACGCAAGGCATCAGCGTCGACAAGGGTTTCTCGCTGTCGCAGCCGAAGTTCTTCGCCGAGTTCGACAAGCTGATGGCCAGCGCGCCGATCGCCGAGTGGAAGGCGTACCTGAAGGCCCACGCGCTTTCCGGCGCGGCCAGCGCCCTCTCGGAGCCCTTCGTCGATGCGCAGTTCGATTTCTATGGCAAGACCCTGCGCGGCCAACCCGAGCAGCAGCCGCAATGGAAGCGTTCGCTGGCTTCGGTCAACGGCGCGATGGGCCAGGCCCTGGGTCAGCTTTACGTGGCCAAGTACTTCACGCCTGAAGCCAAGCAGCGCGCCGAGGAGCTGGTGACCAATGTGCGCAATGCGCTGAAGGCGCGCATCGAAAATCTGGACTGGATGAGCGAGGAGACCAAGACCAAGGCGCTCGACAAGTGGTCCAAGTTCCTGCCGAAGATCGGCTACCCGGACACCTGGCGCAGCTGGGAAGGCCTGAGCATCACCCCGGACAATTACTACGCCAACATGGAAGCAGCCGGCAAGTTCAATTACGACTACGACATCGCCAAGATCGGCAAGCCGACCGACCGCAAGGATTGGGGCATGACGCCGCAGACGGTCAACGCGTATTACAACCCGACCGACAACACGATCAACTTCCCGGCCGCGATCCTGCAGCCGCCGTTCTTCGATGCCAAGGCCGACGACGCGATCAACTACGGTGGCATCGGCGCGGTGATTGGCCACGAGGCCAGCCACGGCTTCGACGACCAGGGCAGCCAGTTCGATGGCAACGGCAACAATGAAAACTGGTGGACCGACGCCGACAAGAAGAAATTCGAGGCGCGCACGGGCAAGCTTGTCGACCAGTTCAACGACTACGTGCCACTGGCCGACCACCCGGAGCTGCACGTCAACGGCAAGCTGACCCTGGGTGAGAACATCGCCGATCTGGGCGGCCTCAATATCGCCTACGACGCCCTGCAAACGGCGCTGAAGAAGAACCCGGCCGAAGCCGACAAGAAGATCGACGGCTACAGCGAAGACCAGCGCTTCTTCCTCAACTGGGCTCGCGTGTGGCGTGGCAGCATCCGCGAGAAGGCGCAGATGGTTTACCTCAACGCCGATCCGCATTCACCGATGCAGTTCCGTGCGATGGGCGCGCCGTCGAACATGCCGCAGTTCGCCACCGCGTTCCAGTGCAAGCCTGGCGACGCGATGGTCCGTCCGGCCGACAAGCAGGTGAAGATCTGGTAATCGTCCACCGAATACGGCGGCCGGGTTTGCACCTCCACGGGTAGCCGGCCTCCGCCTCATCGGGTGTCATCAGAAGGCCTCGCACGCAAGTGCGGGGCCTTCTCCGTTTGCGCTCAGCCGCTTGCTCCGGGCAAGCGAATCCACAGGAAGCGCAAGCCTTGTTTCGTTTATTTATTGCAAATCATTCTCATTACGAATATCGTATGGACCACCCAGCAACGGCACGCTGACGGGGCCATTGCCGCCGCGCCCACCCTGCTGATCCGGTCATCCCCACGAACCCGCCGCCATCGCGCGGCGCGACGTCGGCTGGCCAAAATCCGACCCGCTGCCAGGAGCCTGGTCGCAGCCACGCTCGACACCGTGGCTGCCCGCCGACTCCGTCCCACCAATGGAACCGACATGGCCTTCATCAAGAGCAAAAAACACCCACGCAACTCCAGCCGATCCGCCGCATCAGTGCGCTGGACCACCACCGCTCTCGTCTCCAGCCTTGCCATCGCGCTGCCGGCCACAGCAGCGGACCTCGCCGCCGCAGAAACCACCGCACAGGTCGCTCACGCCAAAAGCCTGCCCCGCGTGCACGTGCAAGCCAGTGCCGCGCCGGACTATCGGGTCGATCGGGTGGCCTCGCCGAAATTCACCCAGCCGCTGCTGGATACGACCCAGACCGTCAGCATCATCAGCAAGGAGCTGATCCAGCAGCAAGGCGCCAGCACCCTTTCCGAGGCGCTGCGCAACAGCCCCGGCGTGGGCACTTTTTATGTCGGCGAAAACGGCAGCACCACGACCGGCGATGCGGTGTACATGCGCGGCTTTGATACGTCCAGCAGCATCTTTGTCGATGGCGCACGCGATCTCGGCGCGATCTCGCGCGATGTCTTCAACATCGAGCAGGTCGAGGTGTTCAAGGGCCCGGCCGGTACCGACAACGGTCGCACCGCGCCAACCGGCGCAATCAACCTCGTCAGCAAGCAGCCCATGCTCGATCAGTCGGTGTCGGGCTCGGTCTCCTACGGCAGCGCCGACAAGAAGCGCAGCACCGCCGACTGGAACCAGCCGATCAGCGACAGCTCGGCGTTCCGCCTCAATCTGATGGCGCAGAACAGCGGCGTGCCCGGTCGCGACCGGGTGAAAAACAACCGCTGGGGCGTGGCGCCCACGCTGGCCTTTGGCCTGGGTACGCCAACCCGGCTCTACTTCGACTACCTGCACATCAGGCAGAACAATATTCCCGATGGTGGCGTGCCCACCATCGGCCTGCCTGGCTACACCAGTCCGGACCCGATGCGGCCACAGCTTGGCGGCGCCGCCGCGGTCGACCCCGGCAACTTCTACGGCACCGATGCCGACCACGACCGCGTCAACGCGGACATGTTCACCGCGCGAATCGAGCATGACTTCTCGCCCGACGTGGCGCTGCACGACACCTTGCGCTGGGGCCGCACGCACGAGAGCTACCTGCTGACCTCGTTCATGCTCAGCGCCGCCAACCTGCTGACGCCCGACCTCGACGCCCCATCGAGCTGGACCGTCGCGCGCAGCAACCCCACGTTCCTGGACCAGAGCAACACCATCCTCACCAACCAGACCAACCTCACCGTCAACTTCCAGACCGGCGCGATCACCCACAACCTCAGCAGCGGTATCGAGCTGACCCAGGAGAAGCTCGCTACGCTGGGCATGGTCACCCGCCCGCTGGGCAGCCTGTGGCCAGCGGCAAACCTGTATGCGCCCGATGCAGACGTGACCGGCCCGGCGTACGGTCCGAATGGCACTTACGGCCACGGCCAGACCAACACCGCCTCGGCCTACCTGTTCGACACACTGAAGTTCGGTGAGCACTGGCAGCTCAACGCCGGCGTGCGGGTGGACAGCTACACCACCGACTACACCAGCGTGGTGGCCTGCGGATCGAGGAACACCCCGGCCTGCAGCAATCTCGCCACCGGCAGCGCGGTGCCCGGCGTTGATGCCGACACCTCGGGCAACCTGCTCAACTACAAGCTCGGCGTGCTGTACAAACCGGCGGCGAACGGCAGCATCTACGCCAATTTCGCGGTGTCCGCACAACCACCGGGCGGCAGCGGCCTCGCGCTCAGCGCCTCGGCCAACAACGCCAACAACCCGATCTTCAATCCGCAACGCGCACGCACCACCGAGCTCGGCACCAAGTGGGATCTGCTCGGTGAAAAGTTGCTGCTGACCGGCGCGCTTTACAGCACCGTGGTCAGCGACGATGTGGTGCAGGACCCGGTCGACCTGCAGTACTACCAGGTCGGCAGGAAGCGCGTGCAAGGCATCGAGCTCAACGCGGTCGGCAAGCTCAGCGACGACTGGGCCGTAAGCGCCGGTTACACCATCATGAATACCAAGGTCACCAACGGCCCCGGCGTCACCGAGAGCGGCTCCAGCGAACTCGCCTACACCCCGAAGAGCGCGCTGACCCTCTGGACCACGTACCACCTGCCTTTCGATCTCACCCTCGGCGGCGGCGCCCGCCATGCCGGAGAAATGCAGCGCGGCACCGATGGCGCCATTGGTACACCGGCGTACACCAACGCGTACTGGGTGTTCGATGCGATGGCAAGCTACCCGGTCAACAAGCACCTGAGCCTGCAGTTGAATGCCTACAACCTGTTCGACAAGAGCTACGTCGCGGCGATCAACAAGAGCGGCTACCGCTATACGCCGGGCGCGCCACGCTCGTTCATGCTTACCGCCAACATCCGCTTCTGAAACCCACCCTCGCCCAGGCTCGCCAACATGCTGCTGCACATCCCCGACGTACTCCACCGTGAACAGTTGATGGCCATGCGTGCAGCACTGGAAGCCGCCGACTGGGCCGACGGCCGTGAAACCGTCGGCGCGCAGGGCGCACGGGTAAAGCAAAACCAGCAGCTGCCGGAAAACTCGCCCCTACGCCAGCAACTGGGTCAGATCGTGCTCACCGCACTGGCAAGCTCGCCGCTCTATCACGCGGCGACCTTGCCCCTGCGCACCCTGCCACCACGCTTCAATCGCTACCAGGGTGGTGGTCACTACGGCTTCCACATCGACGGCGCGGTGATGGCCCTGCCCGCCGATGGTGGCCAGTTGCGCAGCGACATCTCCTGCACCTTGTTCCTCAACGAACCGGAGGACTACGACGGCGGCGAACTGGTGGTCAGCGATACCTACGGCGAGCACGAAGTGAAGCTGCCCGCCGGCGACCTGATCGTGTATCCCTCCAGCAGCCTGCACCGGGTAGCACCGGTCACCCGTGGCGCGCGACTGGCCTCGTTCTTCTGGGTACAAAGCCTGATCCGCGACGACGGCAGCCGCCGCCTGCTGTTTGAACTGGACAGCTCGATCCAGCGCCTGACCCAGACCGGCGCCGATGCCAACGCCGTGCTGCAGCTCACCGGCGTGTATCACAACCTGCTGCGGCAATGGGCTGAAACATGACTCCGGCAGCACGCGCCGTACCGCACGCAGGCACGCACTGGCACATCAGCTGTTCCCACCACGCGCCATGCAGCGGATAATCGTCGACCCCTGACGCAAAACGGCTGAATGATGTTCGTACCTGGTCAACGCTGGATCTCTTCTGCCGAGCCGGAGCTCGGTCTCGGCACCATCCTGCGCGTGGAGGGACGCGGTGTGCAGGTGCTGTTCGCCAAGGCCGGTGTGTTGCGCCCCTATGCGATCGACTCGGCGCCGCTGTTGCGCGCCGAGTTTCGTGCCGGCCAGCGCGTGGCCGGCAAGGGCATCGCGTTTCTGGTCGAGCGGGTCGAGATTCGCGAGGAGCTGCTGATCTATCGCGGCGAAGGTCGCGAACTGGAAGAAGGCCAGCTCGACGACGAACAGAGCGTGAGCCAGGCCGATGACCGCCTGATCGGCGGACGCATCGATGCGGTC
>JBBQQL010000084.1:0-17620 GCA_038215995.1 Lysobacterales bacterium
GGAGAAGAAACGGTAGCGCTGCTCCACCGCATGCCGGTAGGCGTCGAGGATCACCTCGCGCCCGACCAGGGCCGACACCAGCATCAGCAGGGTCGACTGCGGCAGATGGAAATTGGTGAGCAGGCCGTCGACACTGCTGAAACGGTAGCCGGGAAAGATGAAAATCTGCGTCTCGCCGGCAAACGGATGCAGCTCGCCGTCCTTGCTGGCGCTTTCCAGGGCACGCACCACCGTGGTGCCTACCGCAATAACCCTGCCACCCGCCGCGCGGGTGCGGCGGATCTGCTCGATCAGGTGCGCGCCAACGTTGAGCCACTCGCGATGCATCTGGTGGTCTTTCAGGTCATCCGCGCGCACCGGCTGGAACGTGCCGGCGCCGACATGCAGCGTGACATAGCCGAACTCGACGCCTCGCTCGCGCAGCCGATCAAGTATTCCCTGATCGAAATGCAGCCCCGCCGTCGGCGCCGCCACCGCGCCGGGCTCGCGCGCGAACACGGTCTGGTAGCGCTCCATGTCGCTGGCGTCGGCATGTCGCTCGATATAAGGCGGCAGCGGCATCTCGCCCAGTTTCAGCAGCAGTTTCTCCAGCGGCTCCGGCGCCTCGAAACGCAGTCGAAAGAAGCTGTCGTCTCGTCCCAGCACCAGCGCATGACTGCCGTCGGCCAGCTCGATCCGCGCCCCTTCCTTCGGTTTTTTGCTGACCCCAAGCTGCACCGTGGCTTCATGCGCGCCAGTGACCCGCTCGATCAGGATCTCGACCTCGCCGCCGGTGCTCTTGCGCCCATACAAGCGCGCCGGAAGCACCCGCGTATCGTTGAACACCAGCAGGTCGCCAGGGCGCAGAAAATCGGGCAGCTCGCGGAACATCCGGTCCTGCAGCGAGCCCTCCATGCCATCAAGCAGCAACATGCGGCTGGCCGAACGCTCAGCCAACGGCGTTTGGGCAATCAGCTCGGGCGGCAAATCAAAATCGAAATCGGACTTCTTCAAGGCGGACTCTTTGGAGGCGGCGCGCCATCGCGGCGGCGTGACAAGGCGCGCATTATCCCGCAGCACGACCCATGTGGCACCCCTGAGACTCCGCCGGGCGGCGGCTGCATGCACAATGGCGCCCTGCCGAAACCCAGGAACCGCCTCCCTCATGCAGTCATTGCGCCAGGACTGGCTCCATCGTCCGACGCACCGCAAGGTGTGGTTGCTCGCCGCACCGATGATCGCGTCAAACCTCACGGTGCCGCTGGTATCGCTGGTCGACAGCGTGGTGGCCGGACACCTCTCGCACACCGAGCAATTGGGCGCAGTGGCGGTCGGCAGCGCGGTATACGGTTTGCCGATATGGGTGTTCGGCTTTCTGCGCATGGGCACGATTGGTTTTGCCGCCCAGGCCAGCGGTCGCTCCGACGGCGATGCCCTGAGACGTCTGTTACTGCAGGCACTGCTGCTGGCATCAGGTCTGGCAGGAGTCACCCTGCTGCTGGCGCTGCCGCTGCTGCCCTATTTGATGCAGTTGATGAAAGCGTCGCCGGCGCTCGACGGGTTGACCCGGAGCTATCTGCATATCCGCCTGCTTGGCCTGCCCGCCGCCCTGGTCAACGGCGCACTGGTGGGCTGGTTCCTCGGCATGCAGAACGCCCGCATGGCGCTTCGGGTGACGGTGGTCACCAATGTGGTCAACATCGCACTGAACCTGGCCTTCGTGCTGGGCCTGCACTGGGGCGTGGCGGGCATTGCCCTGGCCTCAGCCTGTGGCGAGTGGCTCGGCATGCTGTCCGGGCTGGCGCAGGTTGCGCGGCAGCTTCGCCGCTACCCCGGCCAACTGCATGCGCGTGCATTGTGCCGCTGGAATGCCTGGAGCGCGCTGCTGACGGTCAATCGCGACATCCTGATCCGCAGCCTCGCCCTGCAGGGTGTGTTCTTCGCGGTGACCGTGCTGGGCACCCGCCTCGGTGACCGCGTGGTGGCGGCCAATGCACTGTTGCTCAATGGCCTGCTGCTGACCGCGTTCGCCCTGGACGGACTGGCCAATGCAGTGGAAGCACTCGTCGGTCATGCCGTGGGGTCAGGCGACCGGCGTGCCTTGCGTCGCGCCCTGGTCATCGCTGGCGGCTGGTCGCTGATCGGCGGTGTTCTTTTCGCGCTTTTCTTTGGCGTCGCCGGCCGGCATTTCATCAACCTGCAGACGAACATGGCGCCGGTACGGGCGATCGCCTACGACTACCTGCCGTATCTCGCCCTACTGCCTCTGCTCGGGGTATGGAGCTATCTGCTCGACGGGCTGTTCGTCGGTGCCACACGGGCACGTGAGATGCGCGACGCGATGTTGATCGCCGGTGCAGCTTTCGTCGCGCTGGTCTTCGCCCTGCGTGGCTGGGGCAATCACGGGCTGTGGCTGGCCTTTCTCGGCTTCATGCTGGTGCGCGCCGGCACGATGGCCTGGATGGCACGCCGCATCACCCGCCGCGACGGCTGGGTAGGCACTCGTTGCGAGTAGTCCGCATGGATGGGAGCGGCTTGCCTGGAGATGAATCAGGTCGCCGCCATCTTTGAGCCGCGGGGTGTCAAGAAACCACTCACAGCCAGCCTTTCTGTCGGGCCAGCCGATAGGCCTCGATCCGGTTGCCGACACCGAGCTTGCCGATCGCCTCGGACAGGTAATTACGTACGGTGCCATGCGACAGATTCAGATGCGCGGCAATCTCCCCCGCGGACTGGCCTTCTCCCGCCAGCCGCAGCACCTGACGTTCGCGATCGTTGAGCGGATCGGCCTCCGACCATGCCTCCAGTGCCAGTTGCGGATCGATCGATCGACCGCCGCGATGCACCGTGCGCAGCGCCTCGGCCAGGTTCTCGGCGGGCGCGTCCTTGAGCAGGTAACCGGATACGCCAGCGTCCAGCGCGCGCCGCAAGAAGCCCGGCCGGGCGAACGTCGTGACGATGATCACCTTGATCGGCAACTCCTGGCGCTGGATGCGCTGCGCCAGCTCCAGCCCGGTCAGGCCCGGCATTTCGATGTCGGTGACCAGCACGTCGGGCTTCAGACGCTGCAGCTCGCGCCACGCCTCTTCGCCATCGGCCGCCGAGCCAAGCACTTCTATATCGGATTCCATGCCCAGCAACGCCGACAGTGCACCGCGCACCATCGCCTGATCTTCGGCCAGCAATACGTTGATCATGCGGCGGAATGCCCGGTTGTGCCTGGATTGGACCGCTGCATGGCACTTGTCACTTCGGCAGAAGACGACGCTGGCTGCACCAGCCGCAACACCGGCAGCGGCGCCACCACCTGCAATCGCGTACCGCCGCCACGCGGCGACTCCACCGTCAGGCTTCCACCCAGCGCCCGTACCCGCTCGCGCATCCCACTCATGCCGTTGCCCTCCAGATGTATCCCGCCGCGACCATTGTCGCTGATCTCCATGCGCACGCTGCCGCGCTCGATGTGCAGATCAATCGTGGCCATGCTCGCCCGGGCATGACGCGCAATATTGGTGACGGCCTCGCGCAGCACCAGCGACAAGCCACATTCGACCGGCTTTGGCAGGTCTTCCGGCGGATGACCCGATTGAAGCGATACCCCCGAGGATTCCAGCATCAGCCTGGCAGCAGCCATCTCGGCCGCCAGATCGCTGGCGCGAATGCCACTGACGGCACTGCGCACCTCGGCCAACGCGTGACGCGCGACTTTCTCGGCCTCGCCGACTTCGCGCCTGGCCGCCTCGATGTCGCGGTCGAACAGCTTGCGCGACAGCTCCAGCTTCAGCGTGATCAGCGACAGCGTGTGGCCGAGCAGGTCGTGCAGGTCGCGGCCGATCCGCTCACGCTCGGCGGTGGCCGCCAGCCGCCGCACCTCCTCGTGGGAAAGCTGCAGTTGGGCATCCTTCTCCTCGCTGGCGCGCTCGGCGTTGATCACGATACCAACGATGAACGAGGTCAGCGGGATCGAGAACACCGCCTGCCACGGATAGTGCAGCAGCCAGGTTTCCAGCAGCAGGGCCGCGTTGAGCACGGCCAACCACGCCAGGTAGGCGCGAAAAGACATGCGGCACACGCGCAGCATCACGCAGCCATAGACGAAATAGGTCAGACCACTGGGATACCAGGAGACCAGCGCCATGCTCAGCAGCACCATCGCCAGCGCGTAGCTGCGTGCCGTGGCTCGCGGCGCCACCACGCTCTTGTAGTACAGCAGCAGAAATACCGGATAGCTGGCCAGCGTAAAGACGAGCCATCGGCCACCCCAGCCGTCACTGCTCCAGATGGGTGTGGCAAACAGCCAGGCTGACCAGAGCAGGTGCACCGCATCGGTCCAGGGCGACTTGCCCCGGCGGATACTCGAAGCCGCCAGCGAATCCGGTGCCGGCAGGAAAAAGGCGATTGCTCGCTGGATCATGGAGTTTGCCTGCGCAGAACGTGTGTGCATCGTCATGCTACTTCAACCATGGCGGCGCAGACGCCGCGCCGCCAGCAGCAGGAAAGCCACCGCAAAGCCGGCCAGCAGCAGCACATGCAACCACAGCGGCCGCTGGTTCAAACCCACCGCCGCCTGGGTCAGCTGGTTCAGGTGATAGCTCGGCCAGATCGGCGCCATCCGCTGCAACGCAGCGGGCAGCATCGACAGCGGCAGCCACAGGCCCGACAGAAACGCCATCGGCAGATAGACCAGATTGAGCAGGCCGGGCGCGCCCTGCCCCTTGATCAGGGTACCCACGAACATGCCCAACGCACAGAACGGCAGCACGCCGAACATGCCGGTCAGCAACAACGCTGCCATCTGCCCCCAAGAGAGCTCGACATGGGCGAGCAACACCCCGATCAGCAGCAACAGCACGGTCACGATGGTGGCCGCGACCATCGCCATCACCATCTTGCCCAGCAGATACGCGCCCGGCGGCATCGGCAGGGCGCGCTTGAGGGTGAGCAGGCCACCATCGCGTTCGATCGCCAGCGACACGCCGAAGCCGAACAGACCCGGCCCCATGATGCCAAACGCGCTGTAGCTGGCCAGCAGATAGCGCGCGGCTTCCGCATTGCCGTGATTGATGAGCACGCCGAACATCAGGTAGAACACGGTCGAGAACAGGGTCATCGGCAGGATGAAACCCGGCGCGCGCAGATAGCGCAGGCATTCGCTGCGCATCTCGGCCAGGTACGCGCCCAGCACCCGACGCCGCGGCATGGGTAGGCCCGACGCGGGCAAGTGGATTGGCAGGATGTTTTCCATGATCAGGCAACCTCGCGCTGTGTGGTGGCAGGTGACTCGTCGGCTTCGCGGGTGAGCTCGACAAACGCTTCGGCTAGCCCGGCGCGGTGGACTTCAAGCTCGCTGAGGTCGGCATCGGCATGCAGCAGTCGTCGCACCGTGGCCTCGGCCTCCGCCGTCGTCACCAGCAGGCGACCCTGACTGCGCTGGGCGTCGCTGACCGCCGGCCAATCCGCCACAACGGCCGCGTCCAGCGATGAAATGCAGCGAATACGTTTCAGCGCCACGCGTGCGCGCAAGGCGTCGACCGTGCCCTCGTGGATCACCCGACCATGCGCCATCACGCAAACCCGGTCGGCCAGCGCCTCGGCCTCTTCCAGATAGTGCGTGGTCAACAGCACCGAGCAACCTTCGGCCAGCAATTGCCGAATCGCCAGCCACAGGCGTTGCCGGGTTTCGATATCCATGCCCACCGTCGGCTCATCCAGAAACAGCAATTCGGGCTTGCCGCACAGGGCCAGCGCAAACTGCACGCGGCGCTGCTGGCCACCGGAAAGCTTCGCATAAGGCCGCTTCAGCAGATCGCTGATCCCGGCCAGCTCGGCGCTTTCAGCCAGCGATCGTGGCGCGGGATAATAGCTGGCGGTCAGTCGCAGCAATTCGCCCACGCGCAGCGTGGCGGGCAGTTCGGCATGCTGCAGCATCACCCCGATGCGGCGACGCGCCTGCAGTCGCTGCGGATCCTGCCCGAACAGCTCCACCGTGCCGCTGTCGGCGCGATGGAGCCCCAGCAGCAGGCTGATCGCGGTGGTCTTGCCCGCCCCATTGGGGCCCAGCAGGGCAAGCAGCTCGCCACGCCGTAATTGCAGGTCGGCGCCATCCAGCGCGCAAAGCTTGCCGTAGTGCTTGTTCACGGTCGCCAGACGCGCGACCACCGGGGTTGAAAGGTTCATGGCCTGGTTCTCCTGAGGCTTGCAGACTAGGCCGTTGCGGCACCCCGACCCATTCGTGGCCGTCAGTGATTGCGGGTGACAACCGTCATGCCGGGGGTACCGGTGACCCCGCCCGCCGCGCTATGCTCAGGAGATCATCTTGCGCGCCCAGCCTGCTCCGAGACCCTGGACGGCACGCGTTGTGCCCTGATCCGACCGCCCTCCGGCGACGGCCTCGAGACACACGCTGACGCGCAAGCACATCGGCCTGCTTCGCGCTGGGTGCGGGGCGCCGACGTATCGTTAGAGGAGTGAATCATGGGTGTGATCAAGCAACTGCGCGAGCTGCGCGAATTCGGCGGCAGGCCGCGGACCACCGGGCTGGACGACGCATCGATCGAGCGGATGGCAGCGAACGACCCCCTGCTGGTACAGGCAATTGCCGAAGCCGTGGCACGCCACCATGAACTGCGCGCTGACCTGGCGGATTTCCTGCGTCTGGACGAGGCCGAGCAGATCAGTCAGGTGCAGGCCGGCTTCATCAACTTCTACCCGGATGACGCGGTCAACCCGTACGTCTCGGCGGTGGCTCGCGGCCCCTGGATCATCACCCTCAAGGGCGCCGTGCTGCACGACAACGGCGGCTACGGCATGCTCGGTTTCGGCCACAACCAGCAGGCCATTCTCGACGCGATGAGCCGGCCGCAGGTGATGGCCAACGTGATGTCGCCGAGCATTGCCCAGATGCGCTTCGCCCAGGCCATGGATCGTGAGCTGGGCAGCAACCGCGACAGCAACCCGTACACGCGCTACATGTGCCTCAATTCCGGCTCCGAAGCGGTGGGCCTGGCCTGCCGCATCGCCGACGTCAACGCCAAGCTGATGACCGAGGCTGGCGCGCGCCATGCCGGTCGCACGATCAAGCGTCTGGTGGTGAAGGGCGCCTTCCATGGCCGCACGGACAAGCCGGCGCTGTATTCCGATTCGTCGCGCAAGGCCTACCAGGAACACCTGGCCAGCTATCGCCACGAGGACAGCGTCATCACCGTCGCGCCTTACGATGTCACCCAGCTTGAAGCCGCGTTTGCCGAAGCGGACCAGCACGGCTGGTTCATCGAGGCGATGTTCCTGGAACCGGTGATGGGCGAAGGCGACCCCGGTCGCGCCGTCACCACCGAGTTTTACAAGGCCGCCCGCGCGCTGACCGAAGCACATGGCAGCCTGCTGCTGGTGGACTCGATCCAGGCTGGCCTGCGCGCCCACGGCGTGCTTTCGCTGATCGACTACCCGGGCTTCGAGAACCTGCCGGCACCAGACATGGAGACGTTCTCCAAGGCCCTCAACGCCGGTCAGTATCCGCTGTCGGTGCTGGCCGTCAGCGCGCGCACCGCCGACCTGTACCGCAAGGGCATCTACGGCAACACCATGACCGCCAACCCGCGCGCACTGGACGTGGCGCTGGCCACGCTGGGCGAGCTGAACGACGCGGTACGCAGCAATATCCGCGAGCGCGGCAAGGAGTTCGTCGACAAGCTCAACGCCCTGAAGACCGAGCTGGGTGGCCTGATCACCAAGGTTCAGGGCACCGGCCTGCTGTTTTCCTGCGAGCTCGCACCGGAATACAAGTGCTACGGCGCAGACTCCACCGAGGAATACATGCGTGAGCGTGGCATCGGCGTGATCCACGGCGGCACCAACTCGCTGCGCTTCACCCCGCACTTCAACGTCACCAGCGCCGAAGTGGATCTGGTGGTGGCGAACGTGCGCCAGGCGCTGCTGCAGGGCCCGCGCAAGGCGAAGGCCGAAGCCGCCTGACCAAACCGGGGCCATTCTGATGACCGGACCAGGCCGTGCGGCGCGCAACACGTCAGCACGGCCTGATACTTCGAAAAAGTCAGGCTTCCCCCACTCCCGCAGCGATCGACTCCGGCCTAGACTGGCGTTGCCGGCGGCCGCCGGTCTCCAGGGAGGATTCAACGATGTCGAAGTCACTGCGTCTGCTTGCCATCAGTACCGCCTTCGCCTTTGCCAGCGCTGCTTTCGCAGCCACGCCCCAGGCCAGTACGGCCGCCGCACCCGCCAAACCACGCACCGCCCAGCAACAGCGCATGGCCGACTGCAACAAGCAGGCGACCGGCAAGAAGGGCGACGAGCGCAAGAGCTTCATGAGCTCCTGCCTGAAAGGAGGCAGCGCCGCAGCCGCTGCACCGTCAGCCAAAACAGCCCAGCAGGGAAAGATGAAGAGCTGCAATGCCGAAGCCAAGACCAAGGCGCTTGCCGGTGATGCCCGCAAGAGTTTCATGAGCAGTTGCCTGAAGGGCGCCTCCGCGGCACCTGCCGGACACTGATCGCTCGGCCCCATCGTTCCGCGGCCCACGCGTGCGTGCGTGGGCCGCGGTGCTTGGTTAAGCTGCATGACTGTCGCGCCTACCGCGCTGCCATTGAAGACAGTCCCGATGAAGATCGTCGAAGTCAGCCATCCGCTGATCCAGCACAAGCTCGGCCTGATGCGTCACGCCGGCATCAGCACCAAGGAATTCCGCGAACTCGCCTCCGAGGTCGCCGCCCTGCTCACCTACGAGGCCACCAAGGACCTGGAAACCGTCGAGCAGCAGATCGACGGCTGGGCCGGGCCGCTGCGGGTGCGAACGATCAAGGGCAAGAAGATCACCATCGTGCCGATTCTTCGTGCCGGTCTTGGCATGCTGCCGGGCGTACTCGGCATGATTCCCTCGGCGAAGGTCAGCGTGGTCGGCGTGCAACGGGACGAACAGACCCTGCAACCGGTGGCCTACTACGAGAAGCTCAGTGGCCGCATGGATGAGCGCACCGCGCTGATCGTCGACCCGATGCTGGCTACCGCCGGCACCCTGATCGCCGCCGTCGACATGCTCAAAACCGCTGGCTGCAAACGCATCAAGGGACTGTTCCTGGTTGCCGCACCGGAAGGCCTGAAACGCATTGAGGCCGAGCATCCGGATATCGAGATCTATACCGCCGCCATCGACGAGCGCCTTAACGAACACGGCTACATCCTGCCCGGTCTGGGCGACGCCGGTGACAAGATCTTCGGCACCAAGCAGCTGCCCGCGAACGACTGACCCGCGCCAGCTACCCGTAGGAGCCCGCTGGCGGGCGATGCTCCTGGTTTTGATTGGTGCAATGTGCCTCAAAGCAAAAGCATCGCCCGCCAGCGGGCTCCTGCGGTCAGGTGTTGGCCCTAGCGGCCGAAGCGGTCGGTCGCCTCGATGAGCTGATGCAGGATGCCCGGCTCGAACGCCGAGTGGCCAGCATCCTGCACGATGTGCAGATCAGCCTCGGGCCACGCGCGGTGCAGATCCCACGCGCTGCGTAGTGGGCAGACCACGTCATAGCGACCCTGCACGATCACCGCAGGAATATGGCGGATGCGATCCACGTTGCGCAGCAACTGGTCGTCGTGTTCGAAAAAGCCGCCGTGGACGAAGTAGTGGCATTCGATACGCGCAAACGCCAGCGCAAACTCATCCTCGCCGCTGGAGGCGATATGCGAGCTGTCCTGCCACAGAAAACTGGTGGCTCCCTCCCACACGGACCAGGCCCGCGCCGCTTCGGTGCGGGTTTTCGCGTCATCGCTGATCAGGCGCCGATGATAGGCGCTCATCAGATCACCACGTTCCACTTCAGGAATGGCATTGAGATAGGTCTCCCAGGCATCCGGATACAGCACATCGCAGCCCTTCTGGTAGAACCACTCCAGTTCACTGCGACGCAGCATGAAGATGCCGCGCAGGACCAGCTCCGTCACCTTGTCCGGATGCGTCTGCGCGTAAGCGAGCGCAAGGGTGGAGCCCCACGAGCCGCCGAATACCTGCCAACTCTTGATCGCCAGATGCTCACGCACACGCTCGATATCGGCGACCAGATCCCAGGTGGTGTTGTCGGTCAGCTCCGCATGCGGAGTCGACTTGCCGCAGCCACGCTGGTCAAACATCACGATGCGGTAGATCGCCGGATCAAAGAAGCGCCGGCATTTGCCGTTCGTGCCACCGCCCGGGCCGCCATGCAGAAACACCACCGGCTTGCCGTTCGGGTTGCCGCTCTGCTCGTAGTACAACGTGTGCAGTTCGGAGACCTTGAGAAAGCCGCTGTCGAACGGCAGAATTTCGGGATACGGCGAACGCAGTGGCGACGGTGACATGAAGGCTCCTGAAAGCGGACAAACCAGCCGTCAAGGCTAGCACGAGGCACAGGCTGCCCTCAGCCAGCGGCGAACAGCTTGCCCGGATTCAGAATGCCATTGGGGTCAAACACTTTCCGCACGCCCTGCATCAATGCGATCTCGGCCGAACTGCGCGTGCTCTCCAGATAGTCGCGCTTGACCAGGCCGATGCCGTGCTCAGCGGAAATGCTGCCGCCATGGCGCTGCAAGGTGGCCGCCAGCAGCTTGGTCACGTGCTCGCATTGGGCGATGAACGCGTCGTTGGCCATGCCTTCCGGGCGCAGCACATTGATATGCAGGTTGCCGTCACCGATGTGGCCGAACCAGACCACGTCGAACTGGGGGTATTCGCCCGCCAGCAACGCCTGCATCTCGTGCAGGAACGCAGGAACCGAACTGATGCGCACTGACACATCGTTCTTGTACGGCTGCCGGGGTGCGAGGCTTTCCGTGATGCCCTCACGCAAGCGCCACAGCGCCGCCGCCTGGGCTTCGCTTTGTGCGATCACGCCATCGCTGACCCATCCCTGCTCCAACGCATGCTCGAACGCCGCCAGCGCGGCATCCTGGGCACTCTCATCAGCCGCATCGAACTCGGTGACCACGTAATACGGATGGTCGCCATCAATCGCGCGCTGGCCACCATGCGCCAGCACGTGCTTCAAGGCCACATCGGTGAAGAACTCGAAGGCCTGCAACGGCAGCCTGGCGCGAAAAAGAGCGAACACCTGCATCAGCGCGTCCATGTCCGGCAGCGCCAGCAGCATCACCTGGGATGGCGGCGCCGGATCGGTCAGCTTCAGCGTCGCCTCCACCACGATGCCGAGGCTGCCTTCAGAGCCAATCATCAACTGGCGAAAATCATAGCCGCTGGAGTTCTTGATCAGTCCGCGATTGAGCTCAAGCAAGTCACCATTGCCGGCCACCACCTTGAGTCCGGCAATCCACTCGCGCGTATTGCCATAACGGATCACCCGGATACCACCGGCATTGGTGGCGATATTGCCGCCGATCGAGCAGGAACCACGGGCGGCAAAATCCACTGGATAGATCAGCCCATGCCCGCGGGCAATTTCCTGCGCGGCCTGCAGAGTCATGCCCGCCTGTACGGTCAGGCTGCGATCAACCGCGTTGAAATCCAGTACCCGATTCATCCGCTCCAAACTGAGCACCAGTTCGCCATCGGCGGCCACCGCCCCGCCGGACAAACCCGTGCGCCCACCGGAGGGAACGATCGCCACGCCCTGTTTGTTGGCCCAAAGCACGATGGCCTGCACTTCTTCCACCGTGGCCGGCAATGCGATTGCCAGCGGTGCCGGGGTCCAGCGCCGGGTCCAGTCGCGACCGTAGTGCTCCAGATCGCCCGCCTCCGTGAGCAGGCGCACATCCGGCAGCAGACGGGTCAATTCGGCGAGGCAGTGGTCGGACATGCGGCACTCCAGGGTCAGCGGCACAGCCTGCCAGCGACATCGCGCCGCGTCCAGTGCTGCAGTGCCGCAAGCGGCCTGACTCTCTGGCATAGTAGGAGCCCCTCTTCGCCCAGGCCGCAACAATGCAGACTTCCTACCCTCGTCAAGACATCAAGGTATTGCTGTTGGAGGGTGTCAGTCCCAGTGCGGTCGACGTCTTCCACCGGGCCGGCTACAGCCAGGTCGAACTGCATGCGAAGTCATTGCCGGAAGAGGAACTCAAGCAATCCATCGCCGATGCCCATATCGTGGGCATCCGTTCCCGTACCCAGCTCACCGCCGAGGTGCTGGCCCAGGCCAAAAGGCTGATCGCGGTAGGCTGCTTTTGCATCGGCACCAACCAGGTCGATCTGAGCGCCGCGCGCAAACTCGGCGTGCCGGTATTCAACGCGCCCTACTCCAATACACGCAGCGTCGCCGAGCTGGTCATCGCCGAGGCGATCATGCTGCTGCGTGGCATCCCGCAGAAGAACGCGCTATGTCACCGTGGCGGATGGACCAAGTCTGCTGCGGGCAGCTTCGAGACGCGCGACAAGGTGCTGGGCATCGTCGGCTATGGTCACATCGGCACCCAGGTAGGCGTGCTGGCCGAGTCGCTCGGCATGCGCGTGATTTTCCACGACATCGAAACGAAGTTGTCACTGGGCAATGCCCGCGCGGTGTCCAGCCTCGACGAACTGCTCGAACGTGCCGACGTCGTCACCTTGCATGTGCCGGAGACCCCAGCCACGCAGCTGATGATCAAGGCCGAACAGCTGGCGAAAATGCGCGCTGGCGCCATGCTGATCAATGCCTCGCGCGGTACCGTGGTGGATATCGATGCCCTGGCGGCCGCCCTGCAGCGCGGTCATCTGGCCGGCGCCGCTGTCGACGTCTTTCCGGCCGAGCCCAAGGGCAACGACGATCCCTTCGTCTCGCCACTGATCGGCATGGACAACGTGATTCTGACCCCGCATATCGGCGGCAGCACGCTGGAAGCACAGGACAATATCGGTATCGAGGTCGCCAGCAAGCTGATCCGCTACAGCGATAACGGGTCCACCCTTTCAGCGGTGAATTTCCCCGAAGTCACCCTGCCCGAGCACCCGAACAGCTGCCGCCTGTTGCACATCCATCGCAATATGCCGGGCATGCTGTCGCGCATCAACGAGCTGTTCACCGCCGGCAATATCAATATCGACGCGCAGTTCCTGCAGACCGACAGCGAAGTCGGCTACGTGGTGATCGACGTCAGCGCCGACGTGCAGCAGGCGAATGCACTGAAGGACCAGTTGGCCGCGATACCGGGCACCCTGCGCAGCCGCGTGCTGTATTGAGGGCAAACAGCGGCGGGGAGCGGCAGGAACATCGCCGCTATTGCCTGTGTTCTCCGTTTACTGCTCCCAACAAAAAAGCGCCCAAGGGCGCTTTTTTCATGCTGAATTGGTCGGGGCGGCCGGATTCGAACCGACGACCCTCTGCCCCCCAGGCAGATGCGCTACCAGGCTGCGCTACGCCCCGACGGATCAGCAAGTCGACTAGTCTAACAGCTGACCGGGCACCCCCGGAAGCCATTTTTGAATTTGGTTTGCTCAGCGGCGCAACAAGGTCAGCACTTCTTCCAGCTCCAGCCGAACCTGACGCACGATCTGGTGCGAAATGCTCGCCTCCATCCGCGCCTGCGGGCCTTCCAGCCGGGCGCGCGCGCCGGTGATGGTGAAACCCTCGTCGTACAGCAGCGAACGGATCTGACGGATCATCAGCACATCGTGACGCTGGTAGTAGCGACGGTTGCCGCGCCGCTTGACCGGATTGAGTGCAGGAAACTCCTGCTCCCAATAACGCAGCACATGGGGCTTCACACCGCACAATTCGCCGACCTCACCGATGGTGAAGTAGCGCTTGGCCGGGATGGCAGGCAGTTCGGTGTTATTCCCTTGGTCCAGCATAACCCTCGACTCTCACCTTCAGTTTCTGTCCCGGCCGAAACGTGACCACCCGACGGGCGGAGATCGGAATCTCCTCCCCGGTCTTGGGGTTACGCCCAGGTCGCTGGTTTTTCAGCCGCAGATCGAAATTGCCGAAGCCGGACAACTTCACCTGCTCCCCGTTTTCCAGTGCTCCGCGAACCACCTCGAAATAGGCGTCCACGAATTCCTTCGCCTCACGCTTGTTGAGGCCTACATCGAGGAACAGCCGCTCGGCCATCTCCGCCTTGGTCAGCGCCATTTCATCCTCGCAACTTTGCCTTGCATGATTGCTCCAACGCAGCGACCGCCTCGCGCACGCAGCGATCCGCGTCGTCATCTGTAAGGGTGCGTGAAGCATCCTGTAAAATCAAGCCCATAGCGAGACTTTTTCGACCCGGTTCGACGCCTTTCCCGCCGTAGCGGTCAAACAGGCGCAATTCCCGCAGCCGTTCGCCCAGCGTGGCGCGAACCGCCTGCTCGATCTGTGACCAACTGACCGTTTCCGGCAGATCCAGTGCGATGTCGCGACGCACCGAGGGAAACTTGGGTACCGCCGCTGCCAGCGGCAAGCGGCGCGCCAGCAGCGGCTCCAGGGCCAGTTCCAGCACATGCACATCCGGCCCCAGATCCAGCACCCTGGCCAGTTGCGGGTGCAGCGCCCCGAGGAAGCCCACGGTCTCGCCATCACGCACCACGCGGGCACCACGCCCCGGATGCAGCCACCCTGGCAGGCCATCGGCATGCACCGACCAGCGCTGCGGCTCCCCGCCCCAGGCGATCAGCGCATCAAGGTCGCCCTTCAAGTCATGGAAATCGAGCATCCGCGCCGATTCCCCCCACTGCTCGGCACGCGCATTGCCACAGGCCACGATGGCCAGGCTGGGCGTCTCCAGCGGAGGGTCACCCGCGCCGAAGACCCGTGCGACCTCGAACAAGCGAACCCGCTCCTGCTGGCGTGCCCGGTTGTGGCGGAGCGCCTCGACCAGCCCGGGCAGCAGCGAGGGCCGCATGATGGCCAGATCAGCCGACAGTGGATTGGCCAGCGGCACCACCTTGTCGATCATGCCCCAGCTTGCCAGCAGTGGCTCGGCGACGAAGGACAGATTTACCGCCTCGTAGTACCCACGCGCCGCCATTTGCTCACGCAAGGCAAGCTCGTTGATGCGCGCTTCCGGCTCGACTTCCAGCGCGAGCGCGCCCGCGGGTGTCGCCACCGGGATATTGTCGTAACCAAAAATTCGCGCGACCTCCTCGATCAGGTCTTCCTCACGCTCAATGTCGAAGCGACTGCTTGGCGCGGTGATTTCCCAACCCTCAGCCGTTGGCTCCACCCGCATGCCAAGCGCGCGGAATATCCGCTCGACCTCGGCATCCGCCACGCTGACACCCAGTACGCGCCGAAGCCTCGCCCTGCGGAGGATCACGGCTTGAGGCTCGGCCAGATCCACGAGGCTTTCCGCCCGCAGCAGCGGGCCGGCGTTGCCGCCGGTAATGGCCAGCAGCAATTCGGTGGCGCGCTCCAGCGCTCGCTGCGGCAGCTGCGGATCCACGCCGCGCTCGAAGCGATGCGATGCATCGGTATGCAAACCGAGTTTGCGCGCGCGCCCCATGATGGCCGCCGGTGCGAAATGCGCGGATTCGAGAAAGATGTTGCGGCTGACCTCGGTGACGCGGGAGTCGAATCCACCCATGATGCCAGCCACGGCCAGCGCCTTTTCCTCGTCGGCGATCACCACAAAACCCGCATCGAGGCTTGCTTGACTGCCATCGAGAAGCTTCAGGCTTTCTCCGGAACGGCCATGCCGCACCACGATATCGCCCTGCAGGCTGTCGTTGTCGAACGCATGCAGCGGCTGGCCCAGCTCCAGCATCACGTAGTTGGTCACATCCACCACCGGACTGATCGGACGCAGCCCGGAGCGGCGCAGGCGCTCGGCCAGCCACAGCGGCGTGCGCGCGGCGGGGTCGATGCCCTCGATGATGCGCCCTAGATAGCGCGGCGCGTCCTTGCCGGCCTGCAGGCGGATACCGCGACGCGCGGTACTGGTCACCGCTGCTGCGGCCTGCGCAGGCATCGTCACCGAGCTGCCGAAAAGCGCTGCCACATCATGCGCCAGCCCGAACAAGCCGAGGCAATCGGGACGGTTCGGCGTCAGCTTCAACTCGAAGCAGGCGTCGGGCAGGCCGAGATAATCGGCCAGCGCCACGCCAATCGGCGCATCCGCCGGCAATTCGAGCAGGCCGGAAGCATCGACATCGACACCCAGCTCTTTGGCCGAACACAACATGCCAAGGGACTCCACCCCGCGCAGCTTGGCCGCCTTGATCAGCATGCCACCGGGGAGACTGGCGCCGACCATGGCCAGCGGCACCTTGATGCCGACGCGTGCGTTGGGCGCACCACAGACAATCTGCAGCGGCTCGGCCTGACCGGCGTCGACCGTGCACACCTGCAGGCGATCGGCCTCAGGGTGCTTCCCGGCCGCGATGATTTGCGCCACCACGACCCCGCTCAAACCATCGCCCAGGGGCGTGAGTTCCTCGACTTCCAGCCCGGACATGGTCAGCGCATGGGACAGGCTGTTGCGGTCGGCGTCGATGGCAACCAGCTCGCGCAGCCAGTTCTCGGAGAATTTCATGCTTTGTGATCCTTGCCGCGATTCAGGCGAACTGCTTGAGGAAGCGCAGGTCGTTCTCGAAGAACGCGCGCAGGTCGGAAACGCCGTAGCGCAACATCGCGAAGCGCTCCACACCCAGCCCGAAGGCAAAGCCGGTGTAGCGTTCCGGGTCGATGCCGCAGTTCCTCAGCACGTTGGGATGCACCATGCCGCAGCCGAGCACTTCCAGCCAGCGGGTCGAACCGTCCTCGACATCCCAGCGAATATCGACCTCGGCCGAGGGCTCGGTAAAGGGGAAGTAACTGGGGCGGAAGCGCATCTCGAAATCACGCTCGAAGAAGGCCCGGATGAACTCGGCAAGCGTGCCTTTGAGGTCCGCAAAGCTCGATGTTTCATCGATCAGCAGACCCTCGATCTGATGAAACATCGGCGAGTGGGTCTGGTCGGAATCGCTGCGATAGACCTTGCCAGGCGCAATGATGCGGATCGGCGGCTGGCGCCCAGCCATGGCGCGAATCTGCACCGGCGAGGTATGCGTGCGCAACAGGCGGCCATCACCAAAATAGAACGTATCGTGCATCGCCCGCGCGGGATGGTGCGGCGGGAAATTCAGCGCCTCGAAATTGTGCCAGTCATCCTCGATCTCCGGACCGTCAACGCGCTGGTATCCCAGCCGCGCGAAAATCGACGCGATGCGCTCAAGGGTACGGGTGATCGGATGGATACCACCGCGCTCGCCATCGCGTCCGGGCAGGCTGATGTCGAGCTGCTCCGAGGCAAGCCGGCGATCCAGCTCCGCCTGCTCCAGCAGCTGCTTGCGCCCCGCCAGGGCCTCGGCGAGGCGATCCTTGATCCGGTTGACCTCGGCACCGCGCGCCTTGCGCTCATCCGGCGCAAGCGCGCCAAGCGACTTCAGCGCCGCCGTCACGATGCCACTTTTTCCGAGCAAGCCGACGCGCAACGCGTCCAGCGCGTCCAGCGTGTCGGTCTTGTCGATATCGGCCAGCGCCGACGCGGCGCGGCTATCCAGGTCGTCCATCGATGCGATTCCGGTGTTGGGTATCCACAGAAACGAAAACGGGGAGAAGGCTGTGGCCTCCTCCCCGCTCGCTTTACATCATATCGTGCTGACGCAGCAGCGCCCGACGATCAAGCGGCCAGACTGGCCTTCGCTTTCTCGGCGATCACTTCAAACGCCTTGATGTCGTGCACGGCGATATCGGCCAGGACCTTGCGATCCACGGTGAT
>JBBQQL010000085.1:0-17484 GCA_038215995.1 Lysobacterales bacterium
GGGCGACACCTGAGGATGCACAGAAGGGTGAGTTGTTTCGGATAGACATTGAGCGCATGACTGTCGTTGGCGCCTATTTCCCACAGCTCGGCGCAAAGGCAGACTTCTTTAATCGTTGTGGTGCCTTGGCCGATGCCGCCACTCATCCGCTTTTGATCCTCGGCGATATGAATACTGGTTCGAATTCTCGCGACCTCGAACTAGGGGCGTCGACTTTTTACTGTGAAGCTGAGTTCTTGGAACTGACGACGCGCTACGAACTAGTCGATCTTTGGCGCCAGCAACACGGTCCTGACGCGCGCGAATGGACATGGCGGTCATCACGCAATGGCTTCCGAATTGATCACGCTTTCGCCAATCGTGAACTCCAGGATCGGTATCCAGACCTGTGTTGTGTGTATGACCACTCGCCACGCGAGCGAGGCATCACTGATCACAGTGCAATGGTGATTGATCTCTGAACCATCAGTGCCGTCAGCGAGGGGCTAAAATTGGGCGTCAAGGCAGCAAGATTTACGTTGTTCGAGGGCGCAGAGGGGACAAGATCTTACATGTGACGGTAACTTTGACGGTAAGTTTTCTAGCTTAACTTACAAAAACTGGCTAAATGTATAGGTGTTTGGTCTTTTTCGAGTCCACCTATACCACCATTTATCGCTGTAAATCAATACGTTGCAACAAAAAGCCTCGCCGTCAATGCGAGGCTTTTTTGTGCCTGATGGTCCGGCAGACTGTGGTGGTGGGCGGGTCGGCTGCCGAGCTGAATGCAGACATTGCTGCCAGCCACCGTCTGACGTACGGTTCCCGTGATCCGGGTGCGCTTATTCACCCTTGCACATCAACGTCCCGCCGCGAAGCGCGCTTCGTGGCCGACAAGGCATGCTCCGGCTCCGGCCGGTCGCCAAGGAATAGTCCGTAACCCATGAATCAAACCTCCCTGTCCGCCCTGATCTGGTCCGTTGCCGATCTGCTGCGCGGTGACTACAAGCAATCCGAATACGGTCGGGTGATCCTGCCGTTCACCGTGTTGCGTCGCCTGGACTGTGTGCTGGAGCCGACCAAGAAGGTGGTGCTGGCCGAAAAGGAGGCCAAGACCAAGGCCGGCCTCAATCCCGATGCGTTCCTGCTGCGCAAGGCGAAGCAGTCGTTCTACAACACCTCGCCGCTGGACCTGCCGACCTTGCTGGGCGATCAGGACCACATCCGGCAGAACCTCTACAGCTACGTGCAGGGCTTTTCGCCGGAGGCGCGCGATATCTTCGAGCGCTTCGACTTCCACGCCCAGGTCGAGCGGCTGGCCAAGGCCGACCTGCTGTACCTGGTCACCGAGAAGTTCGCCCACTTTGACCTGCACCCGGACGCGGTCGACAACGCGCAGATGGGCCTGGTGTTCGAGGAGCTGATCCGCAAGTTCGCCGAGCTGTCCAACGAAACCGCCGGTGAGCATTTCACCCCGCGCGAGGTGATCCGGCTGATGGTCAACCTCATCTTCATCGAGGACGACGACGTGCTGGCGCCCGGCAACGCCGTGGTGCGCACCATCTACGACCCCACCGCCGGCACCGGCGGCATGCTCTCGGTGTCCGCCGAGCACCTGCAGCAGCACAACCCCGACGCGCGACTCACCCTGTACGGGCAGGAGCTCAACGACGAGTCCTACGCCATCTGCAAGGCCGACATGCTGATCCGCGGGCAGGGCGTGGAAAACATCGTCGCCGGCAACACGCTCAGCGAAGACGGCCACGGCGGGCGCAAATTCGATTACATGCTGTCCAACCCGCCGTTCGGGGTGGAGTGGAAAAAGGTCGAGAAGGCGATCCGCAAGGAGCACGAGGAGAAGGGCTTTGACGGCCGCTTCGGCCCCGGCCTGCCGCGCGTGTCCGACGGCTCCATGCTGTTTCTGATGCACCTGATCGCCAAGATGCGCCCCGCGGTGGATGGCGGCAGTCGCTTCGGCATCGTGCTCAACGGCTCGCCGCTGTTCACCGGCGGCGCCGGCAGCGGCGAGAGCGAGATCCGCCGTTATGTGCTGGAGAACGACCTGGTGGAAGCCATCATCGGCCTGCCCACCGACATGTTCTACAACACCGGCATCGCCACCTACGTGTGGATTCTCTCCAACAAGAAACCCGACGATCGCAAAGGCTACGTGCAGCTGATCGACGCCAGCAGCTTCTGGCAGAAGATGCGCAAGAGCCTCGGCAGCAAGCGCAAGGAGATGAGCGACGAACACATCGCCACCGTCACCCGCCTGTTCGGCGACTTCGCCGAAGCCGAGCTGGCCAGCGTGTTCGACGCCAACGGCAAGGAGACCGGTCGCGAGGTGATCGACGCCGCTGAATTCGCACCCGAGCCACCGGAAGGCGGCAAGGTGAAAGTCGCCCCGCTGGCGCGCATCTTCAGGAACGAGGACTTCGGCTACACCACGCTCACCATCGAGCGCCCGCAGCGCGACGAGCAGGGCAACATCGTGCTGGGCCTCAAGGGCAAGCAGAAAGGCAAGCCGCAGCCAGACAGCTCCCTGCGAGATACCGAAAACGTGCCGCTGGGCGAAGACATCCAGGCCTACTTCGAACGCGAAGTGCTGCCGCATGCGCCCGATGCCTGGATCGACGAGGCGAAAGCCAAGGTCGGCTACGAGATTCCGTTCAACCGCCACTTCTACGTGTTCGAGCCGCCGCGCGATCTGCACACCATCGACGAGGAGCTGAAGGCGGTGTCGGGGCGGATCATGGCGATGCTGGGGGAGCTGGCTGAATGAGTTTGCCGAGGTATGCGGAGTACAAGAACAGTGGGGTGGATGCGCTGGGACTCGTGCCTGCTCATTGGGCGGTATTTCCATTGAAACGTGAGCTGGCATTCCTTACGAGCGGGTCCCGCGGCTGGGCCGAGCACTATGCCGATGAGGGTGACCTGTTCATCCGTATCACGAATCTGACGCGTGACAGCGCAAGGCTCGACTTACGGGATTTGCAGTTCGTAAAAGTGCCTGAGGGAGCAGAAGGGGAGCGGACAAGAGTTCAAGCTGGTGACGTGCTGTTCTCAATTACTGCCTATCTCGGTTCCGTCGCTGTCGTTCCAACTACGATCGGGACGGCATACGTCAGCCAACATATCGCTTTGGCTCGTCTTAGAAATAAACGATTGCTACCGGAGTGGGTCGCATACTTCACACAGTCGAGCGCGGGTCAACGACTGTTAGATACAGCTGGCTATGGAGGCACAAAGGTCCAGCTTAGCCTTGAAGACATTGCTAACCTACCAATCCCTGTGCCGCAGATTGAAGATCAACGTTCAGCGGTTGCCTTCCTCGATCGCGAGACCGGCAAGATCGATACGCTGATTGCCGAGCAGGAAAAGCTGCTGACCTTGCTGGCCGAAAAGCGCCAGGCCACCATCTCCCACGCCGTCACCCGCGGCCTTAACTCCAACGCCCCGATGAAAAAATCCGGCGTGCAGTGGCTGGGCGAAGTTCCAGCGCATTGGGATGTGAAGTCGCTGAAACATGTGATTGATGAATCAAAAGCAGGGCCGTTTGGTTCCGCCATCACAAAGGACATGTACGTAAGCGAGGGTTATCGGGTTTACGGGCAAGAGCAAGTCATTCCTGCTGATTTTTCGAAGGGCGACTACTTCATCAACGAGGAAAAATATCTTGAACTGCAGCATTACAGCGTTGCGTCAGGAGATATTTTGATCAGCTGCGTCGGAACATTTGGGAAGATTGCCATCGTTCCTGAGGGTGTCCATCCTGGAGTGATAAATCCTCGACTGATCCGGTTACGCGTGGCTGACGACGTTTCAGCAGGCTTTTTGGTCACGGTGCTCCGCAGCGCCGTGGTTTTTGAACAGTTTTCTCTGCTCAGTCGCGGTGGAACGATGGATGTAATAAATATCGGAACACTGAGTGGCATCGACTTGGCTATTCCTCCAATCGAAGAGCAATTTGCGATTGTGCATTTCACCGCTCGTGAAGCGGCAAAGGTTGAAGCCCTCAGAGATGAAGCAGGGCGTGCCATCGTCCTTCTCAAAGAACGCCGCAGCGCCCTGATCGCCTCTGCCGTGACCGGAAAGATCGACGTGAGGAAGGCCGCATGAGCGGCAAGAGCGAGGCAGTCGTCCGCTTTATCGCCAATCTGCTGCCGCTCTACGACGGCGAACGCTACGATGGCTTGCGGTGTGCGCGCTCACTGACCGACGGCACGCGGATACTGCCGATCGATGAATCCGAGAGTGACGACGAGCAGGGCTGGGTGCGCGTCCAGTGGCAAGGCGACCCGAGCCGTGAGCAGGAAACACGCGGCGACATGCTCGCTACCGTCGCCCTGGAGCGCTACGTCCGCCTGCACGGAGCCGGCTACGACGAGGAAGCGATCGCCGGCGAGTTGTGGTTCATGGTGCGCCACTTCCACTTCAAGACGGGTTGCGACATATACCTGCCGCAGTTGCGGGATCCTCCACATCCGCTGGTCAGAGCGGGAAAGCGCGCTGTATCCATGGGGCAAGGCGTGTTGGTGAACCTGATCAGCAAAGTCATAGGTGTTTGAATAACGGATGATTCAGTGCTGCTGGATCCAATCAACAGGGGACGATGATGACGAGCACGCTTTCGGCAAAGGAACAGTCGCTTTCGAGGATCTTCAGCGACGACTACGTTTTCACTATCCCCAGCTACCAGCGACCTTACTCCTGGGGCATTGAGCAGGCGCGCGAGCTTCTGGAGGATTTGCTCGACTACATGCAGGCTGCTGGTGGCAAGCTCGACGAGATGGCCCCGTATTTCCTCGGCAGCATTGTGCTGATCAAGCGGGAGGCGGTGTCCGAGACGACCGTGGTGGATGGCCAGCAACGTCTGACGACGCTGACCCTGCTGCTATCGGCGATCCGCGCCAACGTCTCCGATGACGACGTGCGCGCGGGAATTACCAAGTGCATTTACGAGCAGGGCAGCGTGGTCTTTGGCACCGAGGCTCGCTATCGCCTCTCACTGCGTGAGCGTGATCGCGACTTCTTCCGGCAGTACGTGCAGCACGGGGACGGCATCGAGAAGCTGGCCGGGCTCAACGACAAATTGCCCGATGCACAAGAACGGCTGCGTGAGAACGCGCAGCTATACATGCTGGCCCTGTCCAAGCTGGACCAGGCAATTCTGGTGCGGCTGGTGCAGTTCATCGTGACCCGTTGCTATCTGGTGACCGTGGCCACGCCGGATCTCGATTCGGCCTACCGCATCTTCGGTGTGCTCAACAGTCGCGGGCTGGACTTGAGTGCGACGGACATACTCAAGGCGGAGATCATAGGCAGCATCGCCGTCGCCAAGCGAGATGCCTACACGGTGAAGTGGGAGGATCTGGAGGAAGATCTCGGGCGCGATGCATTCGGCGACCTTTTCAGCCACATTCGGATGGTCTACCGGAAGGCCAAGCCCAAAGGAACCTTGCTCAAGGAGTTTCGTGATCACGTCGGGCCGGGCGATCCGATCGCGTTCATCGACAAGGTGCTTGAGCCGATGGCGCAGGCCTTCCGCGAGATCACGGATGCAGACTATTCAAGTCAGAAACACGCGGAAAGCATCAACCAGACACTGCGCTGGTTGAACCGCATCGAGTTCAAGGACTGGCTGCCGCCGGCACTGGCCTTCTTCTCGCGGCATCGCAACGATCCCTCGGCGATGCTTGGTTTCTTTCTTGATCTTGAGCGGCTGGCGTATTCGATGCTTATCCGCCGTTCGGGCGTTAACGAGCGTATTGACCGTTTTGCCTCATTGACCAAGGCGGTGGAAACCGGGGCAGATCTGTTTGTGCATGATTCACCGTTGCAGCTGTCCCGCGTCGAGCAGTACGCCATGTACCAGGCGCTATCTGGCCCGCTCTATGAGGTATTTTCCTCCCGCGCGCTGGCGGTCATCTTGCTTCGGCTGGATGGCTTGTTGTCGGGTGGTGGGGCAACGTATGACTACGACACCATCACGGTGGAGCATGTGATGCCGCAACAGCCGCGGCCGGATAGTTGCTGGATGGAATGGGTGCCCAGTGCCGAGGATCGCCTGCAGTGGGTGCATCGACTGGGTAATCTGGCGCTGCTCACCCGCAAGAAGAACAGTGCGGCGAACAATTATGACTTCGGCAGGAAAAAGACGGCGTACTTCACCAAGGGAGGCGTGTCACCGTTCGTGCTGACTACCCAAGTGTTGCAGCATGGTGAATGGACGCTCGCTGTGATGGAAGAACGTGAGTCGCAGTTGCTGGCTGTTCTTGAATCGCATTGGCGGCTGCAGGATCGTCAGAGCCCGCAGTCGCGCGCAATGGCAGCCGTGGTTGCACAGGCCGCATCCAGTGATTCACCGGTTTTCGAGATCGTCAGCGAGAAGCAGAATCTGCACGCTCGTGCGCGTGAGGCCGATGGGAAATTTATTGTGCTGGCTGGATCAACGGCGAGGCCGGAATGGATCGGTCAATACCATAGCTATCAAACGCTACGACAAGAACTGATTGACGCAGGTAGCTTGGTGCTTGCGAAGGACGGCAACTTTGAGTTCCCACAGGACGTGCCGTTTAATAGTCCAAGCGCGGCGTCTGCCGTGATCTTCGGTCGACCCGACAATGGACGGACAAGCTGGGTGCTCAAAGCTACCGGGCAGACTTATGCGGAATGGGACGAGGGAACACCGACAGGGATGGATTCATCTGCGGATGACGATGACCCAAGGCCGGTCGGGGCCAGGCAGGAGCTTTTCCGTCGGTTTTGGAAACAGTTGATAGGGCGCTCGCTGGCGCACACTCAGCTTTTCGCCAATCGAAGCACTACGGCTGACCATTGGTTGAGTCTTGGCATTGGTCGCACCGGATTCTCCTTGTGCGTGAGTGTTACTCAGGCTCGCAGTCGCGCTGAATGCTATATCCGCTTCACCAATGATGACGAACGCTCGTTGCGTGCATTTGAGGCGCTCCAAGCGCAACGCGCCTCTATCGATAGCTCCTTCGGTGGGGCATTGGACTGGCAGTCGCTGCCAGGTCGCTCGGGGTCAAGAATCTGCATGGATATGCTAGGCGGCTGGAGGCTGCCGGAAGATCAGTGGCCACAACTCCAGGACAAGCTGATCGATGCCATTACGCGGCTGGACACGGCGTTACGGGTGCCTATCCAGAAGGTGGAAGATTGAGCGACTCCCCTGAATAGCCCAGTATTTCTGCTTCAAACCGGAGACTTTTTGGCTGTCACCCGCGGCTTGCTTGTTTGCCCTGTACCCGGCATATTCGATATTCGCGAATTGCGAATATCGAGCGCCGCCATGGAACTGAAGCCTCAGGATTTGCTTGTGCTGTTCAAGGCGGCAGCCCATCCGCGCCAGCGCTGGACCTATGCCGCACTTGGCGAGGCGCTGACGCTGAGCGCCTCCGAGGTGCATGCCTGCGTGAAGCGTGCGGTGGCCGCCGGTTTGGCGGTGTCGCGCGGACGCGGCGACTGGGTGCCAGTGCGTGCTGCGCTGGCCGAGTTCGCCGTGCACGGCGTGCGCTACGTGTGGCCGGCGCAGCCGGGGCCGGTAAAGCGGGGCGTGCCGACATCGTTCGGGGTGGAGCCGCTGGCGGGAAAGATTTCCGCCGCCGCCGCCGAAGCGCCGGTATGGGCGCATCCGGCGGGCAAGGCGAAGGGGCCGAGCCTGTCACCGATCTACCGTTCCGCGCCGCAGGCCGCTTTGATCGATCCCGCCTTGCATCGCCTGCTGGCCTTGCAGGACGCGATCCGCGCCGGGCGCGCGCGCGAGCGGTCGCTGGCGGCCGAATTGTTGACCAGGGAGCTGGAGAGCATGGATGTTGCGGAATGATCCGAACCTGCCCCGCTTGTGCGTGATCGCGCAGGCTTTGGGTGACCTGCGCGAGCAGGTGGTGTTTCTGGGCGGCGCAGTGGCCGGGTTGCTGGTGACCGACCCGTTGGCCGAAGGCGTGCGGGCCACCGTCGACGTGGATGCAGTGGTGCAGGCCAAGCGAGTGCAGTTCCATCGCATGCAGCGGGAGCTGGCGCGCAGGGGTTTTCGCGAGGACGCGGACAGCGGCGTGATCTGTCGCTGGATCCATCGCGATTCCGGCGTGGTGTTCGACCTGATGCCAGAGAACCCTGATGTACTGGGCTTTGCTAACCACTGGTATCCGTATGCCGTGGCGACCGCGCAGCGGGTGGCATTGGGAGACGGGCTGCACATACGGCTGGCGACCGCGGTGGCTTTTGTGGCGACCAAGATGGAGGCATTTGCCAGCCGTGGCCGGGGCGATGTGCTTGCCAGCCACGACCTGGAAGACGTGTTGAACATCGTCGATGGTCGCGAGGAGCTGGTGCGGGAGTTGGCCGAGGCGGTGCCGGACGTGCGACATGCGCTGGCCCAGGCATTTGCCGATCTGCTCGCGCGACCGGGCTTCCTCGATGTGCTGCCGGGTTTGATCGCCGAGCCGGAGCGTGTGGACGTAGTGGCCAGGCGCCTGCGGGCGATGGCCGCGGGACAAGAACATACAGGGGAAGGAAGGGCATGAATCTGCATCGCGAGCACCATTTCGAGCGCGAGATCTGCGAGCACCTAGGCGCCCACGGCTGGCTTTACGCCGACGGCGACGCCGCGAACTACGACCGAACCCATGCGCTGTACCTGCCGGACCTGCTGGCCTGGATCGAGGCGACCCAGCCGGACAGCTGGCAGCGGCTGACGCGGGCGCACGGCTCGGCAGCTGCCGAGCGCATCGCCGAGCGTGTGCGTAAAAATCTCAACGAGCGGGGCACGCTGGAAGTGCTGCGTCGCGGCGTGGAAATGCTGGGGTTGAAGGAGCCGTTGTCGCTGGTGCAGTTCAAACCGGCGCTGGCGATCAATCCGGTGATCCAGCAGCACTATGCGGCCAACCGGCTGCGGGTGGTGCGGCAGGTGCGGCATTCGCCAAACAACCCCAACGACGCGCTGGATCTGGTGCTGTTCGTCAATGGCATTGCGGTGGCCACGGCGGAGCTGAAGTCCGATTTCACCCAGAGTGTGGGTGATGCGGTGGACCAGTACCGCTTCGACCGCCATCCGCAGCCCAAGGGCGGGCAGAGCGAGCCGCTACTGAGCTTCCCCGGTGGGGCGCTGGTGCATTTCGCGGTGAGCCAGTCCGAGGTGATGATGGCCACGCGGCTGGCCGGGCCGGCCACGCGTTTCCTGCCTTTCAACCGCGGCAATCACGGTGCAGCGGGCAACGTGCCCAACCCGGATGGATTCGCCACGGCCTATCTTTGGGAAGAGGTGTGGGCACGCGATAGCTGGCTGGAGATTCTGGGCCGCTACCTGATCGGCAAGCGCGACGACAAGAAGCAGCTGACCCAAGTGATCTTTCCGCGCTATCACCAGCTCGACGCGACGCGGAAGCTGGTGGCCGATGTGCTGGCGCAGGGCGCAGGTCAGCGCTATCTGATCCAGCATTCGGCTGGCTCGGGCAAGACCAACTCGATCGCCTGGAGCGCGCACTTTCTGGCTGACCTGCACGACGCCGCGCACAAGAAGCTGTTCGACAGCGTGCTGGTGGTGTCCGACCGCAACGTGCTCGATGCGCAGCTGCAGGAGGCGATCTTCGATTTCGAGCGCACCACCGGCGTGGTGGAAACCATCACCAGCGAGCACGGCAGCAAGAGCACGCAGTTGAGTCAGGCGCTGAAAGACGGCAAGAAGATCATCGTCTGCACCATCCAGACCTTTCCGTTTGCGCTGGAGGAAGTGCAGAAGCTGGCGGCGACCGAGGGCAAGTGTTTTGCGGTGATCGCCGACGAGGCGCACAGCTCGCAGACCGGCGAGGCCGCGGCCAAGCTCAAGGTTTTGTTGAGTGCGGAGGAGCGCGCTGAACTTGAGGACGGTGGCAGTTTCGATGCCGAGCTGGTGCTGACGGCGACGATGGGTGCCCGCGCTGGCGGCAATAATGGCCTCACCTATGTGGCGTTCACCGCCACGCCCAAACAGAAGACGCTGGAGTTGTTCGGCCGGCCCGGTGAAGACGGCCTGCCGCAGCCGTTCCATGTGTACTCGATGCGCCAGGCGATCGAGGAGGGCTTCATCCTCGACGTGCTGGAAAACTACACGCCGTACAAGCTCGCCTTCCGACTGGCCCATGACGGCAAGGATTACGACGAGACCGAGGTGGAACGCGGCGCGGCGATGAAGGGGATCATGCAGTGGGTTCGCCTGCACCCGTACAACATCGCCGCCAAGGTGCAGATCGTGGTGGAACACTACCGCGATAACGTGCAGCCGCTGCTGGCGGGCAAGGCCAAGGCGATGGTCGTGGTGGGCAGTCGCAAGGAGGCCGTGCGCTGGCAGAAGGCCATCCGTGACTACATCGCCCGGCAGAATTATGCGCTGGGCGTACTGGTGGCGTTCTCCGGTGAGGTGAACGACCCGGACAGCTACCCGCAGGCCGTGGCCGAGACCAGTGCCGACCTCAACCCCGGGTTGAAGGGCCGCGACATCCGCGAGGCCTTCGCCAAACCCGAGTATCACCTGCTGCTGGTCGCCAACAAGTTCCAGACCGGCTTCGACCAGCCGCTGCTGTGCGGCATGTACGTGGATAAGCGGCTGGGCGGCATCCAGGCAGTGCAGACGCTGTCGCGATTGAATCGCGCCCATCCCGGCAAGGACACCACCTACATCCTCGACTTCGTCAACGATGCCGCGGAAATCCTCACCGCGTTCAAGACCTACTACACCACCGCCGAACTGGAAGCGACCACCGATCCGCACCAGGTCTTCGACCTGCGCCAGAAGCTGGATGCGAGCGGCCATTACGACGAGTTCGAGGTGGAGCGCGTAGCCAGGGTGGAAACCGACCCGAGCGGCACCCAGGCGCAGCTCAGCAGTGCCATCGCTCCTGTCGCGGATCGGCTGCTCAAGCGCTACAAGGCGGCGCAGCAGGCACGCTCCAGCGCGCTGGCCGATGGCGACGACAAGGCAGCCGAGGCCAACAAGGACGTGCTGGATGCTCTGGCGCTGTTCAAGAACGACATGGGTGCCTACGTGCGGTTGTATGCGTTCCTGTCGCAGGTGTTCGACTACGGCAACACCGACATCGAGAAGCGCTTCATCTTCTACAAGCGGCTGATCCCGCTACTGGAGTTCGGTCGCGAGCGCGACACGGTGGATCTGTCCAGGGTCGTGCTGACCCATCACACCCTGCGCAGTGCGGGACGCCAGCCGATCAATCTCAAGGATGACGGCAAGGGCAGCTACAAACTGCCGCCCATGGATGCCGTGGGAAGTGGCGAGGTACAGGCCAGGCAGCAGGCCTTGCTGGCCGAGATCATCGAGAAGGTCAACGGCCTGTTCGAGGGTCAGCTCACCGATGGTGATCAGTTGCACTACGTCAACGGCGCGATCAAGGGCAAGCTGCTGGAAAACGAAACCTTGATGCAACAGGCCGGCAGCAACAGCAAGGAGCAGTTCGCCAATTCACCGGATCTTAAAGATGCGTTGATGCACGCGATCATGGATGCGCTGGAAGCGCACTCGAGCATGAGCGCCCAGGCGCTGGGATCGGAGCGAGTGCGCGACGGGTTGAAGAACATCCTGCTGGGGCCGGCGCAGTTGTATGAGTCACTGCGGGCGAAGTCCGCAGCGATGCCGGCAACGCGGTCACCTGACTGACATGACTTTTGCCTGGCGGTTCGCGGTGACTTGCTTCACGTCTTAATCAGTTGCTGATCGCTCTTCGTGCGTGCGGGGCATGCCTGTCTGCCGACCATCGGTCCTCTTGGCCGCGTCTTCAACAAGCGTTTCGGAAGACTAAAGCCTCAGTCCCAGCGGCTTGTTGCAGCCGTATTTCTTGCCCACTGCATCCACGTCGCTTGAGGAGATATGTCGCGCGCTCAATTGCTTCAGCGTGAGATGCCGCCAGACATCCACATCGACGCAGTGACTACTCGTGATGCCAAAGGCACGTTGGGTCGTGCGCATCACTGCACCTATACCCTGGTTCATGGGATCGACCAGATGGATACCAGGGGCTGATGGCGTATCCGATCCGGGCAGACCGTGTATGGAGTGGGAGTGTTGAGCCAGGTGCAGTCGCTCCAGAAAGCCTCCGTCGCTGATGGAGTCGGTCTCACCCGTATCTGGTTCGCGTGCGCTGGTCAAACGCGTTTCCGGCGGCGGCGGGGCGGGGCGGGCCGTTGGCTGAACTGCCGGCGGTTTCGATGGCCTTGCCGATGGCGTTGTGTGGCGGTGCGCAGCCGACACGGCCAGACGGTTTGCCGCCAATGTCGGACGCGGCGACGGCGGCGGAAGTGGTCGGGAAAATCGTAACTCGAGCACCCGCAGCTTGTTTCCTGCGGCTGCCGTGGTGTGCCGATACAAGATCATTGGCCGCAGCAACAGCATCAACAAACCCAGATGGCAACTGAGCACCGCGACCAGCACCACGACGCGGCAACTCAACTCGCGCAAGCTGCTGGAATCTATCGACGGGTCTGTCACGGTCAGCCTTCCCCTGGCACAAGCTTTGCGAAGGACCTTCCAGCCACGTGCAAAGTTCCGGTGCAGCGCATCGCAAGTATCGTTGTGAGTCGACCGACTTGGTCGCGCGATCAGCTCTTGCGGCTAGCAAGAGGGGCAATCCGCAGTACCCGACGAGCATCGCGTTGCTCCGTTGCGGCGCCTTGCCGAACAGTGGGCTGAAGAGGCGCGCAGCTTTGCCGTCGGGATAGCCAGTTCGTCGAAGTCGATGCTCAACCCGCCGCATGACTGCTGGCTCTGGCGTTGGGAGCGCAATACACCGCACGCTCATCGCCAGGTTGCCGTCCGGCAGCGCGCTCTTTCAATCGGCGCCCGCAAAATTTCGACGGAGGAATTGCGGCACCTTCGCCGCGCTTTGCCGGTTGATCGCCTCAAGCAGACTCGGCGCGATGGACTGGCAGCGATACTGGTGGCGCAGCGCATCGCTGATGTGCAGTAGCAGGCGGGTGGAGACTTCGGCGTCGGCTTCGGCGCGGTGGGCGCTGCCGCGGTAGCTGATGTTCAGTGCGTGCGCCAGGCCGCCGAGTTTGTAGCTGGGCTGGCCGGGCAGCATTCTTCGGGCCAGCTTGAGCGAGCAGATCAGGCCGCGATGGCGTGGTGTCAGGCGTTGGCGCTGGCTTTCGGCAAGCAGGAAGTTGTTGTCGAAGCTGGCGTTGTGGGCGGCCAGCACATCGTCGCCGATAAAAGCCAGCAGTTGCGGTAGTACCTGCGCCACCGGCGGTGCGTTGTCGACCATCCGTTGCGAGATGCCGGTGAGCGCGGTGACGAAGGGTGGAATGCGAACACCGCAGTTGATCAACGTCACGTAGCGATCCACTACCGCGCCATCAACGATACGCAAGGCCGCCACCTCGGTAATGCGGTCGCCGCCAGCGGCGCTCAGGCCGGTAGTCTCGAAATCGAGCATCACGATGGGTTGGTCGAACAAGGATGGAGTCCGCGCAGTGGCGCCGGCATTGGCGCCGGCAGAGGATAGCGGCTGACGGGCCGGCTGCGCGCGTTGCAGCGCTGACCTTTGCCGCGACGTGCCGGCCGCCGGGGCCGGATCACCGGGTTGGCTGCGGCGGGTTGGGGTGGTCGGGTACAATCAGCGCTCGCGGCGAAACAGCAGGTATTCCCGATCGAAGGTTCGGGAGTGGTTGTCGGTAAGCCGCGGTTGAACTCTGGTGTCCATAATGATTGGCGGTATCCCAGCGGATGCGCCCCAACCCGCAGGCGTGTCATGTCCGCCTCGGCCGATCCACGACGGCAAGCAGGCGCCCGCCATGCAGATTTTCAAAGTGTTTCAACTCGAGGCGGCTCATCGCTTGCCCCACGTCCCTGCAGGTCACAAATGTGCGCGCTTGCATGGGCATTCGTTTCGCATCGAGATCCATGTCGAGGGTGAGCCGGATCCGCAGATGGGATGGGTGATGGATTTTGCCGACTTGAAAGCGGTGTTCGCGCCGATCTACGAGCAGCTCGATCACCACTACCTCAATGACATCGAGGGGCTGGAGAATCCGACCAGTGAAGTGTTGGCGCGCTGGATCTGGCGCAAGCTGCAGCCTGAGCTGCCGCTGCTGGACAAGGTGGTGGTGCATGAGACCTGTACCTCCGGAGCGAGTTGTACCCGGGCAAGCTTTTGACGCGACGCGGCGCGCAGTGGACTTGTCATAAACGCTCGTTTCAAATGAACATTTGGTTACTGGTTCGGTTTTTGTTGTAAATATATGTTGCGTTGCAACAGAGGTCGGGTTAGGATGGCTCCACTACCCCACTCCTCAACGAGGACAACGCCATGAATCAGCAGATCAACAACCAGCTTTTCGCTTTCACCAAGCAGTTCACCGACAGCGCCTTCAAGGCACATTCGCTTGCTTTGAAGGGCCTGGAGACGGTCGCCGAGCTGCAGCTCAAGGCCCTCGAGGAGCAGAGCAAGGTCTCCGCCGGTTTCATTGCCGAGGCGATGGAGACGCGTGACGTCAATGGCCTGCGCGGCCTGTGGGAGAAGGGCAGCAGCCTGAGCCGCGAGAACGCCGAGCGCGCTGTGGCGGTGTCGCAGGAAGTGATTGCGGTCACCCAGAAGACGGCCGAGTCGATGAACGCGCTGGTGCAGGAGCAGCGTCAGGCTGCCAATGACGCCATGGCGGCGCCGGTGGCTGCTGTCAAGAAAGCTGCTTCCAAGTAATAACGCGGTATCGCGGCGAGTCGCCGCGGTTCACAAGTGGGGCCGGGCACGCGTGTCCGGCCCCACTTGCGTGCGCCATCGCAAAATAGTGCGATGGCGGCAAGCCCCTGCCGCTACACGGCTGGCGGCTGATCGAGGCGCACTGGCGCGGCATTTTTGCGGCCCTGGCGGGTTGTCGCTTCAATGTGCGCGCTGATATACTTTTTCGGATTGCATCGTGGCCCTGAACGTTTTGGTGCCGCCTGACGCAGGCCGCGCGGAGACGTTAGTTGCTCAACAGCCTTGCTTCTGGTCGGCGCCTTGCCATGCGCATCATGTTGCTGCAGCTTGCTGTGGCACTGGTGATTGGCCTTGTTTTCCTGGTCGTGGGGCGTCAGGAGGCGGTGGCTGCTGCCATGGCGGCGGTCGTTGTGGCTATGGGTACCGCGGTGTTGTCTGCGCGGTTCTTCAGTGGCCATGGAGGCGCGGGTCTGGCGTTGAGTCGGCTGCTGACAGGAATGATCCTGAAGTGGGTCGTGATCGTCGGAGGGCTGTTCGTGATCCTGTTCCAATACAAGCTGCCTCCACTGGCCGCCATCACGGGGTTGGTGGCGGCTTACGCGGTTTACCTGATGGCGTTCAGATTCAAGGGTTGAGACATGGCAAGCGAGTCGGGCGGACTGACCGAATACATCCAGCACCATTTGACCCACCTGACTCCGCATGCGAGCGCAGGCGGGTTCTGGGCCGTGCATATCGACTCGGTCTCCATCTCCCTGGGGCTCGGCGTGATGTTCAGCCTGTGGTTCTGGCTGAAGGCGCGCAAGGCTACGGCGGGCGTGCCCGGCCGTGGTCAGGCGTTTGTCGAGATCGTGCTCGAGTTCGTCGACGGCCAGGTCAAGGACGTGTTCCATGGCGATCGTCGCGTGCTGGGCCCGCTGGCGCTGACCGTATTCGTCTGGGTGTTCCTGATGAATGCGATGGATCTGCTGCCGGTCGACCTGCTGCCGTGGATCACCGAGAAATTCGGTGTGGGCCACTTCCGCGCGGTGCCGACGGCCGACATCAACATGACGTTTGCGATGTCGCTGACCGTGTTCGCGCTGATCATCTTCTACAGTTTCAAGGCGAAGGGCTTCAGCGGCTATATGCATGAGCTGTTCACCGCGCCGTTCGGCAAGCACCCGGCGCTATGGATCCCGAATTTCCTGCTGAACCTGGTCGAGCTGGCTTCCAAGCCGGTCAGTCTGGCGATGCGACTGTTCGGCAACATGTACGCTGGCGAGCTGGTGTTCATGCTGATCGCCGGCTTGTTCAGCGCTGGCGCGGGGTTTGCGGGCTGGGCGCTATACGGCGCCGGCATCATCGGCTACACGGTGTGGGGCCTGTTCCATATCCTGATCATCTCGATCCAGGCCTTCATCTTCATGGTGCTGACGATCGTGTACATCTCGATGGCGCACGACCACCACTGATTTTCGTTCTTGCACCTTCTGTTTCAACCCATTCAACTATCCAGCTTCATTTCTCAGGAGACCATCGTGGAACTCATCGCTCACATTGCTCAAGTACAGTCCTTCACCGCCATCGCGCTGGGTCTGATCATCGGTCTGGGTGCGCTCGGTGCCTGTATCGGTATCGGCGTCATGGGTTCGAAGTTTCTTGAAGCCGCTGCCCGTCAGCCGGAGCTGGTGCCGCTGCTGCAGGGCCGCATGTTCCTGCTGGCCGGCCTGATCGACGCGGCGTTCCTGATCGGCGTGGCGCTGGCGATGTACTTCGCCGTGGCGAACCCGCTGCTGTCGAAGCTGGTAGCAGGCTAAAACCGCTGGTGGCGCTCTCGCGCCACCAACTCTCTGGCACGGATGTTCTGATGTCCGTGTCCGTTTCATCCCGTATCTACAGGTAACGCAGCGATGGATTTCAACGCGACCTTGATTGGCGAAATGATTTCGTTCGCCATCTTGATCTGGTTCTCTGTTCACTTCATCTGGCCGCACCTCAACAAAGCCATCGAAGAACGGCAGATCAAGATCGCAGAAGGCTTGAATGCCGCCGAGCGCGCGCATGCCGAGCTGAAGGACGCCGACCAGAAAGTGGCTGCCGAGATCAAGGTGGCCCGTCAACAGGCTTCCGAGATCATCGACAAAGCCCAGCAGCAGGCCAATCAGATCATCGACAAGGCCCGTGGCGAAGCCGTCAGCGAGATCAACCGCCTGAAGGCTGCGGCGCAGGACGATATCGCCTCGATGGCGCAGCGCGCGCGCGACCAGCTGCGTCAGCAGGTGGGTGCGTTGGCGGTGCAGGGCGCCAGCAAGATTGTGCAGCGCGAGGTCGATGCCTCGACGCACAAGGCCTTGCTCGACCAGCTTGCAGCCGAGATCTGATCGATGGCCCAGGCAATCACCCTCGCCCGACCCTACGCTCGCGCTGCTTTCGAGGTAGCGCACGCGGCCGGTTCGATGGACGCATGGTCGAACTCACTGGCGTTTGCCGCCGCGGTCGCCAACGATCCGCTGGTGGCCGGTTTCGGTAGCGACCCGCGCGTATTGCCCAAGCAGCTGGTGGCGCTGCATCTGCCCGCCGGCATGCCGGCGCAGTCACCGTTCGCTCATTTCCTCGCCGAAATGGCCGAGCAGCGACGTCTGGCGCTGCTGCCGGAAGTGGCTGAGGTGTATGAGGCGTTCAAGCGCGAGTCCGAGTCGCAGTTGCTGGTCAAGGTGACCAGTGCGATGGCGATGGATGCAGCGCAGGTCGAGCAACTCAAGGCATCGTTGAAGCGCCGCTTCAAGCGCGAGATCGAGCTGGAAACCCAGGTTGATCC
>JBBQQL010000086.1:0-17354 GCA_038215995.1 Lysobacterales bacterium
GCGATGCCGCTGACGCAAAGCCTGGCCGATGTGCAGGTGATCCGCGGCGGTTCCAGCCTGCTGTATGGCCCGGAACCGGCGCCGGTGATCAACCTGGTCACCCGCCGCCCCAAACCCGGTACGCCCTTCGCGGCCAGCACCGAGCAGGTGATCGGTGACCACGGTCTGTACTCCACCTACAACGTGCTCGAAGGCAGCAGCGGCGCCTTTACCTGGCGCTTCGACACCGCCTACGTGCGCAGCGACGGCACCCGCCCCAATGCGCAATCGCAGATGCGCCAGAGCGATCTGTACGTCGAGTACCGGCCGAGCGACAGGCAGTTGTGGTGGGTCGACCTGCACGCCATCGCCGCCGACTCGGGTGATGCGGGCCGGCTCAGTTATGCGCAGTGGCAGGCCAATCCGCGCGCCACGCCGACGCCTTACAACCGCGATTGGGTCAACCGCGACCAGATCGTGCTGGGCCAGCGCAGCGAGTTCGGCGACGGCTGGATGTTCGAGGGCAAGGCCTGGTTTGCGTACCAGGATCTGGCCGCCCGTTCGGCCGCCAGTGCGCTGCCGCCACAGCCTTTGCCAAGCAGCACCACCTTGCAGGACGAGCAGTTCCGCACCAGCGGCGCCGACCTGCGCCTGCGCAAGAAGTGGGGCAAGGGCAACGCCTTCACCATCGGCACCACGCTGTTCCACGGCAACGACCCGTTCCGGCAGTGGACCAGCAGCGATCTGTACGTCGACCGCGGCGACCGCCGTGGCACGCCACGGCTGATACAGGCGCGCAGCTCGAACTACACGGCGATCTTTGCCGAGAACGTGTTTCGCCTGCCGCACCGCTTCCACATCGTGCCCTCGGTGCGACTGGAGCACGAACGCGTGGCGGTGGACGAAACCGTCAGGCCACCCTTCCTCAGTCGACCGCTGATCAACCAGGCCGATGCACGCACGGTGCCGCTGTTCGGGCTGGGTATCGGCAACGACTTCGGTCACGGCAACGAGACCTACTTCAATGTCTCGCAGGGCTGGCGACCGCTGCGCTATTTCGACATGGCCTCGCCGTTTGCCAACATCGTGCCCGGCCAGGCGCCCGATCCGTCGAAGTCGCTGTCGTATGAGCTGGGCGTGCATGGCGTGCCGGTGACCGGTTTGTACTACGACGTCAGCCTGTTCTGGATCAACTTCAGGAACCAGATCGAGGCGGTGCAACTGAACAACATCGACGTGGCCGAGGTGAACACCGGCGACACCCGCAGCCGTGGTCTGGAAGGCCAGCTCAATTACGACTTCCTCGCCCGCGGTGGCCGTGCCGACAGCGGCGAGCACCTGGAGGCTTTCATCAATGCCAGCCTGCTCAACGCCCGTTACGTCGCCAGCGCGATCCCCGCCCAGATCGGCAAGGTTCCCGCCTATGCGCCGCGCTACCTGCTCAAGGCTGGCGTGACCTGGCGCGTCGAGAACCGGATCAAGCTCAGCCTTACCGCGGTGTCCTCCGCCGCGCAGTACTGGCAGGCGTCCAATCAGTCGCGCGGCAGCGGCAGCAGCTACCTGCCGGCGCGTATCCCGGCCTACACCGTGCTGGACCTTGCCGGTGACTGGCAACTCAATCGCCACGTCACCCTGCTGGCCGGTGTCAGCAACCTCGGCAACCGCCAGTACTACGACCGCGTCTGGCAGAATGGACTGGAACCGGCGCTGGGGCGCTCCTGGTATACCGGGGTGAAGCTGGCGTTGTGACGGCGCGCGGCCCTGGTATCCAGCGGCTCTTCACCAATTGTTACGGGCAGGCGGTGACTCTTGAGTGGCGCGTGAGTCGCCGGCCCTGGCCGCCATCGAAGCCGATCCGCGCGGCTTCGACACCACCCACACCACAGGTGATGCCGATGTTGCGAAACACTTTGCGTACTGAATCTCCCTCTCGTGCCGGATCGAAAGCGCTTCGAGCGATGCTTGCCGGCGTGGCGTTTGCTCTTGCACTGGCGGCGCCAGCTCTGGCCGCCGCGCAGTCAGCCGATGAAAAGAAATCGGATGGCGACAGCAACAGCTTCGCCCTCGGTGCCGGCGCGGCCTACCTGCCGCGCTACGAGGGCGCCGATGAGTATCGCTACCGCGCCCTGCCACTGATCGATTACCGCCGCGGGGACTTCTTCGTCGGCGGTCAGGGTATCGGCTACAACTTTTCAGCCGTGAAGTCCTGGCAGGTCGGCCCGGTATTGTCCTATCGCCCGCCACGTCATGAAGACGCATCGCCACGATTGCGCGGCCTGGGCAGCATCAGCGGTGGCGTCGACGTGGGCGTCTATGCACGCTGGACGATGCAGCAGTTCTCACTCTCGGCCACGGTCAAGCGCAGCCTGGGCGGCGCGGCGACAGGCACTCAGGTGAGCCTCGGCGCGGGCTATGGCATGCGACTGGGGAGTGCCGACCGCTTGAATCTGGGCGTGTCGGTCGACTGGGCTGATCGAAACATCATGCAGACCTATTTTGGTGTCGACGGCACGCAGTCGATGCGCTCGGGTCTGCCGGCATACACGGTCGGATCGGGCCTGCGCCGCTATGGCGCACGGGTGTCGTGGACCCATACGTTCAATCGGCGCTGGTTTTCGATGGCGAGCTACAGCGCCTATCGGCTGGGTAGCGAGATCGCCGGCAGCCCGATCGTGCAGCGGCGCGATGGTCACGTCATCAGCCTGATGGCAGGCTATCGCTTCTGGTGACGGCCTTTTCGCCGGGACGCTGACACGGTGGCGTGATTCCTGTGTGGCATCAGTCGGCAGCAAGCTGAGCGACAAGGATGGTGACGCAGGGGGTTCGATGCCGCGCCGCCGCGCAAGCAATTGCGGCCGCCGCTGAATCCGCTAGTGATGTCAGCGATCGCGAAGATCCCGGTCGAGATGTAGACCGGTGCCACGCTGCTGCCACGACTTTGCCTCCGGTGTATCTTCAGCAACTTGTGTCGTCATTCCCCGCTCAAGGTGCCCCATGCCGATCCGCCATGCCCTGCGACCCTTCCTGCTGATCAGTGCGCTCATGCTGTTCGGCACCAGCCAGCTTCACGCGACCGAGGCGCCGATTCCCGCCAACGTCACCGGCGCGCTGGAGTGGCGTCAGCTCGGCCCGTTCCGGGGCGGCTGGGCGACGATGGCGGCGGGCGTGCCGGCGCAGCCGGATACGTTCTACATCGGTACCGCCGGTGGCGGCGTGTGGAAGAGCAACGACGCGGGCCGCACCTGGCAGTCGCTGTTCGATCAGCAGCCGGCCTCGTCGATCGGTGCGCTGGCGGTGGCACCGTCCAACCCGAACGTGATCTATGTCGGCACCGGCCAGGTCGCGGCGCGCTATGACGTGGGCGCGGGCAATGGCGTGTATCGCTCGGCCGATGGCGGCCGGCACTGGCAGCATGTGGGGCTGGACGCGACCCGGCATATCGGCAAGATCCTGATCGATCCGCAGCACCCGGATACCGTGCTGGTCGGCGCGCTGGGCCACTACTTCGGGCCGAACCACGAGCGCGGCGTGTTCCGCTCCACCGATGGTGGCAAGACGTGGACGCAGACGCTCTACATCGACGACAACACCGGCATCGTCGACATGGCCGCCGACCTGGCCAACCCGGCCATCATCTATGCGGCGGCGTGGCAGGTGCGCAATTACCCATGGCTGTCGTACTTCCAGCCGAACGCGGGGCCGGGCAGCGGGCTGTACCGCTCCAGCGATGGCGGTGTGAGCTGGAGGCGCCTCGGCGGCACGGGCTGGCCTGCCGGCACGCTGGCCCGCATCGGGCTGACCACCGCCAGTGGCGGGCGGGTCTATGCGGTGGTCGATGATGCCAGCGAGCCGGCGCAGAGCGGGTTGTATCGCTCGGACGACGGCGGCGCGACATGGCAGGCGACCAGCCATGCCGGCTGGCTGGCCAACGATTACTTCAGCCGCATCACGGTGGACCCGAACGACCGCGACCGGATCTATTCAGCCGGTCAGTCGATCCGTGTCTCCAGCGATGGCGGCAAGCGCTGGGAGGTATTCAAGGGTGCGCCGGGCGGTGACGACTACCACTACCTGTGGATCAACCCGAACGACACGCGCCGCATGATCACCGCCAGCGACCAGGGCGCCGTGGTCACCGTCAACGGCGGCGAGACCTGGGGTAGCTGGTACAACCAGCCGACCGGCCAGTTCTATCACCTGGCGGCCGACAACCAGTTCCCGTACTGGATCTATTCCGGCCAGCAGGATTCCGGCACCGTCGGCATCGCCAGCCGCAGCGATTACGGCGCGCTGAGCTTCCGCGACTGGCATCCAGTCGGCGGCGACGAGCGCGACTACGATCTGCCCGATCCGGCCAACCCCAATATCGTGTTTGGCTCCGGCCTCGGCGGGCGCGTGTCGCGCTGGAACCGCCAGACCGGCGTGGTGCAGAACGTCACCCCGTGGCCGGTCAACAGCTACGGCGAGCGCCCCACCGACTACAAATACCACTACACCTGGATCACCCCGATCGCGTTCGCGGCCAAGCCGCCGTATGCCTTGTACATGGGCGCGCAGGTATTGTTCCGCAGCACCGACCAGGGCGAACACTGGGACGTGATCAGCCCCGAGTTGAACGGCAAGCGCGCGGGTAGCAAAAACTGCGATGGCAATCCGACGGCTGCCGAGGCCAGCGACTGCGGCTACGGCGTGATCTACACCATCGCGCCGTCACCGCGCGACAACGACGAGATCTGGGTCGGCACCGACGACGGCCTGGTCCAGCTCACCCGCGACGGCGGCAAGAGCTGGCACGACGTCACCCCGAAGGGCCTGCCGGCGTGGGCCAAGGTCAGCACGCTGGATGTCTCCGCGCTGCAGCCGGGCACCGCCTACGCCGCACTCGACACGCATCGGCAGGACGACTTCAGTCCGCATGTATGGCGCACGCATGATTACGGCGCCAGCTGGACCGAGATTTCCGCCAACCTGCCGAAGAGCAGCTTCGTCGCCGTGGTGCGCGCCGACCCGGTGCGCGCGGGCCTGTTGTATGCCGGCACCGACCAGGGTGTGTTCGTTTCCTTCGACGACGGCGGCCGCTGGCAGTCGCTGCAGCGCAACCTGCCCACCGCGTGGGTACGCGACCTGCTGGTACATGGCAACGACCTGATCGCCGCCACCCAGGGTCGCGCGATCTGGGTGCTCGATGACGTCACTCCGCTGCGCCAAGTCAGCGCCGCGATCGCCCGCGCCCCGGCGCACCTCTACACGCCGGCCCCGGCCGTGCGCGTGCGCGCCAACGAAAACAAGGACACCCCGCTGCCGCCGGAAACCCCGCTGGGTCAGAACCCGCCCGCCGGCGCGGTGATCGACTACCGTCTCGCCCATGCGGCGAAAGGCCCGGTGACGCTGGAGATCCGTGACAGCGCCGGCCAGCTGGTGCGTCGTTTCTCCAGCGCCGACCAACCGGCCGAACTCGACGCCGAGCGCTACTTTGCCAAAGGTTGGCTACGCCCCGGCGCTCCACTGTCGGCCAGCGCCGGCGCGCATCGCTTCGTATGGGATCTGCGCTATCTGCGCCCGCAGGCGCTCAAGTACGGCTACAGCATTTCCACCAGTTGGGACTCGGACACGCCGGTGACGCCGGAGGGGCCGATGGCGTTGCCCGGTGAGTATCAGCTGGTGCTGAAGGTCGATGGCAAGTCCTACCGCGCGCCGCTCGAAGTCACCATGGACCCGCGCGAGACCCAGGTCAGCCACGCCGACCTCGCCGCCGGCCTGGCCCTGTCGCAAGACCTCGGCCGCAGCCTGCTCAAGGTCTGGCAGAGCTACGGCGAGGTGCGGGCTGTGCGCGAGCAGTTGACGGCTCTCGACACCAAGCTGGCCGGCGATACCGCGCACGCCGCGCAACGCCAGTCGGTGGAGGCACTGCTCAAGCAGACCGCGCCACTGGTCAGCGGCAGCGGTGAGGACACGCTCAATCTGCGTGCGATAAACGACGGCCTCACCAATATCGCCAGCGACGTTGAAGGTGCCGACCGCGCACCCACTGACGGGCAGCGGCAGGTGGCGGCTGCCAGCGAGGCTCGGTATGCGAAGGCGCAGGCGCTATGGCAGCAGATCCGCCAGAACGATCTGCCTGCGCTCAACCGCAGTCTGAGTGGCGCGGGGCTGGCGGTGGTGAAGGTGCCGGCGGCGGATCAGCTGCATCAGACCGTATCCGAGGAGTCGGAAGACCGGCCATGAATCAGGTGTCCGGGAAGCTCAGCTCAGCCCGCGCCGAGCGTAAATCGGCGGCAAGCAGCGGTTGGTGATTTTGCTGGCCGTTACAGCGACAGGAAATGAACCTGCCCCCGATACGGCAACTGGATTGACTTGCTCCGCGCTTGTGAGGTTTTCTACTTTTGCTGAAGCGACAAGCCAAGGTTTGGCTCAGCAGGCTTCCTGCAGTCGCTGCAGGTCGACAAGACACAACCCAGGCATGCTCAATTCATATAGGACGAATGGCAATGCCGATACAGGAAAGTAAGAGGGTGGTTGGGGACGTTACTCTCGTGGGTCGAGGGCTTGTTTCAAGCATGCCGGTTGACCGGCCAAATCGGAGTGGGGCGAGTGGGTCGCAGTCACTCATGCTCACGTCCAGTGGAACTTTAAGTGGCGCCGCGCTGGGACGTGTACACACCATCAACGCCATGCCACGCGCGGCGGTGAGGGTGGGGCGCGCTTGGCACTCTTGATGGTCAGTTCGATGCTTCGGGAGGGGAGGCGATGATGCTGGGGACAGTCGGACGGGTGCTGGGCAGAGCGGGGGTGATGGCGCGTGGGTGGTTGCGCCTCGGTGGCAGTACGGAAAGGTCGGCGAGGCGGAGGGGTGAGGAGGGGCGGCGTTGGATGGCCGTCTTCCGCTCGGGGGCCATAGCCACGGGGGCACTCTTGCCGATCGGGCTTGCCTCGCTGCTCCTGGTTGGGTGTGGCAATGACGATCCGCCGGCACCCAGTCCAACCCCCAACCCGGCAGCGCACATGGTCACCAAGCTCCATGTCACGGTATCCGATCCGACGATCGATAATGTGCTGGTGGAGTCGGATTGGGTGATGGGAAATATCGATTGCGCGCCCATTGTTGGATTTGCTGGTCACGCCAAGATGAAGCAAGTAACCGTGAACGATAGGGCATTGAAGACAAATGACGGCTACGAAATAAGGCTACTCGAAGATCGCTTTATGACGAGGGGGAAATGTAATTGGCAGCTTGGGGCGCTGGCTATAACATTCGTGCGGAATAAACACGGGATCTCGCAGCTTGTTGCGACTACCAATGACCTGCTTGGAGCCAAGCGCACCTGGATATGTACGGGTAGGTGGATGGGCGGTAAACAGATTGGAATATGTTTTTCGAATGGTAACCTGCCATCTACTTTTGTCGGCAAGCAAGGGAATTTTGATATTATTACGGAGCGCATGCCATGACACTGAAAGTTACCGATTATGTGGGATTGGCTGACGTGGTTTATGATAATCTACCAGCACAGCTTGCAACCGAACGGGGTCAGGTTCACTTACTGGTGGTTGCGCGAAGTTGTCAGCGCCGCGAACCGCGCAGGCTGTCGATCTGAGGAAAATGTGTCAGGGACAATTCCGATAGTTGGGAAATTATCCCTGACACCAGTTCTGCAGAAAGTCGGGGTCGCGTCCTGTGCTGCCACTCACCAAAGAGGCTGGATCAAGGCCCGATCAAGCTCTCTGCGGGGATGCCAAGGTTTCGGTGTAGTTTGCGGATCATGTCGATGGTGAGGCTGCGTTTGCGGTTCAGCACTTCGTAGACACGATTGGTCTGGCCGATGGAGGGCACCAGGTCCTTCACGGTGAGGCCGCCTTGTTCCATGCGGAATCGGATGGCCTCGATCGGATCGGGTCGCTCGATCGGGAAGTGCGTGGTCTGGTAGGCCTCGACCAAGGTCGCCAGAATCTCGAATCGATCCCCTGCCGGGCTGCCCGGTTCCGGCTCGTTGTCGAAATACGCGGACAGCTCGCGCAGGGCGGCCTCGTAGTCGTCGTCGTTGCGGATGGGATGGATGTTCATGGCTTCTCCACGGTGGCGGCGTCGACCCGGTCGTATTCGGCATGGGTGCCGACGAACTTGATGTAGACGGCCTGAAAACGATAGGTCACGGCAGCGATGAGTCGGTAGCGGTTGCCCTTGATGTTGAACACCACGCGATTGCTGCCGACGAAGCTGGCGCTGGCGTAGTGGTTCTTGATCTGTTGCGGCGTGGTCCAGCTGGCATGCTTGGCTTCGTCGTACCAGGCCTTGAGTGGTTGTTCGGCATCCGGGTGGCGTTCCCAGAACCGTCTGAGGCTGCTCACCGCGATGATTCTCATGCCGGCACATTAGTCCCATATTGGGACTAAATGCAAGCCGTCCTCTTCAGGCCTTCACCACGCCCCGGCAAGCGGTGGCACGATGCCGCTGATGCGAGGTCGATACTCGGCTGTGCACCAAGGACGCGGCGACGGCTTCATCAGCCGCTTCGATCTCGGCACTGGCTTCAGCGCCGCGACCCGCGCAACTGGTCGATCGAAAAGCTCGCAATTTCGCCGCCGCCGACCCGGCGCGGCTGGCCGGCCGGCGGTCCCCAGGCGTGCGCGCTGATCACTTCCCAGGTGGCCGGAATGCGGCCGTCCACGCGCATGGTTTCGTAGGCGGCCAGCATGCGCTGGTAGTGGCTCTTGCCGGTGAGGCCGCGTTCGCGCGTCTGGTCCGCATTGGTGGCGCCGAGGCCTTGCAGTTCTTCCAGCAGCTTGCGTGGTTCGCTGTAGGTCAAGGTGTAGCGGAACACGTCGAGTACCGGGTCACGCAGGCCGGCGGCGAGCATGGCGTCGCCGACGTCGTGCATGTCGAGGAAGCGGCTGACGTGCGCTTGCTGGTCGGCCTCGGCCCAGGCCGCGCGCAATTCTTTCAGCGTGTCTGGGCCGAAGCTGGAGAACACCATCAGGCCGCCGGGTTTCAGCACGCGCGTGCATTCGCCGAACAGCGCGGGCAGATCGTCGATCCACTGGAAGCACAGGTTGGAATGCAGCACGTCGACGCTGCGGTCGGCCAGCGGCAGGGCGGTGGCTTCGGCGCAGACGCGGGCGAACGGCCGGCGCCAGCTGCTGTGGGACTTGGCTGCACGCAGCATCGGCAGCGCCAGATCCATCGCGATCACCTCGGCCTTCGGATAGCGCTGCTTCAGCAGGGCACTGCCGCGGCCGGTGCCGGCGCCGACGTCGAGCACGCGCGTCGGCTGCGGCTCCTTGTAGAAATCGAGCCGCTCCAGCAACTGCGTCTGCACCTCGCGCTGCAGTACGTCGTGTTGCTCGTAGGTGCTGGCGGCGCGGCCGAAGTTGCGGCGCACCTGGCGGCGATCGAGGTGGAATTCATTCATCGGAAAAACTCATTGAAGCGGTGCCGGCGTGTTGCCCGGCGAACAAGGGCTGCAGTGCCTGTACCAGCGCGTCGACGTGGCCGAAGAACGGCGCATGGCCGGCCTGCGGAATCTCGTGGTAGTCACCATCGCACTGGCTGGCCGACCACGCCATCGCCGGCGGCGGCACCAGCCGGTCGCGGCGACCTGCGATCCATGCGCTGGGTACGGTCAGGTGCGACAGGTCGCTGCGCAGGTCGCTGGTTTCCAGCAGGTGGATGCCTTCCTGCAGGATGCGAAGGTCCGGCTCGCCACGGGCAAACACCAGCTGGCGCAGGTGACGCAGCTCGGCGTGCGGGTCGGCACTGCCCAGGGTCTCCAGCGCCAGGAAGCGATCCAGGGTGGCGCGGTAATCCATTTCCAGGTCACTGGCCAGCTGGTGCACCAGGGCGCCATCGCTGCCATGCGGCCAGCTGACGTCGCGCACGAACTTCGGTGTGGCACACAGCATCGCCAGCCCGCGTACCTGCTGTGGTAGATCGAGCGCGGCAGTGAGCGCGATCAAGCCACCCATCGACCAGCCCAGCCAGATTGCCGGCGGCGTCGCGGCGGCAATCGCGACGGCGCAGGCGTGCGGTTCCAGCGGCAGGCCGCAGTCGCGCGAATAGCCGTGCCCGGGCAGGTCGACCACATGCATGGTGCAGCGCCCGGCCAGCGCATCCACCAGCGGCTGCAGCACGCCGCCGTGCATCGCCCAGCCGTGGATCAGCACCAGCTGGACCGGGCCGTTTCCACGTCGGTCGATATGCAAGCTCATGCCGTGACTCCCTTCTCCCCGCCGGGGAGAAGGTGCCCCGAAGGGGCGGATGAGGGGCGGGTGCTCGCCGCGCAGTCATCAAATTCCGCGCTTCTCGCGTTCGCCTCCTCTCCCTTGCGGGGAGAGGATTGAGGTGAGGGCTGGGTGCTCGCGGGGAAGTTTCTCGAAGCACGCTCCGATTCAGCCTCATCGCCAGCGTGTCCCCTCACCCCAACCCTCGGCAATTGCTCCTTGCATTGCTCTACCTCCTGCATCCATGCAGTCGTCTCCCCGCAGGGGAGAGGGAGCAGATCGGCACCCACCGCCACCCGCTCATCGAACACGAAGCAGCCGCCCTGCCAATGCGTGGCGACGGTCAGCTCGAGGTATTTCAGGATGCCGCCTTCGAGCTGGTAGACGTGCTGCATGCCGAGATCGCGCATGTGCAGCGCGGCCTTTTCGCAGCGGATGCCGCCGGTGCAGTAGGAGACCACGGTCTTGCCCTCGTAGCGCGCGCGGTCGGCGGCGATGGCGGCGGGGAAGCCAGTGAAGCTGGCCAGTCGGTAGTCGACCGCCTGCGGGAATTTGCCGACGTCGGTTTCGTAGTCGTTGCGGGTGTCCAGCAGCACGACCTCGCGACCGTCGTCGTCGTGGCCCTGATCGAGCCAGCGCTGCAGGGTGGTGGGGTCGACTGCCGGTGCGCGACCTCCCTCGGGGCGGATCGTCGGCAGGCGCATGGTGATGATTTCGCGCTTCAGCCGCACCCGCATGCGCCCGAACGGCACGCTGTCGGACAGCGACTCCTTCGGCGCGATATCGGCAAAGCGGGGGTCCTGCTGCAGGCTCGCCATGAAGCCGTCGATCTGTTCACGCGAGCCGGCCAGGAACAGGTTGATGCCTTCAGGCGCCAGCAGGATCGTCCCCTTCAGCGCCAGCGCCTCACAGCGTTCAAGCAGCCGCTCGCGCAGCGCGGGCAGGTCGTCCAGGCTGATGAACTTGTAGGCAGAGATATTGACGATCGACATGCGCGGGGATCACGGAAGCAAGCAGGGCATTATACGTGGCGGGTCGGAATCAGCTTGAACGGCGTGGCAATCGCAGGGTTTGCAGCGCGTCCAGCAGCCGGTCCACGTGGTTTTCCTCGTGCGCGGCCGAGAAGGTGATGCGCAGCCGCGCCTGTCCGGCCGGCACCGTGGGCGGCCGGATCGCGCTGACCAGCAGACCTTGCGCTTCCAGTGCCTGCATCGCCAGCATGGCTGCATCAGCATCGCCCAGCAGCAGTGGCTGGATCGCGCTGGTGGAGGCCATCAGTGGCAGGCCGAGTTGCTCGGCGCCGCGGCGGAAGCGGGTGATCAGGGCGGTGAGCTTGTCGCGGCGCCAGTCCTCCACTTGCGCCAGCTGCACCGCCTCCAGTCCGGCCGCAGCCAATGCCGGCGGCATCGCGGTGGTGTAGATGTACGGCCGCGCGAATTGCACCAATCCTTCGATCAGGGCGGCCGGGCCAGCCACGAAGGCACCGGCACAGCCCAGCGCCTTGCCCAGCGTGGCCATCAGCAGCGGCACCTCGTGCTGGCCCAGGCCGGCGGCGCTGACGCTGCCGGCGCCGTGCTCGCCGAGCACGCCCAGGCCGTGCGCGTCGTCGACCATCAAGCTGGCCTGCTCGACGGCGCAGAGGGCGGCCAACTCACACAGCGGGGCGACATCGCCATCCATGCTGAACACGCCGTCGGTGGCCAGCAGCGCGGCGGCGCCGGGGCGGGCGTCGAGCTGACGCGCCGCGGCAGCGACATCGGCGTGCGGATAGCGCTTCAGCTCGGCGCCGCTGAGCCGGGCGCCATCGATCAGGCAGGCATGGTTGAGCTTGTCCTGCACGCAGAGGTCGCCCGGCGCGAGCAGGGCCTGCAACACGCCGAGGTTGGCCATGTAGCCGGTGGAAAACAGCAGTGCGCGCTCGCGCCCGGTCCAGGTGGCGAGTGCTTCTTCCAGCCGCGCGTGTTCGGTGCGGTGGCCGCAGATCAGGTGTGCCGAGGTGCTGCCCACGCCCGCGCTGCCGGCGGCGCGGGTCAGCGCGCTCACCAGCTGCGGGTGCTGCGCCAGCCCCAGATAGTCGTTGCTGCAGAACGACAGCAGGCGCCGGCCGCCCGTGCGCAACCAAGGGCCCTCGGCATGTTCGACCGTGCGCAGCCGGCGCAGCAGGTGGTCCTGCTCGCGTTTGGCTGTGTGCACGGCCAGCCGTTGCAGCAGGTCAGGCCGCGGCTGAGCAGCCACATCCGTTTCCGCAACTGCCCTTTGTCGCTGCGTCATCGGTCTGCATGATGTCGGCGTGCACGGTGCCGGCATGTTCGATCACGTCCATCGGATGCAGGTCGAGTCGACGGAACAGCGCGCGGTCGGCTTCGACGTCGGGGTTGCCGGTGGTCAGCAGCTTCTCGCCGTGGAAGATCGAGCCGGCACCGGCGAAGAAGCACAGTGCCTGCACCGCGTCGTCCATCTGCTGGCGTCCGGCGGAGAGCCGGATCACCGAGGCCGGCATCAGCAGCCGGGCCACCGCGATCGCGCGGACGAACTCGAACGGATCGAGCTTGTCGGCGTTGGCCAGCGGCGTACCGGGCACCGCCACCAGTTGGTTGATCGGCACCGACTGCGGATGCGCGGGCAGGTTGGCCAGCGCCTGCAGCAGGCCGGCGCGCTGGTCGCGCGTCTCGCCCATGCCGACGATGCCGCCGCAGCAGGTTTTCAGGCCGGCGTCGCGCACCTGCTCCAGCGTCTCCAGCCGATCCTGGTATTCGCGGGTGTGGATGATTTCGCCGTAGAACTCCGGCGCGGTGTCGATGTTGTGGTTGTAGTAGTCCAGGCCGGCGTCCTTCAGCGCCTGCGCATGGCCGTCGCCGAGCATGCCCAGCGTGGCGCAGGTTTCCAGGCCCAGGCCCTTCACTGCGCTGACGATGGCGGCGACCTTGGGGATGTCGCGGTCCTTCGGGCCACGCCAGGCGGCGCCCATGCAGAAGCGGCTGGCACCGGCGGCCTTGGCCGCGCGGGCGCGTTCCATCACCTCATCGATCTCCATCAGCTTCTGCGCCGCCACGCCGGTGTCGTAGCGCGCCGCCTGCGGGCAGTAGGCGCAATCTTCGGGGCAGCCACCGGTCTTGATCGAGAGCAGGGTGGATACCTGCACCGCGTTCGGGTCGTGGTGTTCGCGATGCACCTGATGCGCGCGATGCAGCAGCTCGTTGAACGGCAGCGCGAAAAGCGCGCTCACTTCGGCGCGGGGCCAGTCGTGGCGGATGGTGGTGTCGACCATGAAACAGCAACTCCGGTACGTGAAGCGCGGAAGTGTGGAAGTCGCTACGGAGCGTGTCAACTCGATACGGAACAGCATGGTTGACGGAGCAGGGCGGCCAGCCAGCGGCTACCATGACCCCGGACCACAGCCAGGGAGCAGACCGGCATGAGCGAAGGACAAGGCAGCAGCGGCAACGTACTGGCTGCCATTTGCAGCTTCTTCATTCCGGGGCTGGGTCAGCTGGTGCAGGGCAGGCTGCTGAAGGCGGTGATCATGTTCGTGCTGGCGGCGCTGTTGTGGGTCGTGCTGCTGGGTTGGCTGATCCATCTGTGGTCGATCCTCGACGCCGCGCTATACAAGCCGGGCGGCTGAGCGGACATGCGCAGGGAAGCGCTGATCACCCTCTGGCAGGCCTGCCGGCATTTCGTGCTGCCGCTGCGTTGTCTGTTGTGCGGCGCAGCCGGTGCCGACGGCCTCGACCTGTGTGCCGACTGCAACGCCGAGCTGCCGCGCAACCGTTTTTGCTGTGCGCGCTGCGCGCTGCCCCTGGCGACCGGGGCAGCGCTATGCGGGGAATGCGTGCGCAAGCCACCACCGTGGGACGCGGCCTGGGTGCCGTTTCGCTACGGCTGGCCACTGGATCGGCTGGAATCGCGCTACAAGTTCGGTGCCGATCTGGCCGCCGGCCGGGTGCTGTCCACGTTGTGGCAGCGCGAACCGTGTCCGATCGCGTTGCCGCAACTGCTGTTGACCGTACCGTTGCATCGCAGCCGGCTACGCCGGCGCGGCTACAACCAGTCGCTGGAACTGGCTGGCCCGCTGGCGCTTGAGCTTGGTGTGTCGCTGCGTCATGACCTGCTGCAGCGGAATCGCGCCACGGAGGCGCAGACCGAACTTGACGCAACCCACCGCCGTCGCAATGTCCGCGGTGCCTTCACGCTTCAAGAGGGCTCGGTGCTGCCAGCACACGTGGCCGTGCTCGATGACGTGATGACCACCGGCGCCACCGTGGCCGAATGCGCTCGCGTGCTCAAGCGCGCGGGCGTGGACCGGGTCGACGTGTGGGCGCTGGCGCGGGCACCTCAGCCCGGCCAGGGTCGCTGATTCATCCCCTAACGGCCAACTGTGCTGAACGTGATCCAGATCAATCAAGTGGATCCCTCGCTAGGCCGATACGCCTGTATCGGTCAGTGCCCATTCGCACCTGGCCATTCAGCGAGGCCGTGCCGTGCGCAACAACCTTCCCGTGACCCAGCGTGAGTGCCCCTTCCTGCCGACCGATGCGATCGTTTCGACGACCGATCTGCAGGGCAACATCACCTACTGCAACGAGACGTTTGTGCGGATCAGTGGCTTCAACCGCGATGACCTGATCGGCGCGCCGCAGAATATCCTGCGTCACCCGGACATGCCGCGCGAGGCGTTTCGCGACCTTTGGGCCACGATTCGGACCGGGCAGCCCTGGTCGGCCATCGTGAAGAACCGCCGCTGCGATGGTGATCACTACTGGGTGCGCGCCAATGTTACGCCGATCCTTGCTGGCGGCGAGGCGGTGGGCTACCTCTCGGTACGTACCTATCCCGCTCGTGCCGAAGTGGCTGCTGCGGCGGCGCGCTACGCGGCGATGCGCAAGGTCGAGGAAGAGGGCCGCCGCCTCCCGGTCGGATTACACGGCGGAGCCGTGGTTCGGCGTTACCCGCTGGCCAGGCTGGGGCGATGGCTGGGCCAATCACCGGCGCTGCGGATCGGCCTTGTACTGTCGGCTGTCCTGCTGCTGCCGGTGTTGCCACACCTGTTTGAGCTGGCGGCCCCCATGCAGAAAGGACTCACATTCGCCGCGTCGGCGGCGGGCGTCTTGCTGGGCACGCTGGCCTTGCGGCATCAGGTGGCTGCCCCTATGGCGCACTTCACCGCGCAGGCCAACACGATGGCCGCCGGCGATCTTGCGCAGGCAAATGCCGGGCACAGCGGTGCGCTTAGTGCCGGACTGGCGCGCGCCTTGAACCAGCTCAATGTGAACTTGCGTGCCGTGGTTGGCGACGTGCGAAAGGAGATCGCGCAGGTGGGCGCCTCGGCCGACGATGTCGCCCGGGGGGCGGGTGCCCTGGCCAGCCGCACCGAAACCCAGGCGGCGAGCCTGGAGCAGGCGGCAGCCGCCATGGAGGAATTCACCAGCGTGCTGCAGCACTCGCAGCATCGCAGTACCGAAGCGCGTAGCCTCGCTGACGCCGTTGCGCTCGCCGCCGGCGAAGGCAAGTCGGCGATGGACGAGGTGCGCGAGGCGATGACAGCGATCAGCAAAGCAGCCCGCAACATCAGCGAGGTGACCAGCCTGGTCGACGAGCTGGCCTTTCAGACCAACCTGCTCGCGCTCAATGCTGCCGTGGAAGCCGCGCGGGCAGGTGAGCACGGCCGTGGCTTTGCGGTCGTCGCGGGCGAGGTGCGCATGCTGGCCCAGCGCAGCGCGGTGGCATCGAAGGAGATCCGCCAGCTGGTCGGGGCCTCGCTGGAGCAGGTGGAGCAGGGCGGCAGCGCGGTACAGGGTGCGGACACGCGGATTCAGACCATCGTCGAGGCTGCCGCGCGAGTGCGTCTGCTGATCGAGGAGATGGCTACCGCCTCGGCCGAGCAGGCCGCGGGGGTCAACCAGATCAACAGCATGATCACCCAGCTCGATCAAGTGACCCAGCGCAACGCCGCCATGGTCGGTGAGGCAACGGCCGCGGCGCAGACCCTGCGGGTGCAGGCATCGATGCTGGAGCAGTCCGTGGCGATCTTCCAGCTCGAAGCGCCGCCGGCCGCGGACCAGGCGCCGGCAACGACACCAGGTTTGCGCCAGCCCGGTGGCACGTGGGTCCCCGCCTGAGTCAGCGCAGCGCCAGCGCCAGCACGATACTGAATCGCCCCGGATTCCGTGGAGGCTGTTTGGTTTAAGTCAGGCTTCCGCCGTGGCTGCCTGACTCCGCTGAAGCGTAGGAGCCAGCCAGGCGATAATGCACCTAAGGTTAGGCTTCCGCGCGGGTGCATGAGAGCCCGCAGAAGAGACAGCGACACGATGAGGCTTAAAGTGCAAACACTTGATAAGAACGTGGATATGCTAAAGGTTAAATAGAAAATAGGTCGGAACCTGTCGTGGAACGTTCAACAGTCACCCGTAATTTGCCCATACTCGGCCGCGTATTCATAATACGTCCCGCTCGCGCAGCCATCGGGCGTGCAAACGGTCCAGGGTGTGCTGGTTTCAGTGTATCCGACGATTCCATAGTCTGGACCAGAATCACATCCACCTTGACCAATGCTGCCTATGCTGCCACCCCCGCCGCCTCCCGTGCTGGCAACGTTATCCATGAAGACTTGGTTGCAGCCCTTTTCTACATAAATGTCGTTCACGCCCGTTGCTCCGGCGATCGTAACCGAATATGAAAATCTTCCCCCACAGCTATTCTCACACCATGCGGAATCTCCAACTGCTGCTCGTCCAAATGAATCGAGCTTTTTCATTGCCGCAGGATATCCTGCATTGGCATAATGACCCGACAACGCGGCTCTGGTGAGGTCGACTGTACTAATGGGTACGGGCACTGGCGGGATGGGGCGCGGAAGCATGTTTCCACATGCAATAACGATGCCCGATGCGCCAATTGTTAGGAATAGGGCAGCACAAACCATCTTGGTTTTCATTGTTCATCCTTTTGTTTGCGGGCGTAATGGTCGAGGATCTATGTATGGATTTATCGTCGAATTTCGTCTGAAGCTTTCAAGCATCTTGAAGGCATTCCATTACACACAACATGAGCCTGTTGCTCTAACCTGTTGAACCTTGTGAACTTCTGAAGGTAGACCATGGGTTGGGCACAGGCGGAATTTGAGACCATCGATTTGGGTGACAAGCGGCTGGATCGGCGGCTGA
>JBBQQL010000087.1:0-17027 GCA_038215995.1 Lysobacterales bacterium
ATGGTCAGCTTCAACGCGTTGCCGTTGTTGGCGAGGTTGTTGTCCACGTCAGCCAGTTCGGGCCGCTGGCGCATGGCCTGGGTCATCTGCTCGGCGTACTTCGACAACTCGACCGAGTTCACCTCGGACATGGCGTACTGGTATTCGGTGGCTGACACCGTGCTGTCCAGCGTCACGTCCTGCACCGGCTTGAGGTATAGCGCCACACCCGGAATATTTGCCACGGTGTGCTGCAGTCGCGGCAGCAACTTGTCCAGCCCGTCGCGCTTGCTGCGATCCTTCAGCACGATGCTGAGCTGGCCCTGATTGAGCGTGGGGTTGATCGTGCCGGCACCGATGAAGGCGGCCACGCCGGCCACTGCGGGATCGGCACGCAGCGCCTCGGCGACCGCGCGGGTGCGCTGCTCCATTTGCGGAAACGCGATGTTGTCATCGGCCTGCACCACACCGGTGATCAGGCCGGTGTCCTGCTCGGGCAGCAGGCCCTTGGGGATGACGATATAGAGAAATACGGTCAGCACCACGGCCGCGCCGGCCACCAGCAGGGTCAGACGCTGGTGATCGAGCACCACATCCAGCGTGCGCGCATACAGATCGACGGTGCGCGACCACACCGTGCGCTTGCCGGCGGCAGCGTGGCGCTCGTGCGCGTCATCGCCCTCGGGCAGCTGGTCGGGCTTGAGCAGGTAGGCGCACATCATCGGGGTCAGCGTCAGCGAGACCAGCATCGAGATGGTCACCGCGATAGTCAGCACCCAGGCGAACTCGTGGAACAGCCGACCGGTGACGCCCGGCATCAGCAGCAGCGGCAGGAACACCGCCACCAGCGACACGGTCAGCGACAGCACGGTGAAGCCGATCTCCTTGGCGCCGATCTCGGCCGCCTCGGGCCCGCTCTTGCCTTGCTCGATGTAGCGCACGATGTTCTCGATCATCACGATCGCATCGTCGACCACGAAGCCGGTCGCCACCGTCAGCGCCATCAGCGAGAGGTTGTCCAGCGACATGCCGGTAAACGACATCACGCCGAACGTGCCCAGCAGCGACAGCGGCACCGCCACCGACGGGATCACCGTCGCCCACAGCCGGCGCAGGAACACGAAGATCACGCCGACCACCAGGAACACGGTGAGGATCAGGGTGAACTCCACATCGTGCACCGAAGCACGGATGGTCACCGTGCGATCGGCGAACACGTCCAGATGCACGTCGGCCGGCAGCGCGCTGCGCAATTCCGGCAGCACGTTGCGGATCTGTTCCACCGTCTGCACGATGTTGGCGCCGGGCTGCCGGCGGATATCCAGCAGCACGGCCGGCTTGCCATTGGCCCACGCGGCGAGCTGGTCGTTCTCGACGCCATCGACGACCCTGGCCACGTCGGACAGCCGTACCGGCGCATTGTTCTTGTAGCTGATGATGGTGTTCTTGTAGGCGGCGGCGTCCGACAACTGGTCGTTGGTGCCGATCGAATAACTTTGCGTCTTGCCGTTGAGCGTGCCCTTGGGCGCATTCACGTTGGCCTGGGTCAGCGCCGAACGCACGTCCTCCATGGTCAGCCCGAGGTTGGCCAGCTGCGCCGGGTTGACCTGCACGCGCACCGCGGGGCGCACGTTGCCGGCGATCGAGACCAGGCCGACGCCCTGCACCTGCGACAGCTTCTGCGCCAGGATCGAATCGGCCAGGTCGTTGACGTCGCGCAGTGGCCGGCTGTCCGATTGCAGCGACAAGGTAAGAATCGGCGCGTCCGCCGGGTTGACCCGGTTGTATACCGGCGGATACGGCAGGTTGCCCGGCAAAGTGCCCTTGGCCTGGTTGATCGCCGCCTGCACGTCCTGCGCCGCGATGTCGATGTCGCGCCCCATCGAGAACTGCAACACGATGGTGGACAGCCCGGCCGAAGAGTCCGAACTCATCATGCTGAGGCCGGAGATCTGTCCCAGGTTGCGCTCCAGCGGCGTAGTTACCAGGGTGGCCATGGTGGCCGCGCTGGCGCCCGGATACTGGGTGGTGACCACCAGGCTGGGCGCCTCGATTTCGGGCAAGGCCGATACCGGTAGTTCGCGGAAGCCGAGAATGCCAAGCAGCAAGACCGCCACCATCAACAGGGAGGTGGCGATCGGTCGGCGGATGAAGAGGGTCGAGAATCCCATGGCTACCTGCACAAGCTGGATTGGATCGGCCGTGAATGGATCGGCCTGGTATGGAGCGGCCCGGATCGGGTCGGCGTGCGCTGGCCTGGCAAGGTCCTCATGACAGGCTCGGCGCGCGTATCAATGCGGGGCGAGGGCGCGCCCGAAAGGGACGCCCCGCCGCCCGGCAGATCAGTGGCCGCGGCGACCGCCACCCTTCGCCCCGTCTTTCTTGGTCTTCTCCAGCTCGGCCGCGGTCGGTGCCGCCGGCACTTCGCCGGGCTTGAGCGGATTGACCTTGCTGCCCGGCTTGAGCCGGAACTGGCCTTCGGTCACCACGCTCTCACCCACCTTGAGGCCGCTGCCGATCATCACGTGGCTGTCGCCCACCTCGCCAGCGACCACCACCGGCTGCATCTTGACCGTGTTGTCGCCCTGCACCAGGTAGACATAGTCGCCATCCGGTCCGCGTTGCACCGCCTGCGCCGGCACCACCAGACCGCCATCGACCGTATTCACAAGCAACTGCACGTTCGTGAACTGGCCGGGCCACAGCACGTTGGCTTCATTGCTGAATTCGGATTTGAGGCGGAATGTGCCGGTGGTCGTGTCGATCTGGTTGTCGATGACCCGGAGTACACCACCACTGGCAAGCGGATGCTTGTCGACGCGGTCCAGCGCCGTCACCTGCAGCGGTATGGCGCCCTGCGCCGCACGGCGCACCATGTCCAGATTCTGCTCGGGCAGGGTGAACATCACATTGATCGGGTGCAACTGGGTCAACGTGACGATCGAGGTCGAGGTGTTGACCACGTTGCCCGGATCCACTGCGCGGATGCCGGCCAGGCCGTCGATCGGCGAGCGGATCTGGGTGTAGTCGAGCTGCACCTTGGCATCGCGGATCGCCGCGTCATCAGCGGCGACCGCAGCCTGATACTGCGCCACGGTGTTCTTCAGCGTATCCAGGTTGACCTTGGCCACGTACTGGCTGTACTTGGGATCCTGCGATCGCTGATAGTTGCTGTGTGCGGTCGCCAGCAGCGATTGATCCTGGCTGCGCTTGCTCACCGCCTGGTCATAGCTGGCCTGGAACGTGCGCGGGTCGATCTGCGCCAGCACCTGGCCTTTCTTCACGGGTCCGCCTTCGGTGAAGTTGATGCTCATCAACTGGCCGGCGACCTGCGGGTTCACGGTTACCGTGTTGAGCGCCTGGACGGTACCCAGGGCGGTCAGATAGACCGGCACGTTCTGCTTGACCACCGGCACCACGGTGACCGGTACCGGCGGCGTGGCATCGGCGCCATCCTTGCCCTTGCCTGCGGTCTGTGACGAAGCGGTGCCCGTCGGCTTGTGCAGCAGCCGAAACCCCACCAGGGCCACCACGATCACCGCGATCACCACCAACGCGATCTTCCAAAAACGCGACATGTAGAACTCCTGAACTGAACGGTGCGATCAACCGGCACTCAAACGACGCAGCATACGTCTGTGATGTGTCCGTATTTGTCGGCCCGGTACCGCGCTCGCGACGGTTCCGACAAATGCCTCTCGGGAACAAAGCATAGGGGTAGTCGAACGAATTTGAACAATGCCGGTTGACATGGGTCGGCCATGACCGATGGCAGGGTAAGCCCGCGCTCGCCAGCGCTGCCGGACGCCGCATGGACGGCAGCGGCCACTCACTTCGGGCAGGCTGGTCCGCACGGCCTGAAACTTGTCGCGCGCTTCGTCTATAATCGCGCACTAGCTTGGCTGGGCTGGCAGCGCGGCAAGACAGGGGCGACAACGTGGGGCTGCGACCGATACGCTCGGTCAGACAGAGCAGGCAAATTCCAGGCAGTCGAGACAGCCATCGGGGCGGTCTGGCCTGCCCACTGACAGGAGTACGTGCGTGAGCGGTTCCATGAACAAGTCCGATCAGAGCTTCCTGCGCCAGTTTTCCATGATGATCGGCGGTCTGGCGATTCTCACGCTGGTGCTGATTTTTTCGGCGCTGGCGATCTACTCGCACGAACCGAAGGAAACCAACCCGAACCAGCCGGCCCAGGTGGCCGAACGGATTGCGCCGGCCGGCGGCGTCTATGCGGGCAATACCGGCCGTGCCGCGATGCAGGCCGCTGCCGACGCCGCCGCCAAGGCGGCCGCCTCGCAAGTTGCGTATGGCGGCACCACCGACGGCAAGGCGATCTACGATCACCTGTGCACGAGTTGTCACACGGCCGGTATCGCCGGGGCGCCGAAGCTCGGCGACAAGGCGATGTGGGGCCCACGCATCGCGCAAGGCATCGACACCCTGATCAAGCATGCCACCGAGGGCTACCACGGCCCGGACGGCAACTTCATGCCTGCCAAAGGTGGCAATCCGGCACTCAGCGACGAACAGGTGCAGAACGCCGTGCACTGGATCGTCGACCAGGCCAAGTAAGAACGACCCCAGCCGCCTCCCTCAGGCGGCTTTTTCGTCGGGGCGTCGAAACACGCCGGCTCAGTCGGCATGCTCGCTGATCCAGCGCCGCACGAACGCCTGCAATTGCGGGTAGAACAGCTCGAAGTGCTGCTGCAGCAGGTGCTGCCGATCGAGCAACAGCGGCAGCGCGCTAGCCAGTGGATTGGCACGGCGCAGGCGTCGACCGATGCCCGCCAGCGCCCGTTCGAGCACCGCAAGATCAGCGTAGCCCGCCGGCAGATCATTCGCCTCCATGTAGTCCAGAAATTGCCGCAGCGCAGGCGGCAGCAGTATCTCGTTCCGGCGCAGCAGACCGCGCAGCGCGAGCGAGTACGGCCCCAGCGGCAGCCCATGCCAGCGCGAAAAATCCTGCGCCAGGCAATGGTCAAACCACATGTCGAGCAGGATCCCGGCATACCGCCGGTACGGCGACGGCAGTTGCGCCTTGGCCGCCAGCACGACCGGGTGCGCGTCAGTGTAGGTGTCGATGGCGCGGTGCAGACGGATGCCGACGATCACCCGTGCCGGAAATATCGCCGCATCGGGTTGCCCATGCACGAAGTCCCCCAGCAGGCCACCCAGACGCAGCGCCTCGTCATCGCCGGCCAGCAGGGCATGGGCAAGATGGTTCAAGCGCGTGGCCCGCGCCGGGTCCGCGGGCAGCCAGTCCGCGCGGCGGTTATCATTCTGCGCATGAATGCCATTGAGCTCTCCGCCGCACCGGCCAGTTTTCCCGATTCCGCCGCCAGTTTCATGCTGGACGGTCCGGTCGGCAAGCTGGAGACCATCACCGATATTGCTGAACCCGCCTGCGCGCGGCGCGGCGTGGCGGTGATCTGTCATCCGCTGACCACCGAAGGCGGCACCATGCACAACAAGGTGGTGACCATGGTCGAGCGCGCGCTGCGCGAGTCCGGGCTGGACACCGTGCGCTTCAATTTTCGCCAGGCCGGCCACTCGCAGGGCGACTACGACAAGGGCCACGGTGAGCGCGAGGATCTGGCTGCCGTGGTGGCCTGGGTGCGCGAGGTACGCCCCGACGATGCCGTATGGTTGGCCGGCTTCTCGTTTGGTAGCTATGTCAGCATCGCGCAGGCGGTGCCACTGCGTGCCGATGCGCTGATCAGCATTGCGCCGCCGGTGGGGCGCTGGGATTTCTCCTCGATCACCCTGCCGAGCTGCCCCTGGCTGATCGTGCAGGGCGAGGCCGACGAGGTAGTCGATCCGCAGGCGGTCTTCGACTGGGTCGAGGCGCTGGAGCGGCCGCCGGAGCTGGTGCGCATGCCCGATACCAGTCATTTCTTCCACCGCCGCCTGATGGATCTGCGCGGTGCCGTGAAGCACGCTGTGCGCGGCTGGTTGCCGCCGACCCGCCAGGCCTGATCCCTCCATGAGCGATGCTGCAAACCTCGCGCCCAGCGCGCGCTATCTCGACGGTGTTACCGCGCATCGCTGGGAATCGGACCCCACCCAGCTCGCCTTGCTGCCCGAGTTCGACCGCATGCATGCCGCGCTGTGCGCCCAGCCGGCAGCGGGCGACAAGGGCTTGTTCGGCCGTCTCAAATCGCTGCTCGGCAACGAGCCGTTCGCCGCCGTTCCGGGACTTTACCTGTGGGGCACGGTCGGGCGCGGCAAGACCTTCCTGATGGATCTGTTCGTCGCCAGCCTGCCCCATGGCGTCGCCTTGCGCCGGCATTTCCATCGGTTCATGGGCGAGGTGCACGAGAGCCTGCGCGAACTGGGTGACCGGCAGAGCCCGTTGATCGAGGTGGCCGCCGGACTGGCCTCGCGCTGCCGGGTGCTGTGCCTGGATGAGTTCCTGGTCAACGACATCGGCGACGCGATGATTCTGGCCAACCTTGTCGACGCCCTGTTCGAACAGGGCGTCAGCCTGGTGACCACCTCCAACACCGCACCGAAAAACCTGTACAAGGGAGGCCTGCAACGCGCGCGCTTCCTGCCAGCCATCGCGCTGATCGAGCAGCACTGCCACGTGGTTGAAATGGCCTCCTCGCACGATTGGCGGCTGCGCGCACTGACCCAGGCACCGGTCTATCTCACCCCGCCCGGAGCGGAGGCCATGCGCGCGCTGGAGCGCATCTTCAGTGACCAGGCCGACAGCGCCATCGAGCACCATGGCGCACTTCACATCAACGGACGCGACATACCGTTTCACAAGCGCGCCACGGACATCCTGTGGTTCGAGTTTGCCGCGCTGTGCGAAGGTCCGCGCGCGGTGGCCGACTACATCGCGCTGGCCAAGGCCGGCCCGACCATCATCGTCGCCAACGTGCCGCAGTTCACGATTTACAGCGAAGACGCCGCCAAGCGCTTTGTGCAACTGGTCGATGAGTTCTACGACCGCCACGTCAAACTGGTGCTGTCCGCCGCTGCACCGATCACCGAGCTGTACGACGGTGAACGTCTTCGCGCCGAATTCGGCCGCACCGAGTCCCGCCTGATCGAGATGCAGAGCGAGGAATACCTGGCCCTGCCGCACCGCGCGGATTGATCGTTGGCGGCTTCCGGGCCGCCGTCTCAACCGGCTGTGTTGCAGCCCGACCACCGCGACGCCGGAGCCCTGAAGCATGCGTCGCCGGCTCAACCCGATCGTATGGTGCATGTGCCCGCTGCTGAGCGGCGCTGGCGCGCTACATGGAATCCCGCGACATCGAGCATGAGTTCCCGGGGTCGAAAGGGTTCGGCTTCATTGCACGGGTCGCGCCCGGGTGATGGTCGACGACGGCAACCCCGTCGTCGAGGGCCAGGTTGCGCTCCATGACGCGCTTTCCGGGATGTTTGCCCGCGATCAGCCCGGTATTGCGCCTTGCTGCAGTCGCTGGAATCGCCGGTGGTGGATCAGCAGACCGCTGAAATAGACGATGTAATAGCCGACCAGCAGGCCGATCACCAGCATGGTCAACGGGCTGGACGTGTAGCCTGCCGGCAGCATGCCCGGTGTCGCGGCTGACTGCTGCATCAGCGGCCGCAACTCCATCAGTCGCCAGGCCAGCCGCCCCAGCAGCAGGACGGTGAGCAGGGCGCCGATCCACGGATGGGGCACGTAGCAGTCACCTTTTACCGGGTCGACCTCGAAGCGGGTCAGACGCAGACCGACCATGCCGATGGCGCCACCGATCAGCACGCCGCCGAGCAGCCCTCCGGCCAGCGCGATGTGGTGGAAGCCGCTCAGCGCGAGCAGCGCGCCGATAAACGCGAACATCGCGATGCGCACGATCATCGACTTGCGCCGAATCCGCTGGCGGCCAAACGAACGGCTGACCCGCCGCCAGACGATCAGGGCGAGCAGCGGCAACATGATCAGATACTGGTTCAGATGGACCGGCATGGCCTGGCCTCGCGTGGCGTGATGTCGACCAGCATAGCCGGCTCGACGACGCGCGACGATTGACGTTTGTCACCCGTTCGAGGGCCGCGCACGCCGATCAGCCGCGCCCCAACTGCTGCGCGATCGAGCGCGTCCGCTCGCTGACCTGGTTGCCGGTATGCAAGGTGGATTTGCGCTCGATCAGCAGGATCAGGCACTCGGCCTGCGCCACCGGGTTGTGCCGCACGCCCTTCGGCACCACGAACAGCTCGCCCTCGGCCAGCTCCACCGCGCCGGTTTCCAGCTCGATGCGCAACTGGCCGGCGAGGATCAGGAACAACTCGTCCTCATCGTCATGGCTGTGCCAGCCGAACGTGCCGAGCACCTTGGCGACCTTGAGGTAACTGTCATCCAGCTCGCCCACCACGCGCGGTGACCAGTATTCGGTCAGGGCAGCCGCGGCCTGCCGGGGTGAGATCGGCGCCGACACGGCCTACTTTGCCTTGCCCTGGTTCGCCACCGCGGCCATCTTCGCCGCAATGGCGTCCGCATCACCCAGGTAATAGTGGCGCAGCGGCTTCAGCGCCTCGTCGAATTCGTAAACCAGCGGCACGCCGTTGGGGATGTTCAGCTCCACGATGTCGTCGTCGGAAATACCGTCGAGGTACTTCACCAGCGCGCGCAGTGAATTGCCGTGCGCCGCCACCACCACGCGCTGGCCGGCGCGGATCGCCGGCGCCAGCACCTCGTGCCAGTACGGCAGCACGCGGGCCACGGTGTCCTTCAGGCATTCGGTATCGGGGATGTCCTGCGGATCGAGTGCAGCGTAGCGCGGGTCATGCACCGACTCGTTGGCGGCGCGATCGAGCGCCGGCGGCGGAATGTCGTAGCTGCGGCGCCAGATCTTGACCTGGTCCTCGCCGTACTTGGCGGCCGTCTCGGCCTTGTTGAGGCCGGTCAGCGCGCCGTAATGCCGCTCGTTGAGGCGCCAGTCGGTATGCACCGGCAGCCACATCTGCTCCATCTCGTCCTGCACACCCCACAGCGTGCGCACCGCGCGCTTGAGCACCGAGGTATGCGCCACGTCGAAGCTGAAACCCTCGGCCCGCAGCAGACGGCCCGCTTCACGTGCCTCGGCCATGCCCTGTTCGGTGAGGTCGACATCGGCCCAGCCGCTGAAACGGTTGTCGAGGTTCCACTGGGACTGGCCGTGGCGGATCAATACGAGCTTGTGCATGAGCGGGTTCATCGGCATGGGACAAGCCGGGAATGGTGAAGCCCGGCCCCGCCAGCGTCAAATGCCGCCCCTGCCACAGGTCACGCTAAACCGAACGCGCCGGCGGCGCATCCTAGCTGTTACCTGTCACCAACACGTCACTACAAGGAGCTTGCCATGCGTCGACTCACCACGATTCTCATCCTCGCCACACTGGCGCTGGGCCTGCCGCTGCTGGCCAGCGCCCGCGACGGCGATATCGACAAGGTCAACGGCTCGGTGCATGTCGAGACCGGGCAGCAGGCCGGCGATGTCAGCACGGTCAACGGCGCCGTGCGTATCGACGACGGCGCGATCGTGCACAAGGCCAGCACCGTCAACGGTGCCGTCGAGCTGGGCGACAAGGCCCAGGCGAGCTCGCTGGGTACGGTGAACGGCGCGGTCACCCTCGGCCACGGCAGCAAGGTCAGCGGTGAAGTCAGCGCCGTCAACGGCAGCATCCGCCTCGGCGAAGGTGCCGAGGTGCAAGGCAAGCTGGGCAACGTCAATGGCTCCATCACGCTGGAAAACGCCCACGTCGGCGGTGGTATCGAAACCGTCGGCGGCGACATCACCATTGGCGCCAATTCGCACGTCGAGGGCGGCATCCTGGTCGACAAGCCGGGCGGCTGGTTCCATTTCAACAGCCGCACACCGGAAGTGGTGATCGGGCCGCACGCCGTGGTGCAGGGCACGCTGGAGTTCAAGCGCGAGGTGGTGCTGAAAGTCAGCGACAGCGCGCAGATCGGTCCGGTCAAGGGCGCCACCGTGGTGCACTTCAGCGGCGCGAACCCGTAATCGATGTCTCGTAGGAGCCCGCTGGCGGGCGATGCTCTTGTTCTGAATGATGATCAAAGCAAAGGCATCGCCCGCCAGCGGGCTCCTACGAGTGGTTGTCAGATCCAGTCGCGGGGCTGCAGGTAATCGGCCAGCTTCGCTTCGGCGGAGCCGGGTTCAGGCGTGTAGGCGTACTCGAAGCGCACGCGCGGCGGCAGGCTCATCAGGATCGACTCGGTGCGCCCACCGGATTGCAGACCGAACAGCGTGCCGCGGTCGTAGACCAGGTTGAATTCGACGTAGCGGCCGCGCCGGTACAGCTGGAACTCGCGCTCGCGTTCGCCGTAGGCCTCGTCCTTGCGTCGCTCGACGATGGGCAGGTAGGCATCCAGAAAACCCTGGCCAACGGCGCGGGTGAAATCGAAGCAGCGCTCGAAACCGCCCTCGTTGAGGTCGTCGTAAAACAGGCCGCCGACACCGCGGGTCTCCTCGCGATGCTTGAGGTAAAAATAGTCATCGCACCAGCGCTTGTACTGCGGATAGACCTGCTCGCCGAACGGTTCGCACAGGTCGCGTGCCACGCTGTGCCAGTGGCACACGTCTTCGTCGACCGGGTAGAACGGGGTCAGGTCGAAGCCGCCGCCAAACCACCACACCGGCTCTACTCCTTCCTTGCTGGCCTCGAAATAGCGCACGTTGGCGTGGGTGGTAGGCACGTGGGGATTCTTCGGGTGCAGCACCAGCGAGACGCCGGTGGCGATGAAACTGCCACCGACCAGCTCCGGCCGATGGGCGGTGGCGCTGGGCGGCAACTGGTTGCCGCTGACCCGCGAAAAGTTGACCCCGGCCTGCTCGAATACCACACCATCGCGCAGCACGCGGGTGCGCCCGCCGCCGCCGGCCGGGCGTTGCCAGGCGTCCTCATCGAAGCGCGCGCCGCCGTCGACCTGTTCGATCGCGGTGCAGATGCGGTCCTGCAGCTCGCGCAGGAAATGTTCGGCACGGTCGGCTTGCTGGCTCATGGTGAAACCTGTCGATTCAATGCCGCGAGCTTAGCAAGCCACAACACGTGACGAATGCGGCGGGTCGTCGCAACGGGTGGGCTTCAGCTGATACGCGCCGCCATGCGCCGGTGCCCGATCAGATCCGCCCAGCGCAGGCCAAGGTCGATCCACATCAGGTAAGTGGCCTCCATCAGCAGCAAGGCGACATAGCGTGGCCGCCTTGGCAGCGACGGTTCGGCCGCAATCGGCACGCCGTTGAGGCCCAGCCGCCGGGCCAGCAGCAGGCAGCGCGCCAGGTGATAGCGACTGGTCACCAGCGCAACCGGCGGCAGGCCCGTGTCGGCACTGAGCTCCTGCAGCAGCTGGCGCGCATGGCGCAGGTTCTCCAGCGAGTCGGCAGAGTTCTGCTCGAGTTCCACCCGCACACCAGCGGGCAAACCCTGTTGTTGCAGCCAGGCGTGACCGGCCGACGCTTCGCTCACCTGACCGGCGCTGGCCCCGCCCAGCAGCAGCAGATGGTCGGTGTGTTGCGACTGCGCCAGCGCCAAGGCGCGCTGCAGACGCTGGCGGTAATCATGTTCGGGAACCTCGCGTTCCAACCGACGACCGAACACCAGCGTGATCATCCGCCGGGGCGGGGCCAGCGGGCTGCGTGCAGCGACGCGGCAGACGTGGATCAGATAGGCCAGCCACACCGTGCCGGCACTGAGCAGAAGCACCAGTGCGCTCACCGCCGCGGCATGCAGCACGTCGCGGTCGCCAAGATAACGCCGGTGGCGGCGGGCAGCGGATGGTTTCAACGGCACGTCGCGATGATCCCTGGAACAGGCCGCCCAGCTTAACCGGGTGACTGGCCATTCGCGGCGTCTTCATGCACTGCTGGAGAGGATCGCGGCCTGGTACCGATGCCCGCGGCCCGACGGGCTGCTAGGCTTTCCCGATGCCCCCATTGATGACACCTCTCGCGATCACCGCATACACCGCCACCTCGGCCCTCGGCCACGGGGTTGCCGCGCAGCTCGACGCCCTTCGGCAAGGGCGCAGTGGCCTGCGACCGAACGACCTCAGCAGCGCCCCGCTGGACTGCTGGATCGGCCGGGTCGATGGCCTCGAGTACGCCGCGCTGCCGCCGTCGATGGCCGCCTGGGAGTGCCGCAACAACCGGCTGGCCTGGCTGGGCCTGAACCAGGACGGTTTTCTCGACCGCGTACAGGCAGCGCGCACGCGCTACGGCAGCGCGCGCGTCGCCTTGCTGCTGGGCACTTCCACGGCCAGCATCGGCGCCACCGAAGAGGCTTATCATCGGCTCGACCCTGATGGTGGCCTGCCCGATGACATGCTGCGCCCGGCGATCCACGCACCGCACTCGCTGACCGCCTTTGTCGCCGCCGCACTGGAACTGGAGGGTCCGAGCCTGACCATCTCCACAGCCTGCTCCTCCAGCGCCAAGGTATTTGCCAGTGCCGAGCGGATGATCCGGCTTGGCCTGATCGACGCGGCGGTGGTCGGTGGCGTGGATACCCTGTGCGACAGCGTGCTGTTCGGCTTCAACGCGCTGGAGCTGGTCTCCTCCTCGCCCTGCCGCCCGTTCGATGCGGCCCGCGACGGCATCTCGATCGGTGAGGCGGCTGGCTTCGCCCTGCTCGAGCGCGTGGCGCTGGCGCCCGATGCGCCCCAGCTACTGGGCTACGGCGAAGCCACCGATGCGCACCACATGTCGACCCCGCACCCGCAGGGGCTCGGTGCCGAGCTGGCCTTGAACGACGCCCTGGCGCGCGCCGGACTGGACGCCGCACAGGTCAGTTACATCAACCTGCACGGCACCGCCAGCCAGAAGAACGACGAGGTCGAGGCCGCGCTGCTCAGTCGCCGCTTCGGCGCCTCGACCCGCGCCAGCTCGACCAAGGGCTATACCGGCCACACGCTCGGCGCGGCCGGCATCGTCGAGGCGGTCGTGACGCTGCAGGCGATCGAGTACGGACTGATTCCCGGCAACCTCGGTGGCGACTCGCCCGATCCCGCCTGCAGCGCCTCGTTCGCCTGGCAGAGCGAGCAGCAAGCGGTCGACGTGGCGCTGAGCAACTCCTTCGGCTTCGGTGGCAACAACGCCTGCCTGGCTTTCGCCCGCGCGGGGTTCGTCGCATGACCACTCTGAGTGTCCATGTGGAGGGCGTCGGCCTGTGGTCGCCGCAACTGGCCGACTTTGCCAGCTTGCAGAGCCTGCTGGCCGGCTCGACGCCGCCACCACCACCGCCGCGACCAGCCGCCGCCATGCTGCCACCCAACGAGCGCCGACGGGCGCCGGAAAGCGTGTTGCTGGCGGTCGAGGTGGCCAGCCAGGCGGTGACGATGAGTGGCCGGGATGGCAGCACGCTGGCCTGCGTCTTCGCCTCCTCGCACGGCGACCAGGCGATCACCGACTACATGTGCGCCACTCTGGCGCAGGCACCGGCCGAACTGTCGCCGATCCGCTTCCACAACTCGGTACACAACGCGCCGGTCGGCTACTGGACCATCGCCAGCGGCTGCCACGCACCCTCCACCGCGGTGGCCGCCCAGCGCGCCACCTTCGGTGCCGGCCTGCTGGAGGCAGTCACCCAGGTGCTCACCGATCAGCGTCCGGTGCTGCTGGTGTGCAGCGACACTGACGGCTGCGGCCCGTTGCGCGAAGTCACCGGATGCAGCCAGTCGTTCGGCTGCGCCCTGGTCCTTTCGCCCAGCGCCGGCCCGGCTACGCTGGCACGGCTGGATCTGCAACTCACGCCGTCGCGCGTGGAGGGTCACCTGCATGAACCGCTCGCCAGCTGGTCCATGGCCAACCCCTCGGCCGCCAGTCTGGCCCTGCTCGCCCTGCTCGCCACGGCGGACGGTCGCTGCCAGTTGGCCGCCGGAGCTGGCCTGGGCCTGCAGATCGACCTGAAAGGAATCAAGTTGGTGGAGGCTGTCGCTTGAATACCACCCGCACACGCTGGTGCGTGCTGATCCCCTGCCTCAACGAAGAGGCCGCCATCCAGTCGGTAGTGGAGTCGGTGCTCGCCCTCGGCGCCGCGGTGATCGTGATTGACGATGGCTCGGACGACCGCACACCGGAAATCGTCGCCAGTCTGCCGGTGACCTTGCTGCGCCATGCCGAGCGACTCGGCAAGGGCGAGGCCTTGCGCCGCGGCTTTCGCGAAGCGCTGCGCCTGGGCTACGATGCCGTGCTGACCATGGATGGCGATGGTCAGCACCTGGCCAGCGATATCCCGCGCATGGTGGCGGCGGCCGCGCAATACCCCGAGCGCATCGTGATCGGTGCGCGCCTGCTCGATCAGGCGCAGCAACCGAAGGCCCGCAGGCGCGCCAACGCGGTGGCCGACTGGGGCATCTCGTGGGCCTGCGCACAGCCTGTAGCCGACACCCAGAGTGGCCAGCGCTGGTATCCGCGCGCGGCGCTCGATCTGGTCGACCTGCCGGCGGAGAATTTTGTGTTCGAGGCGGCGATCCTGATCGCTGCCTCACGCGAAAAGCATCTGGGCGTCGTCTCGGTACCGATCGCTTCGCGCTATCACGGCAGCTTCAGGCTGAGCCATTTCAACCCGGTCGGCGACGTCACCCGCATCACCACCTACACCATTGGCCGGGTCATCCACTACGGTCGCGTCATGTCCAGTTATCGACGTTCGCGCGCCGCGCCGCTGATCGTCGGGAGTACTCTGGCGGAGGACTAGCGCAAGCATTCAGCAGTTGCTGGCCATCGGCACCATCGTGATCAAGCCCACCGAGCGGAGACCTCATGAGCGAGACGATGCACGACGCAGTCATTCTTGGCGGTGGGCTGGCCGGGCTTTGCCTGGCCCTGCAGCTGCGTGGCGAATCTCCCGAGATGGACATCGTGGTACTCGAACGGCTGAGCCATCCGCTGCCGCTGGCGGCACACAAGGTAGGCGAGTCCACGGTGGAGATTGCGGCGCACTATCTGGCCGAAACTCTCGGACTGCGCGAACACCTGGAAACTGCACATATCCGCAAGTTCGGCTTTCGCTTCTTCTTTTCCGATGGTCGCGCCGACCTGCAGCAGGTGACCGAGCTGGGCGTAAGCAAGGTACTGCCCACGCCCAGCTATCAACTCGATCGCGGCATTTTCGAGAATTTCCTCGGCGAGGAGGCGCGCCGGCGCGGCATCGATTTTCGCGACGGCGTGAGCGTGCGCGGCTTCGACCTCGGCGAGCGTGGTGCCGCGCACACGGTGCGTTGCACCGATGCCGGCGGCGAGCAGCACACTCTCGGCGCGCGCTGGCTGCTTGACGCCAGCGGCCGCGCCGGCATGATCCGGCGCAAGCTCGATCTCACCCGCGACAATGGCCACCACGCCAACGCGGTGTGGTTCCGCATCGACGATCGGCTGCGCATCGACGGCTGGTGCGACGATCTCGAATGGCAAGGCCGCTGCATGCCGCCCGAACGGTGGCGTTCCACCAATCACTTGTGCGGCCCCGGCTACTGGAGCTGGCTGATTCCGCTGGCCTCGGGCGCCCATTCGCTGGGCATCGTGGCCGACGCCGGCATGCACCCGATCGAGTCGATCAACAGTTTCGACAAGGCGTTGCAATGGCTGGGCCAGCACCAGCCTGCGATCGCCCGCGAACTGGCCACACGCCAGCACAAGCTGCTCGACTTCGCCTGGCTGCGCGACTACTCCTACGGCTGTGCGCGCATGTTCAGTGCCGACCGCTGGGCGCTTACCGGTGAGGCCGGCGCCTTCCTCGACCCGTTCTACTCGCCCGGCAGCGACTTCATCGCGATCAGCAATACCTACATCTGCCAGCTCGTGGCGCTGGATCGCGCCGGCAAGCCGCTGGCGCGGCACGCGCGGCTGTACGAGCGCCTGTTCTTCTCGTTCTACGAAAGCACGCTCAGCCTGTATCGACACCAATATCCGCTGATGGGCAACGCCGAAGTACTGCCGATCAAGGTGATCTGGGACTACGCCTACTACTGGGGCGTGCTGTGCCAGCTGGTGTTCCAGCAACGACTCACCGATACCGCGCTGTTCACCGAACTGGCGCCCGAGCTCGCCTGCGCCCAGGCACTGAACGAGCGCATGCAACCGTTTTTCCGGCGCTGGCATGCGCACTCGCAGGGCCGCAATCCACGCACCCTGCTCGACCAGCACGAACTGCCCTGGTTCGCCGCCATGAACGCCACCCTGCACGATACCCTCGACGACGCGGCCCTGCGCACCCGGCTGCGCCAGAACGTGGAACTGCTCGAAGGCCTCGCCGCCACCATCATCGACCGCGCCGCCGCCGACGGCGGCAACAATCTGCGTCGCGAGATGAATGACCTGGGCCGCGCGGGGCGCAGACCGCGCCTGTTCGCAGCAGTCTGAGCGTCAAGCGGCATGCACACGGCCAGGCGATCGGGCGAGCAGTGCGCCGCTCGCATCCACCCTGCGCAGGACAAGCGGTTCGTGAACCTGATCCCGTTCGATGCGAAAGGCATGCGTGCGTGGTTTTCGGTGCCGATCGCTTCGCGCCACCGCTCAGCCGGGCAGGTCCGGTGAGAGCCCGTCGATGCCGACGTTGTCGAGATCGTGGTGCATTCCACTTTGCGGATCCGGGCCCTCCAGCCGCACGCGCAGGGCCAGGTCAGTATGCGAGTCTGCATGCTCGATCGCTTCGTCGTAGCTGATCTGGCCGGCGGCATACAGGCGATAGATCGATTCGTCGAAGGTGAGCATGCCGTGGTCGAGGCCTTGCTTCATCGCCTCCTTGATGGAGGCAATTTCGCCCTTCTGGATCAGGTCGGACACGAACGGCGTGGACAGCAGAATTTCCACCGCAGGTACGCGTTCCTTGCGGACACCGCGCAACAGGCGCTGGGACACCACCGCCCTGAGGTTGAGCGAGAGGTCGATCAGCAACTGATGGTGGGCCGAATCCGGGAAGAAGTTGATGATCCGGTCCAGCGTCTGGTTGGCGTTGTTGGCGTGCAGGGTGGACAGGCACAGGTGTCCGGTCTCGGCATAGGCAATAGCGGCCTGCATCGTTTCGCGATCACGAATCTCGCCGATCATGATCACGTCGGGCGCCTGGCGCATGGCATT
>JBBQQL010000088.1:0-16933 GCA_038215995.1 Lysobacterales bacterium
TGCCCGCGTGGACGCACCACGGTGGCGTCGTCGCGCGGCGGCGGATAGCCGGGTGGGTTGCCGGGACCGTTCGGTGTATTCATGGCTCAGCCCCTGATCGCCCACAGTTGCAGGTCGAGACCGGCGAATTCGCTGCCAAAATGGAACGCGATGCCGCCGGAGGTTTTCAGCTCGCGCCACAATGGCGACTGCTTGTCGAACTCGAAATAGAGATAGCCCGCGTTGTACGGAATCTGCCGCGGCGCCACCGGCATCGGATTGACGCCGATACCCGGCAACTGCAGGTTTACCAGGTCGCGAATCTTCTCCACCGGCCCGATCTTGGACACCGCCGGCAGCTGCCGGCGCAGGTCCTCGGATTTCAGATCGGCCTTCGCTGCCAGCACGAACGCGGCGGTATCGAGCAGGCTCAGGTCGGCCACTACCGCTACCCACACGCCGAACTTGCGCTCCTGCAGCGGGATCGGCGTGGCGGTCTGCTCCATCACTGCACTGAGGCTGTTGCGCAGGGCGGTGATTACCGGCTCGAAGGTCTCGCGCAGCGCCTCGTGGCGATACGCCGGCAGGGCCACCGGGCGCTTGCCCGGCATGGTGAAGGTGGCCAGCTCACCGGCCATCATCACCAGCGCGCGGTACAGATCCTCCGGGTGCAGCAACGGCACCTCGGCCAGATGCGCCACCAGCGGCTGGCTGCGGTTGACCACCTGCAGCAGCAGGAAGTCGGCGATCTCCGCCGCGCCACCGCGGTCGGTCACCGCCACCCGGCTGGCCAGCGCTTCGCCGCGCTGATGCAGCAAACCCAGCAGCTCGGTGAGAAAGGTCATCAGGCGCGGTACCGCCTGGCAGCTCAGGCCGGTCGGCATGAACCCCTCGTCCAACTGCACGCGGCGATCGGAGCGGCACTCGACGATGCGCGCCAGCGGCATTTGGGTCAGGCCTTCCATCGGCTGCGACTGCGGCAACAGCCGGCTGCTCATGCCGCCGACTTCCAGTACCGACGTGCCATCGGTGCTGCCCGAGGCATCGCGCACCTCGACCTCGCGTACGCGATAGCGAAACAACTTCTCCGCCGGCGCCTCCGGCCGACCGCTGTCGGGCTGGGTCGGCGAGCGCAGCGGCAGGGTGAGATAGACGGTCTGGTCGCGCCAGTTGCTGTCCACGTCCAGCGCTGGCGGCAGCGGTTCGTCGCCGGGCATGGCGAATGGCGTGCCATCGGGAAACACGCCGCGCGCGCGCTTGATGCCAAGCTTGCCGATCGCCAGCAGGTCGGCCTCAAGCTCCAGCTCGGTAAAGCCCCAGGTGTAAGGGCGCAGCGCACCGGCACGCAGCTCGACAAAGCGCTCCAGATACCGCTCGTGCTGCTGCAGATGCTGCGGCCGCAGGAACAGGCCCTCGCTCCATATCACTTTGTTGTTCTGCGTCATTCGCTTTGCGCCCATCTCGTAGAGGTCGACGCCGGCTCGCTGGCCGACGCGTGTCGTATGTGGTTACCGTCGTGCGCTGTTGCGCCGCGCCGATTTCAGTCGCGCCAGTTGTTCCTCGTAGGCGCGCGCGAATTCATCGCCGAACAGGCGGCGGAAGCAGTCGTCCGGATTCTTGATCAGTCCCTCGAAATTCTCGCGGTACTTCTCCCAGTACTTGCCCTTGCCGCCAAACGCTGAACGCTTGGCACCGTCGACTTCCTGCTCGAAGCGGTCCGGCCCGAAGTGCACCAGCAGCGACTCGAACGCGGCGCGCACGCCGGCCAGCATCGCCATCTGGTGGCAGCGAATATCATCGAACGCGTCATCGAACGCGGCCGGCCCGGACAGGAAGGCGGCATTCGGCGGTGACAGGATTTTCTGCAAGGCCTCGTCGGCATTGGGCGCGAACTTCAGCGGGTTGTTCTCCGAGCGCTGGATGATCGTCACCGGCAGGCGGAAGGTATTCTTGATCTCGGCCCGGGCGCGCAGCACGTCCATCACGCCATCGACCACGATGCCGAGCATCTGCTGCATTTCGGGCGGCAGGCTGCTGGCGGGGTTCGCCGCGGCATACGAGGCCGCAGGCGGGCTCGGTGGCGGCGCCGCGGCGAACGGATCGGATAGCGGCGCTGGAGCTGGCGCCGGCATGGCCACTGGCGTGGGTGCTGGCGCAGGGGCTGGCGTGGACCGTGGCGCAAAATCGCCCATGGTCAGGTCCCAGTTTTCCGGCAGCGGCTGCGCCTGGCGCTGGCTCTCGGTGATCGGCGGATGGAAGTGATCCTCCATGCCGGGCGAATGGTTCCAGCTCGCCGCCGGCGGCTGTGGCATCGCGGGCGCGGCGGGCGCACCACCGTACGGCTCATCCAGAAAACTCAGCGGATCCAGATCGGGCCCGCCCAGCGGCGAGCTGTCCGGGATCAGGCCGCTGTCACGCGACGCACCCGCGCCAGCGGACGGCCCCAGGCCAAGGTCGAGAAAGTCATCCAGCGGATCGGCGGAGCGCGCCAACGGCGGCGCGTAGGCCGGTGGCGACGGCGGCGCAGCGAACACATCCACCGGCGGCGCAGGCGCGTCGAGCGACGGCGACTGCAGGCTCACCGATACTTCGAACGTGTCGATCTGCAGGCGATCGCCCTGCTTCAACGCCGACGGCTCGCCTCTGACCAGCGGCACACCATTGAGCAACATGCCGTTGGTGCTGCGGTCCTCGATGAAATAGATGCCGTTGAGGCAGCGGATCATCGCATGCACACGCGATACGCCTGACGAGCTCAGCACCCAGTCGCAGTCCTCGGAACGACCGATGCTGCCGTCGCGGCCCTCGAACGCTTTCTGGCTGCGGCTGCCGAACTGGGCGGCGTGCTGTCCCATCACGGCGAGATTCAAGGTTGGTGATGTCGACACGCTCAGCCCTCCTCGCCAAGGTGAAGTGTCAGGGCGCAGCCCGGTAGATGCGTTGGAATGTTCCGGATCAGTCTCATGAATCGCCTCCACCGGCCTGCAGCAGGCTCATCGCGCGCTCAATGAAGGCCACACGACGCGACGCAAACTGCGAAGCGTCGAGCGCGGCCATCAGGTTGATCGCCGCCACCGTGGCGCGCGCGGTGAGGTGATCAGCCGGCGGTACCGCTGTCTCCTGCGCAGCCGGCGCCAGGCTGCCGCTGGACCAGCCGGCCGCAGCGGCAATCCATGCGCCGAGCGACTTGTAGCCACCGGCGTTGGCGAACTCGAAAGCGGCACGGCGGTTGCTCTCGCTCGAATCGCGTACCCACTGCTCGGCCAGCGAGGCGCCGGCTCGATCCTCCTGGGTCAGCGGCTGATCACGCGCGCACTGGCACAGCCAGGCGACGGCATAGCGCTTGGGCAACAGCCGCGCCAGCAGCTTGAGCGCGTCCTGCGCCTCACCGGCGGCGAGCAGATGCTGCACCGCCGCCTGCGGCGTCATCTCGGCGCGCAGCAAGGCGCTGGCCGGAGGCGACAGCTCCATCTGCACCGACGCGTGAATAACCGCTGACATGCGCAACTCCTCCGTTAACCAATCATGATGATGCCGCCGGACACCTGCGTCATCGCATCGCCCTTGAGCGTGAGCATCGGCGCCTTGACCGTCGCCATGCCGCCGCCAGCGACTTCGAGCATGGCGTCCGAATGCACCTTGAGGCTGGCGCCCGCACCGACGTCCATGGTGGCGCCGGCCTTGATGCCCACCTCCACCTGGCCTTCGATCTTCACCCCCATGCTGCCGGTGATGGTGATGTTGACGCCCTTGATCTCGATGTCGCCGGAGCTCTTCATCACGATGCTCGAGGCACCGGTGACCAGCTCGATCTCGGTACCCGCGCTGAGCTTGAATTTCTGCCCGATGGTGCTGGTGGCGTTGGCGGTGACGTCGAGCTTGTCCTCGTTCTTCACTGTGATCGAGCGATCGTGCTGGACGGTTTCGGTCTGGTCGTTCTTGATCGTCACCGTCTCGTCGTGATCGATGGTGACGGTGTGGTCGTTCTCGACCTCCTCCACCATGTCCTTCTGCGCATGAATGAAGAACTGCTCCGAGCCCGCCTTGTCCTCGAAGCGCAGCTCGTTGGCATCGTCGGCACCGCCCAACAGGCTGCGACTCTTGATGCCCGACTGGGTCTTGTTGTCCGGCAGCGTGTACGGCGGCGTGTTGATGTCGTTGTAGACGCTGCCGATGATCAGCGGCCGATCCGGGTCCCCCTCGAGAAAGCTCACCACCACTTCCTGCCCCACGCGCGGAATGCTTACCGCCCCCCAGGCCTTGCCCGCCCACGGTGAAGCCACCCGCACCGGGCACGAGCTGGCCGCCTCGGGCTTGTCCGGCGTATTCCAGTGGAAGGTGACCTGCACGCGGCCGTTGGCGTCGACAGCAATGTCCTCGGCGGTATCGCTGCCACACACGATGGCCGTCTGCAGCCCGACCACCGTGGGCTTCACTGCCGTCGGCAGGTTGCGGTAAGGCTTGCTGCTCTCGATCGCCTGAAAGTTGCAGCTGAATGCAGCCGAGGCTTCGCTGCCACCGGAGACCACGCCGCCGCCACTGAGCTGGATGCTCGTGCCCACGATCAGGTACTCCATGTTCAGCGCCGCGCGCGGGTAATCGCTCAGGGTGAACAAGCCACCGATGCGGATACTGCTGGCGCCGGTGCTGCCCTGATAGTGCGAACGCGAGGCGCTGAGCGCTTCGGCCCGCACCTGGGCGAACTGCTTGCCCACGCTCACATCGTCATGAAGCCCCGGATAGTCGAAAGCCACCATCTCGCCGACGGCGCCAGCGCTGCGGTGTCCGGCGGTGTCTCCGGTGGCCAGCAGCGCGGTCTTCGAGGCCATCGGGTCGTAGTCGGTCAACTGGAATTTGGCCGCATCCAGGCCACGCGAGCAGCTCCAACTGCTGATCGTCGCTTTCGAGCGCAGGCCACTGTCGTTCTCTGGCTGATAAGGCACCTGACTGAAGTCGGGTGTGACCGAATGCGCGCTGACCCCGTCGGCCAACACCATCGTGTGGCTCGTCTTGTCATGGGTGAAGTAGTAGTAGATGCCCTCCTGCTCCATCAGCCGACTGATGAAGTTGAAGCAGCTCTCACGATATTGCACGCAATACTCGCGCTCGACATAGTTGGCGCTGAGGCTGAGCCGGACATCGGTGAAGCCGGCATCGCTGAGCACCGACTGGACAATCGCCGACACGCTCATCTTGGAGTAGATGCGGCAATCGACCTTCTGCCGCAGCAGCCAGGGCTTGGGCACCAGGCGCACCGCATATTGCGCGTAGCTCAGGTTGTCGATGATCACCACGCCGGTCTGCGACGCCTCGCAGACCATGCCGTTGAAATAGCGTATCCAACTGTCCTGCGGGCTGACGGTCACCGTCATCGAGGTGCCGAGCAAGGCGCTCAGGTCGATATTTTCGTCCTTGCTGGCAAACTGAACGTCATAGTTGAAGAGTTGCCCCAGATGCTCTTCGGCGCTCATCGCCAGAAAAAGCAGGCCATCACAACTGGAACAGGTGAGTGTGATCTGGGCCGTCATGTCAGCGATCTCCGCGATCCGGCATAGCTGGAAAGAATGGATGAGGCGCCGATCATGTCGATGCTCCCTGCAACGCTGAAGCGGAGGCCTGCACGTCCGTCGTCGCCGTACCCTGGCGCCGCGCCAGCACCACCCAGCTACCTACCGCCTGACCGCGCTCCTTGCGCAAGGTGTCGGCGCGAATGCTGATGTCGGTGAATCCAGCGGCTGTGAGCACGCGCTGCACGTAGGCGCGCGAGTGCCGATAGCGACCGCTCGAATCGAGTTCGGCGCGGTCGTCTTCGCCGTCAATCGACTCCAGCGTAAAACCCAGCCAGCCATCGGCACGCAGGGCAGTGGCGGTTGCCATCAGCACTGGCCCCAGTTCGCCGAAATAGACCAGGGTGTCGGCGGAAATCACCACGTCGAATTCGCCGGGATGATCGTCCAGCCAGGCGGTAAGCTCGGCGACTTCAAGGACGTCGTAGCCTCCGCGAGCACGTGCCTTGTCGACCATGCCGGGGGACAGATCGACGCCGACCAGCCGTCGCGCGTGGTCGCGCACCAGCGGCGCGCACAGGCCCGTGCCGCAGCCGGCATCCAGTATGTCCAATTCCCTTGCGGCGGCCGGCAACAGTGCGGTGAGTGCTTCGGTCAGCACCTGCGGTGCGCGGTAGCCGAGATTGTTCAGCAACTGCTCGTCGAAACTTTCGGCAAAGCCGTCGAATACATCGCGCACGTAGTCGTCGGCGGCACGCGCCGGTGCCTCGGCCGCACCACAGGAGGCCAGCATGTGCCGCGGCACGGGGTTGCTCGGCTCGCGCGCCAACCAGTCGCGATACACCGTCGCGGCCTCATCGTGGCGACCGAGCATGTACAGCGAGATACCCACGCCTTCCAGCGCACGCACATTGCGCTCGTCGTAGTGGAACGCCTGGCGGAAGCACTCGGCCGACTGTTCCAGATGTTGCTCGTGCTGGGCGTGGTTGCGCAGGAACATGCCAAGCCGGTAATGGCCGTGGGCGTAAGTCGGCGCCTGCTGCTGCAGCTGCGTATACGCATCGAAGGCGTCGTCGAGCCGTTCCTGCGCCTCCAGCACCAGGGCCAGGTTGCTCAGCGCGTTGTGGTGGCTCGGGCCGCAGGCGAGCGCGCGGCGGTAGCAGGCTTCCGCCTCTGCCAGCCGGCCGCACTCCTTGTGCACGTTGCCGAGGTTGTTGTGCGCATCGGGATGGCGCGGGGTAATCTTCAACGCGGCACCAATCAAGGTCACCGCCTCGTCGCTGCGCCCGCACTGGTGACTCAACACCCCGAGAAAGTGCAGCGCATCGGGCTGTGCCACCTGCAGGTCCAGCACCTCGCCATACAACCGCTCGGCCTCGTCGAGCTCATCGGACTGGTGCGCCTTGATCGCTTGCTGCAGCAAGACAAGATAGGGCTTCGGCGCAGCTTTCGCCTGTGTGCGTCGAGCGGGTGAGCGGCGGCTGGCAGCGTTCATCGTCGCCCCTCAGCCGATCAGCACGGTAAAGCAGCCGAGCACGATGGTGCCACCGTGCGCGGTGCTGTCGCCCAGGCGTGCGGCAGGCTGGCCACCGATGAGCACCTTGGGCGAACCCATGACGATGCTGTCCGGCGGACCGACGCACACGGCCATGTCACCCAGCCGCGCTGCCGGGAGTCCGCCGATCAGTACCGTCGGTTTGCCGGGCGCGAGGATCGGGCCACCCACGTGCGGGATGATCCCGGTCACCATCGGGCAGACGTGCATGTCGGTCAATCGCGCGGCTGGCTGCATGGCGCGCGCCTCAGCAGCCCGTGCCGGCGATGCTGGCCAGCCGCGCTGGCGCACGCCGCCGCGGAAGCGTTGAGTGAATCGCTGGTCGTCTGGCGTCAAACATGTCTTGCCCCCTGATCACGCACCCACGCGCCATCGCCGTTTCCGGTCGATATGGCGTTCCATTGGTAGGTGCGTAAAAAGGGGCCGGATTTGATCACGCGATGCGCGACCAATTTTCGGGGCCCGGCGGGGCCGGGGCAGCCACACGCTGACCGGCCGGCCCCAGTCTCAACTGAGATGCAACTGCTTGAGCGCCTTGCTTTTCACGCCGGCGAAGAAGCCCTTTTTCACATGCGTGCCCTTGTCCGACGCCAGTCCTTCCAGTTGCAGCCGCGAGCTGGCGATGTTCTTGCTGGCGATCTTGATCAGCGGCTCCATCTGGTTCTTTTTCATCGCCTCGACCCGGTCCATCCAGCCCGGCAGGCCGATATCGGCGACAAACATGTTGGCCACCGCCGAGGTGTCGGCGCAGGTGATCAGGTAGCAGCCCAGGATCGGGCTCTCGTTGAACACCGTCAGGTCGAGCGCATTGGGCTGGGCCAGGCGCTTGTTGCCGGCGCGCAGATCCTTGATGTCCAGACCCAGCGAAAACAACTGCAGGCCAAGGCTGGCCAGCGTGTTGGCCACACCGATGGCGGCCGTGGTGCCGGTGCCGAAGTCGGCGAACAAGCCGCCGATCTTGGCGCCGGTGGCAACCGTCTGCTGCGCCAGCTTGACCGAGTGCTGGGCCAGATCCCGTTTGATGATGAGCTGGATCGCCTCGGCGGCGGCGTAGGGATCGCCCATGCGGAAGCCGCGCTTGTAGTCGGTACTCTTGTAGAGGTGGTAGCCGTCGGTCGCCACCGCCTTGCCGGCCTTGGCCAGCTTGACCGAACTGGTGACGATACCGAGGTAAGGCGTGACCTCGGCGATGAGGTTGTGCAGCACCTCACCGCCAATCGCCTCCATCACGTCACCGATGTTGTCCACATCCGCGCACTCGACCATGAAATTTTCGAAGGCTTCCTTCATCCCCGGCAACGTCGCCACCGTGCTGGTGGTGCTGCTACCAGTCTTCGCCGCCTTGCTTACCGAAGTCTTCACCGACTTGCCACTGGACAGCAGTGACTTGGCCGTGGACAACTGACCGGAGCGGCCAAACACCAGCTTGGTGCCGCCAAACATGTTGACGACCAACTGCCGTCGGGCCTTTGCCAACTCGCCCAAGGCCATGAACTCGGCTCGACTCAGTGGCTGACCAGGCATGAGCAGCTCCCCGATAAGACTCCATCAAACACCAAAACGAAAAGGCCTCGCGGCCTCGCCAAAATCTGTTTTTTCATGCATCCCCCGATCCGAACTGCCAATGGCGTCGCCCAAGCCACGCCCTGAAATGACGGAGCAGCCGCCCGCTCGGAAAAGCCGCATCCAGGCGCCACTCCATGCGAACTGCAATCTGCTGCACCCATGTATTAGAGTGCGCAAAAGCGACGCCAACCCGGTCAAATGCTCGAACACGAGCGCCGTTCAAAAACGCCGGCCGACAGTAGGGAAACCGAAGGAAGGCCCTAGGCGCGCCGCTGCTCCAACGCTCCGGTGCCGCACCCTCCCCCTCAGGATGCAGCGGGCAGACGCTTACGTTCCACGTGGCGGTGAAGCTGCACTGGCTACCGCGCCTGCGCCGCTCTACCGCTTGGGGTGGTGCACTTCAGAATTGAACTCGCCCACTAACCTAGGTTTTCCTGAGTTAGCCCTGTCCCCGCTTATGACAGCCATCAGGCGTATTTACCAAGATGCGTCAGTAAATCAGCAGTTATTACCCTATCTAAATCTACGTGCCCCGGGGCAAATGCATTCCTGTACTCAATCTTACTAGTCAGTGCATCACCCACTTTGCTGTTATAACAATAACCTTCGCTGTAGTAGATAATCAGGCCCGCAGCAGTGACAGCCAACTCAACCTGATCGTTACAACGGCGCATGTCTCCCGTAACCTGATCTGGAGCGGTGGAAGTTGTTGGATGCGTGTGGGCAATAATTGTACAATCGGCCGGAATGACAATGGCCCCTTCACGCCCCCGTGAAAAGCACAAATTTCCAGCGCCACTAACAAACGCCCCAACCTCAACTTTAAGATATACCGACATCCCTACCAAATCTCTAAATGTCATTGTTTTTTTACCAGCACCGGTCGCGACACCAGCAACTAGCTTATCTGCCATCTTCTTGACGCCTTCCTTTATTTCATATTTATAAGTATTTTCAACATTGTTCCTGTAAAGATCAGGATAGGTGTAAGTCTTTTTCTCTGGAGGCATAACACCCTCGACTTGATAAGTATTTTTAACAAACTATCAAACAAGAACGGAATTCGAAACAGCGGCCCGAGTCGACTTTCTACATGGCCGGCACAACTAAAGTGCACTCTGACCCTTAGGTTTACCCCCGACTTCATCCACCGATTGCGCCGCGCACGCCATGCCGTCAATACGCGGGAAGGGCCACAAAGCCTGCAACCCTCACGCAACGGCGCAGACTTGCGCGACGGGGGTACGCTGACAGCGGCCCCATCGATAGATGCGTAATAACGAAGGTAATCTGGTCATCAAGAGTGGCTTCCCAAGTGTGTCCTGCATCAAAATGGAAGGCTGGGATCAGCTGACCAGGAGTTGGCTACCAACCAACGTAGCCAACCTCGATAAGTCAGGAAGCGCACCTGACGCTGCGGACTTCTCACGGCTTCCAATCTATTTGATGTCCACCAAAGCCCAGCGCAGCGTGCCAATCGAGCCAGTCGATACATGCGAACTATTTGCAACGCAAATCATGTTGTTGAGCGAGCACGGCTCCATCACTACCGACCCGAGCGCGTCTTTTCCGAACTTGTGTTTGGACGCAAACTGCTCGCCCAGCAGTTGGTTGTGTGCTCTTACATAGCCGTCCCGGTCACCCCGCGGCGGCATGCGGTCCTCAAGCATCTTGCAAACCGCCCACATAAATTTGTCTTCTTTGCCAGGTGTGGCGCAGTAGGCCCAGGTTTGGCTGGCAGGCTGCCACTTCAATATGGAGTTCTCACAGGTCACCCCCATCCCCGACGTAGCCACGGGCAACGCCTTGAAACAAATATCAGCGTGCTTGCGCTTGATTCGGGTAATGACCTTGCCCGTAAAAGAATCACGCTGGTTGCCCATGCGATGGCGAAGGTTGCAGGAAATCATCTCGACAGTCTGGATTCCCTTGTTGATCTTTTTCCACGCCAGAACGGTATCCAGAAACTCGTCTTCGCTCATGGAGCAAAACTTCCATGCGTCGCCGTGGCCCCAGAAGGCCAAGGTATCCAGGCCAGGAACACTCACTGGTTTCGTATTTGTTATGTTGTAGGCCGTCGTGCCATAGGTCTTCGCGAGCAGCTCCGCTCGGTTTTTATGGTCTGCCTCAGCCCAGAGAACGATCATGCTCATTTCAAGAAGCCTCTTATCGCCTGGTCCAATCGATCCGCCGCACGCTTCCCCCAGGGAAAGCCAACGCAGCACACTTATATATATTTATTCTCTGAAATTCTAATTTATCGATAAACATCATGAAAACGCCTTCCTAACAAGACGATAAGCCTTGGTTTTCGGCCAAATCATTCGCTATGGAGATAGACAAACCTGATTATCGGTCCCGCCTATAGTGGGAAGTGAACCTGACCGCGTTATTTAGTGACTACGCGTATCGACTAATTAAATAGATAAAACATCGTTTCAGGATCGGCTTCCGTCACATCTGCAAGTTCCAACACACGCGAAAGATGAACATGGGTCCGCCACTTGCTTATTTGATGTCATGTGAAATACTGCAAGTCAAGGTAACCCAAACTTACTTCCAAACCGGCTTTGTGTCTGAGTATGCCCAGGTAGAAGATGGCGCAATAGAAACCCAACGTGTCGCAACCCATACACGATTAGTCACTCCAGCCCATCGCAGAACTCGGACCACCCACGAATAACATGTATCCCTATAACCCGTTTGAAATATTCCATAAAGTGGGATACCCGTCAGCGCGTAGGTGACCTCACCTTTTTCAACTCTTTTCTCTTCCATATTAATAACATCACGCAGTATATCTTTTTGCTCTTTATTGATGACGTAGGTAGCGACGTAGTCAGCAACCTGACCATTTACGCCCGAGTTAGTTGATCCATATTCTGTACGGTTAACGATTTTCGCTTTCGTCCCCAGAAACTTCCAAAGCAGGCTTTCATCCGATTCGAGTGGCTCAAAACTAAGACCCCAGAAGCTTCCATCCTTGTATTCGATGGACATCATCGTGTGCCCGTTAACGGATGCATTTTCGTTAAATAGGTGGACGATCGCACCTTCATCGTCTCCGCACTCGACAACTTCCCCAGTGCCGCGACTACTTACGATTTTTGATGACCAACTCATACATCCTCCTAGAAGCGACATCGAATCTTGAGGTCCAATTGGAAGAACAGAGGCGACCGCAACGGGACAACGCTCACTCACTGAATTCGTGGTCACGGTATATTTTTACCAAGGCTTTAGCGCCAAGGAAACTTAACTATGAAACCATTCCTCCTATCCTTAATCTGACTTTGACTCCTGTTTTTGTCATATAACTCTGTGAATTGGTGGTACGCGAACACATGGAAAGAGCCTCGCGTACACTGACCAAAACGTGTCGGACAAAACTATTCACGCTCGACCCCAGCCAATTATTTTGTAAATTGACCCGTATCACTTTTCCTATGCTTTGCATGGGTTCAAGGATCGCTATACGACGTTGGAAAGCAGACCGGGCGATAAAAAATGGCGTCAATGGGTTCAGGCTCCTTTACTGGTCAGACCACCTCACCCAAACCCATACGAAAACTCCCCGTCCGTCACCCCCACCTGTACCTTCGCAACCTCCTCCCCTTCCATCATCTTGGTCAGGAACGCGCGCGAGATATCTGGCAACATCGAGTTGGTGAGGATCGCGTCAATCATGCGTCCGCCTGACTCGGTCTCGGTGCAGCGCTCGACGACCAGCTTCACCACCTCCTCGTCGTACTCGAACGGAATCTTGTAACGAGACTCAACCCGCTTCTTGATGCGGTTGATCTGCAGCTTGACGATCTTGCCCAGCATCTCGGGGCTTAGCGGGTAATACGGAATGGTGACCAGCCGACCCAGTAGTGCGGGCGGGAAGATCTGCAGAAGTGGCTCGCGCAGCGCCTTGGCCATGCCCTCGTGATCGGGCATGAGCTCCGGGTCTTTGCACAGGCTGGAGATCATCTCGGTGCCGGCGTTGGTAGTGAGCAGGATCAGGGTGTTCTTGAAGTCGATCGAACGGCCTTCGCCGTCTTCCATGACACCCTTGTCGAACACCTGGAAGAAGATTTCGTGCACGTCGGGATGGGCTTTCTCGACCTCGTCCAGCAGCACCACGGAGTACGGCTTGCGTCGCACCGCCTCGGTCAGCACGCCGCCTTCGCCATAACCGACGTAGCCGGGGGGCGCGCCCTTGAGGGTGGAGACGGTGTGCGCTTCCTGGAACTCACTCATGTTGATGGTGATGATGTTCTGCTCACCGCCATAGAGGGCTTCGGCCAGCGCCAGCGCGGTTTCGGTCTTGCCCACGCCGGAAGTACCGGCGAGCATGAATACGCCGATCGGCTTGTTCGGGTCGACCAGGCCGGCGCGGGAGGTCTGGATGCGCTTGGCGATCATCTCCATCGCGTGGTCCTGGCCGATGACGCGTGCGCCCATCAGCCTGGCGAGGTTCATCACGGTTTCGACTTCGCTCTTGACCATGCGGCCGACCGGAATGCCGGTCCAGTCGGAGACCACCGAGCCCACCGCCTGGTAGTCGACCGAGGCCAGGATCAGCGGGGTTTCGCCCTGCAATTCGGCCAGCTGCGTTTGCAGCGTCCTGAGCTCATCCAGTGCAGCGGAACGTTCGGCGCCATCAAGCGCGGCCACGCCCTTCGGTGGCACGCCCTCGGCCGCCGCCTCCTCGTTGGCAGACTCTTCCAGCGCGCTGCCGGTTCCTTCCACCGGGCCGGTCGTGCCGCGCAGCCTGGAACGGATGTCGAGGATTTTTTCCACCAGCTCCTTCTCGGCGATCCAGTTCGCTTCGAGCACTTCGAGGCGCGCTTTCTGCGTCAGCAGCTTCTCGGTGGCAGCCTGTTCGCGCGCAGCGACCTCGACGCCGACGTTTTTCTCGCGGGTAATGATGCCCAGCTCGGTCTCGAGCGCCTGGATGCGCTTGCGTGTGTCATCGACTTCCGCTGGCACCGCATGCTGGCTGATGGCGACGCGGGCGCAGGCGGTGTCGAGCAGGCTGACGGACTTGTCCGGCAGCTGCCGCGCCGGGATATAGCGATGGGACAGCTTTACCGCGGCCTCCAGCGCCTCGTCGAGGATCTGCACCTTGTGGTGCTTTTCCATCACGCTGGCCACGCCGCGCATCATCAGTATCGCCTTCTCTTCGCTGGGCTCGTCGATCTGCACGGTCTGGAAGCGGCGAGTCAGTGCCGGATCTTTTTCTATGTGCTTCTTGTATTCGGCCCAGGTGGTGGCGCCGATCGTGCGCAGATTGCCGCGCGCCAGGGCGGGTTTGAGCAGGTTGGCCGCATCACCGGTGCCGGCGGCGCCGCCGGCACCAACCAGGGTGTGCGCCTCGTCGATGAACAGGATGATCGGCTTGGTCGAGGACTGCACTTCCTCGATCACCTGCTTGAGCCGGTTCTCGAACTCGCCCTTCATGCTGGCGCCGGCCTGCAGCAGGCCGACGTCGAGCACGCGCAACTGCACGTCCTTCAGCGGTGGCGGCACGTCGCCGATCGCTATGCGCATGGCGAAGCCTTCGATCACCGCGGTCTTGCCCACACCAGCTTCACCGACCAGCATCGGGTTGTTCTGGCGACGGCGCATGAGGATGTCGACCAGCTGGCGGATCTCGTCGTCGCGACCGACGATCGGATCCATCTTGCCGCTGCGCGCCTGCTCGGTGAGGTCGATGGTGAACTGCGCCAGGGCCTCCTGCTTGCCCATCTGCGCCGGACCCATCGCGCCACTGGCTTCACCCGGTACGGCGCCGCCCATCTTGAAGCCGTCGGAGGCGCTCTGGTTGTCCTCGGGAGAACCTTCGACCACTTCAGCGAAGCGCTCGGTGAGGGTTTCCAGTTTGATTTTCTCGAATTCCTTGGAGATGCCCACCAACGCATTACGCAGGCTGCGAGTCTGCAGGATGCCCACGATCAGGTAGCCCGTGCGCACCTGCGCTTCGCCAAACATCAAGGTGGCGAAGACCCAGCCGCGCTCGACCGCTTCCTCTACATTGCTGGAAAAATCGGAAATGCTGGTGGAGCCGCGCGGCAGGCGATCCAGTGCGTCGGTGACATCGCGCACCAGGTTGGAGGGGTTGATGTTGAACTGCTTGACGATGCGGTGCAGGTCTGAATCCTGCAGTTGCAACAGCTGGTGGATCCAGTGCACCAGCTCGATATACGGGTTGCCCCGCAGCTTGCAAAATACGGTGGCGCTCTCGATGCCGCGGTAGGCGAGCTTGTTGAGCTTTCCAAACAGGGCATTGCGGCTGATATCGGCCATGAGGGTGAAGTCCTTGCGACGTTAGCGGGTGGAACCCGCGCCGGCAGCGCGAGCGGTGATCAGATTGAAGGGCGACATCGGCAGGGTGTTCATGCAGCTAGCCTGCCGGCCGCAGAAAGACATCATCGGCATCCGCGTTGTGCTGCGGCCGCCCGATCCAGGTGGTGAGCCCCATGCGGCCGGCCTGGCCGAGCTGCGTGGTCGGTATCTCGGCGCGCTTGAGCACCAGTTGCACGTCCCACGCGCGCTCTTCGCCGGCATAGGTTTTCACCGCGGACACCAACTGCTTGAGCGCTTCGCCACCGGGCAGAAAATGATTGAACTCGGCACCATCGAGCGGACCGATGCGTAAACGGAAGCGCTGCTGCGCCCCCCATACCTGCTCGCCCATCACCGTGGTAAGACCCAGCGCGGCGACCTGGGTCGAGCGCCCCAGTTGCAGGTGCGCCTCCGGCGGCAGGCGCATCCACTCGGCGACAAATTCGAGCACCCGCACCGGAATGCGAAAGAAGTCCTGCAATAGCGTTTGCAGTCCCTCGGCATTGCGCGCCTGCTGCAACAGACGCCCGGCGAAGAAGCGCTTGAACTGATCGGGCATGGCGTCGCAATCGGACAGGTGCGGCGTGGCCAGACCCACCAGCGCGCCCATGTACAAGCCGAAACGATCCTGCGCGGGTCGGTCGTATTGCACGGTAGGCTGCGCATCAGCCCAGGTGCGGTAGAACAGGCTCATCATCCGGTGATGGAAGATGTTGGCGAAGGCGGTGAAGGTGTGGTCCCGTGCGTTGATCTGACGGTCCAGCGCATATTCGGTGAGATGCAGCGGCAGCGCGGCGTTGGGACCGAACAGGCCGAAAAACAGGCCGTGCAGGCGTGCCGGCTTGCCTCCGGCGGGCTTGTCGAAACGGTCCAGCATGCGTGGCGCAAACGCCAGTGACGGGGTCTGGCACAGGCGTACCGGATCTTCCGATGGCTTGGTCGATTCACCCAGTCGCGGGTGATCGGGATAAGCACACTCGATGCGCCGCACCGCGTCGAAAAAGTCGAAGCGTTCGGGCTGGTCGTGCAGCGCATCGAGCAGCGCTACAGGGTCTGGCGCTTGCCCAGTCGTGCCGGCCATCGGGCCACCTCGTTGCGTTCCAGGGTGCGCAGTACCGTTTCGGTGAATGAATTGACCGAAACGTAGCGCGCGAAAAAGTGCTGCATCACCGAACCGAGCAGAAAGGCGCCCGTGCCTTCGAAGGCACCGTCGTCACAGGTGAGGGTGATCTCCAGTCCGCGGCCGAAACTGATCGGGCCGGGTACCGGTATGCGCCGCACGATGGGAGCGGAGGCGACCGATTTGATGCCTTCGATCTGCCGCCGCGCGCCGGAGTCGAATTCGTCGCAGTACAGCGTCAGCATCTCGCGCAGCGCACCCGCGCCATGCTCGCCGCCATCGCCTAGTAATGAGGCGTAGTTGAGTTGAAGATGGCTGAGCAGACGCCACGCGGTCTCACCGGTGGCGGTGGGTGCGCGCGGCTTGGTCGGGCCGGCGACGCAGCGGATCGCCTGCACCGGTGCACCGGCTTCCATGGTGAAGTCGGTCGCGCCCTTGCCCACCGGCATCTGCAGTGGCAGGTCACGGTTGGTGCAAAGCAGCTGCATGCCGATCTGGCGCAAGCTGGTGGAGAACGGCGCGTCACGCGCGTCCACCAGCGAAATGAACATCTCGTTGCCGATGTAGCTGGAACGGGCGCCATTCACCTGCTGCTTCGATGACAGCAGGCGCGGCTCGCGCCGCACCGTGTAGAACGCGGCGGTGCCGCTGTGCCAACTGCGTTCGTCGCAACCATAGAACGGCTGGAAGCGCAGATCGGGCTCCTGTCGGTCACCGAAGCCCTCGACGTCACTGATCGAGTGCACCTCGAAATCCATCGGCCGGGTGCGATCGGCCAGCACGTGGTATTCGGTCTTGCCCGGCTGCAGGTGGATGCGGTCGGCGCGACGCGGAAACAGGTTGATCGCCGGCGTGCAGAACAGGCGGAAGTTG
>JBBQQL010000089.1:0-16900 GCA_038215995.1 Lysobacterales bacterium
TGCCCAGCGCGTGCGGGCGGATCACGTTTTGCTCGTAGTCGGCGGCCACCGGACGCACGCCACCCTTGGCGGCGTAGACGCTGAAGTGGTTGAGCCAGAACCAGACCATCTGTTCCTTGATCTGGTTGCTGCCATAGATCGCATGCAGCAATTCGGCCTGCTGCGCCTGTCTCGCCAGCTCGCGCTCCTGCTTTTGCAGCTCCTTCTTGGCGGCGACCTTGGCGTCGCCGTCGGGCATGCTCTTCAGGCGCTGGCGGGCCTCGATGGCCGTGGCCACGAGTTCTGCTGGCGTGGTGCTGACGGCCGGGTAGCTGTTGATCAGATCGTGGATGGCCGGCGGCAGCGAGTCGTTGCGACCGGACAGCTGCTCGTCGAGCCAGCCGCTGCGGCCGAGTTGCTCGTAGCGCGCCAGCGTGGCCGAATCAAGCCCGAAGCTGGCGCGCTGCAACCAGCGGATATCGTCATGGCTGGGCGCCGGTATCGACTGCGCTGCCTGCGCGGCGGGCATGCACAGGCTGGCAGCCAGCGAGATGATGCAAAGGGCGGCGAAGCTCAGCGACTTCCGTGGGGCGAGTTCGACGTGCATGCGTGGCACCTTGTCTGGTTGAGACCCTCGACGAGCGGTCCGTACGCAGGTTCAACGCAGCAGCTTGCTGACGGATGACACGAGTCAACGTGTCCGCTTCAGACGTTCAGAATTCGTCGACGAACTCGATGCCGGCGGAGGCGTCGCTGGCAATCACTTCGGCTTCGCTGCGCACGGCGTCGGCCAGTTCGTCGTTGTCGGCATCCACTTCGATGAAATACACGTGACCCTCGTTGTCGGCCACCGACTCGCTGGAGCTGGAGTCGTCGCGTACGCCCGGGGTGAGGTCATGAATTTCCTCCACGTGTTCGATGCCGTCGACGCCGTGCAAGCCAGCAATCACGGCGTCGGCATCGGCGCGGCTGCCGATCAGGCGGAAACGGACCATGCTCATGTGAATATTCCTCGAAGACATATGACCTCGACCATGCTGACTAGCGCCGCGCATGCAAAAGGTGATGTCGCGGCTGCCGATGGTCGTGCCGGCCAGTTACCATGCCTGTCCGTTCACACGCCCTCCGATCAAGATGCCCAAGACCTACGACCGCGACTATTTCGACAAGTGGTACCGCGACCCGCAGCATGCGGTGAGTTCGCCGGCCGAACTGCGGCGCAAGGTGGCAATGGTGGTGGCGCAGGCGGAGTACTACCTGGGTCGCCCGATCCACAACGTGCTCGACGTCGGTTGCGGTGAGGCGACCTGGCGCAAGCCATTGCGCGCGCTGCGCCCGGACATCGAGTACCGCGGCCTTGATGCCAGTGAGTACGTGGTGGCGCGCTACGGCCGCAGTCGGAACATCGGGCTGGCCCGCTTCGGCCAGCTCGAACACCTGCGCTTCGACACGCGCTTCGACCTGATCGTGTGCACCGACGTGCTGCATTACCTGAAGCCGGCGGAGATTCGCGCCGGCCTGCAGGGCATCGGCGAGATGCTCGAGGGCGTGGCCTTCCTCGAGGTGTTCACCCGTCGCGACGATGTGGCCGGAGACCACCACGGTTTCGTGTCGCGTGCGCCGGCCTGGTATCTGCGCGAGTTCGGTGAGGTGGGCATGTTGCCCTGCGGCTCGCACTGTTACCTCGGGCCGCGGCTCGAGCGCCACATTGCTGCGCTGGAGCGGGCGCAATTGGCCCCCGATCCCAAGCGCTGCCCGTAGGAGCCCGCGAGCGGGCGATGCTTTTCAATCGTGTATCAAAGCAGGAGCATCGCCCGCGAGCGGGCTCCTACGGGGCTGAGTTGGCTCAGCTTTCGAGTGTCTTGTCCTTGAATCGGCACAGGTCGCGGATCACGCACTGCGGGCAGTCCGGCTTGCGCGCCTTGCACACGTAGCGGCCGTGCAGGATCAGCCAGTGGTGTGCATCCTGCTTGAACTCGGCAGGGATCACCTTGACCAGCTTGTCTTCGACCGTGCGCACGTCCTTGCCCGGGGCCAGGCCGGTGCGATTGGCGACGCGGAAGATATGGGTGTCGACCGCGATGGTCGGCTCGCCGAAGGCAGTGTTGAGCACCACGTTGGCGGTCTTGCGTCCGACGCCGGGCAGCGCTTCCAGCGCCTCGCGGCTGTGCGGCACCTCGCCAGCGTGCTGTTCGAGCAGTAGCCGGCACAGCGCCATCACGTTCTTCGCTTTGGTATTGAACAAGCCAATCGTGCTGATGTGACGCTTGAGTGCCTCTTCGCCGAGGTCAAGGATCGCCTGTGGTGTATTGGCGATCGGGTAGAGCCTCCGGGTGGCCTTGTTCACGCCCACGTCGGTGGCCTGCGCCGACAGCACCACCGCCACCAGCAGCTCGAACGGGTTGGTGTAGTCGAGCTCGGTGGTGGGGTGCGGATCGAGTTCGCGCAGGCGCGTGAACAGGTCGATGACGTCGGCGCGTTTCATGATTCGGGCTTCTGTTGTCTTGCCTTGGCGCGGGCCAGCGCTTCCAGCACCGGATTGCGTTTGGCGTTGCTGTCGACGGCGGCCTTGCGCGCGGCCAGTTCGGCTTCGCGTTGTGCGTGCTGGCGTTGCAGGCGCGCCTCGCGTCGCTGGAAGTGTTCGCGCGCAGCCTCGGCATGCGCGTCATCGATCTGCTGCGGCGGCATCGGTAACAGCACGATGCAGTCGACCGGGCAGGCTGGCACGCACAGTTCGCAGCCAGTGCAGTCGTCGTCGATCACCGTGTGCATCAATTTGGACGCACCCACGATCGCGTCGACCGGGCAGGCCTGGATGCACTTGGTGCAGCCAATGCAATCGGCCTCGACAATGCGCGCCAGCGTGCGTGGCTTCTCGAGCCCGTGTTCCGGATTCAGCGCCAGCACCGGCCTCTGCAGCAGTGCGGCCAGCTTCTCGATGCCGGCCACGCCGCCGGGCGGGCACTGGTTGATCTCGGCCTCGCCGCGGGCGATCGCCTCGGCATAGGGCCGGCAGCCGTGAAAGCCGCACTGCTCGCACTGCGTCTGCGGCAGCAAGGCGTCGATCTGTGCCGCCAACATGGAAGTTTCGGTAGCCATATATGCCATATTGTGGAGCAATTCGGTCTTGTATCGATGGCTTGAAGTGGCGCGGTCTGCCATTACCTCTTGCTGCAGTGGCCTGGACGGCACTGCCGATATCGAACCGGCACGATCACCAAGGAAGCATGCATGCCCAACAACGAGTTCACTATCAGCACATTCGCCGAAAAAGCCGAGCCCGATGCACCGGAAAAGCGCTCGCCGCAAATCGAGGAGCGCCTGTTCAAGGCACGCACCATCCTGATCTATGGCGGCATCGACCAGAAACTGGCCGAGCGCGTCACCGCGCGGATGCTGGCCTTGCAGTATGAAAGCGATGATCCGATCACCATTTTCATCAACAGCCAGGGTGGTCACGTCGAGTCCGGCGACACCATTTACGACATGATCAAGTTCGTGAAGCCGGAAGTGAAGATCGTCGGTACCGGCTGGGTGGCGAGTGCCGGCGCCTTGATCTATGCGGCGGTCAAACGCGAAAACCGCTTCAGCCTGCCCAACACGCGCTTTCTGCTGCACCAGCCCTCCGGCGGTGCCGGCGGCTCGGCCAGCGAGATCGAGATCCACGCGCGCGAAATCATCCGCATGCGCAAGCGCCTCAACGAAATTTTCGCGCGCGAGACCGGGCAGACCTACGAGCGCATCGCCAACGACACCGAGCGCGATTACTGGATGTCTGCCGAAGACGCCAAGGCTTACGGTCTGGTCGGCAACATCATCCAGAACGCCAGCGAACTGGTTTGATGGATCCGCTGGTATGAAAAACCCCCACGCGAGTGGGGGTTTTGCTTGGTGCGCTGATTACCGGACGGTGGCGCCCGGTTTGGCGCCCTGATCGGCATCGAGCAGGAACAGGTCGCTGCCGCCGTCACCGGCCGAGAGGATCATGCCTTCGGACAGGCCGAAGCGCATCTTGCGCGGGGCCAGGTTGGCGATGAAGACCACGTTGCGGCCGACCAGCTTTTCCGGTTCGGCATAGGCGGCGCGAATGCCGGAGAAGATCTGCCGGGTGCCCAGCGGGCCGCCGTCCAGCTCGAAGCGCAACAGCTTGTCTGAGCCTTCCACGAACTCGCAGGCGGTGACCTTGCCGATGCGCAGGTCGAGCTTGGCGAAGTCGTCGATGCCGATGGTGGTGGTTTCGGCGCTGGCGGGTGCGGTGTCGGTCATGGGCTTGCCGGATTCCTTGGGTTTCTTTGCGGATGTCGGTGTCGGCGCGGTTTCCGCACCGCCGAGCGATTCTTTCGATGCCTCGACCATGGCTTCAATCAGTTTGGGGTCGATGCGGCCGAGCAGCGGTTCGAACGCGGAGACCGTATGGCCACGAAGCTGCCGGCGGGCATCGTCGAAGTTGGCGATGGGTGCAGCCAGAAACGCTTCGGCGGCCGCCACGGTGTCCGGCAGCACAGGCTTGAGCAGGCCGGCCAGCAGGCGGAATGCATTGAGCGCCAGCGTGCACACTTGCTGCAGCTCATCGCGGCGGCCTTCGTCCTTGGCGATCACCCACGGCGCCTTGGCTGCGATATAGCCATTGACCAGGTCGGCCATGGTGACGAAGCGACGGCTGACTTCGGCAAATTCGCCTTGGTCGTAGAGCTGCTCGATACCGTCGTAGTGCGTCAGCAGGGTCTCCCACAGCGCAGCTGCCTCCACATCGAAATGATCGGCCAGCTTGCCGTCAAAGAACTTCTGCACGAAACCGGCCGTACGGCTGGCGATGTTCACCCACTTGCCGATCAGATGCGAATTGACCCGCTCTTCGAATGCTTTCAGATCGAGGTCCACGTCGACCGGCGCATCGCTGAGCATCGTGGCGAAGTAATAACGCAGGAATTCCGGATGGATGCCGGCGTCCAGATAAGTACGCGCCTGGATGAAGGTGCCGCGCGACTTGGACATCTTGGCGCCGTTCACGGTGAGGTAGCCGTTGACGTGCAGCGCGGTCGGCGTGCGGAAGCCGGCGCCGTGCAGCATCGCAGGCCAGAACAGGCCGTGGAAGTTGATGATGTCCTTGCCGATGAAGTGATGCATTTCGGCGGTGCTGTCGGCGCCGAGGTAGTCGTCGAACTTCAACGACGAGCCGGGCTGCTCGCACAGCGCCTTGAAGCTGGCCAGGTAACCGATCGGCGCGTCCAGCCACACGTAGAAGAACTTGCCCGGCGCGTCGGGGATCGGAAAGCCGAAGTAGGGCGCGTCGCGCGAGATGTCCCAGTCCTTCAGGCCACCGTCCAGCCATTCGCGCAGCTTGGCCGCGACGCCGCTGTTGGCCACCGGTTTGCCGCCACTGAACTTGCCGGCGAACCAGTCGCGCAGCAACGGTTCGAACTTGGACAGTTCGAAGAAGTAGTGCTCCGAATCGCGCAGCACCGGCGTGGCGCCGGACATCACCGAGTACGGGTTGATCAGGTCGGTCGGTGCATAGGTGGCGCCGCAGTTCTCGCAATTGTCGCCGTACTGGTCGGGCGTCTTGCAGACCGGGCAGGTGCCCTTGATGTAGCGGTCCGGCAGAAACATCTGCTTTTCCGGATCGAACAGCTGCTTGATGCTGCGCTTGGCGATGCTGCCGCCGTCGCGCAGGCGCGTGTAGATCAGCGAAGCCAGCTCTCGGTTCTCGTCCGAATGCGTCGTGTGGTAGTGGTCGAAGCTGAAGTGGAACGCAGTGAAGTCCGCTTCATGCCCAGCACGAATTTTCGCGATGTACGCCTCTGGAGTCATGCCAGCCTTTTCGGCCGCCAGCATGATGGGTGTGCCGTGAGCGTCGTCCGCGCTGACGAACACCACCTCGTTGCCCATCATGCGTTGCGCGCGCACCCAGATATCGGCCTGGATGTAGCCCAGCATATGTCCCAGGTGCAGCGGGCCATTGGCGTAGGGCAGGGCGTGGGTGACGAGCAGGCGGCGACTCATGATGGGCAGGCACTCCGATTTGACTGCGCATTATGGCATGGCCGTCCAAAGCTCCGGTCGCCCCGGGAGGCATGGCGCGCAACGAAAAAGCGCGCCGAAGCGCGCTTTCAATTCGCTTATGCGGTGTCGATCAGGGCTGGCGTTCCCACACCTGCGAGCGTCCGATCCAGGAGAAGCCGATGAAGCCGCGCACGCTGAGCTTCTGGCCGCCGTCGACCATCGACAGTTTGACCTTGTAGACCTTGCCCGACTTGGGGTCGAGGATCTTGCCGCCGTCCCAGACGTCGTCGTCCTTGTGCACGCCCCACATGATATTGAGGCCTTCGACCGGCTTGTCCTTGCGCTCGCCATCGCATTTTCTGCACAAGGCGACCTCACCGTCACGGGCGATGTCCTCCGGGCTGCGATTGAGCAGTTTCACGATGTGCGCCTGCAACTCACCGTTGGTTTCTGTGATCTGCACGATCGACTTGGCCTGGCCGGTTTCGTCGTCGATGGTTTTCCAGTTGCCCACCGGGGTGTCCGTGGCGGCAATGGCGGCGCCGGCTGCCAGCAACAGGCTGGCGGCGATGGCAAAACGAAAAGCATGCTTCATGGTGTTCCTCCCGTACGAAAGCGTATGGAGGGGAGACTGGCGAGGATCGGAGACAGCGTCAAGCTGCATTGCGCAACGCCCGTCGGCGCGCGGTTCGGCGCGGCATCGGGTCGCCACGCCGGGCTGATCCAGATCAGCCGGCAGCCTGCGACGGGCTGGCATAATGCGCGTTCCCCGCAAACACTCGAGTTGACATGACACAGGCGAATGAAGCCCTGGTGCGCCAGATTCTTGGCGAGCTGATCGATAGCCACACCGGCGCGCCGCTGGCCGAAGCGGTGCGCGCGATCGGCGTGGATGGTGCGCGGGTGTCGGTGGACCTGCAACTGGGTTATCCCTCGGCTGGCGCGATCGAGGGCCTGACCGCGCAGGTACGGCAGGCGCTGGAGTCATCCCCGGCCATCGAGGCGGCAGCGGTTTCCATCGCCAGCCGTATCCATGTACACAAGGTCCAGGGCGCGCTCGGCCCGTTGCCCAGCGTGAAAAACATCATCGTGGTCGCTTCCGGCAAGGGCGGCGTGGGCAAATCCACGGTGTCGGCCAACCTGGCGCTGGCCCTGCAGGCGGAAGGGGCGCGGGTGGGCGTGCTGGATGCCGATATCTACGGCCCCAGCCAGCCGACCATGCTGGGTGTGCACGGCAAGCCGGAGTCGCCCGATGGCAAAAGCATCACGCCGATGCAGGCGCACGGGATGCCGGTCATGTCGATCGGCTTCCTGGTCGAGGCGGACACGCCGATGATCTGGCGCGGCCCGATGGTCACCCAGGCGATGATGCAGCTGCTGACCGATACCCGCTGGGAGCAACTGGATTACCTGATTGTCGACCTGCCGCCGGGCACCGGCGACATCCAGCTCACCCTGTCACAGAAGGTGCCGGTGGCTGGCGCGGTGATCGTCACCACGCCGCAGGACATTGCCCTGCTGGACGCGCGCAAGGCGCTGAAGATGTTCGAGAAGGTCGAGGTGCCGGTACTGGGCGTGGTGGAGAACATGGCCACCCATGTCTGCTCGAACTGCGGCCACGAGGAACATATCTTCGGCGAAGGCGGTGGCGAGCGCATGGCGGCGCAGTACGGCGTGCCGTATCTGGGTTCGCTGCCGCTGGATATCCGCATCCGCGAGCAGGCTGACGGCGGCACGCCCACCGTAGTGGCCATGCCTGATTCCGACCTCACCGCGCGCTACCGCGAGATCGCCCGCAACGCCGCAGGCCGGCTGTCGCGCCAGCCACGCAACAAGTCGCTGGGGCTGGGCAAGATCGTGGTGCAGGGCGCGCCGCAGGGACATTGATGCGCCTCACCACCGTAGGAGCCCGCTTGCGGGCGATGCTGCTGATTTGATCTCTACATCAACAGCATCGCCCGCAAGCGGGCTCCTACGATTCAATCGATGCTGGCGTGCGGGCGGTCCGACCATGTATTTTTGTCGTTTTACGCCGTTCAATGGTGGGAGATCGCGTGAGCATCAAATCCGACAGGTGGATCCGCCGCATGGCGCAGGAACACGGCATGATCGAGCCGTTCGAGGCCGGTCAGGTCAAGCTGCGCGACGGCCAGAAGCTGGTGTCCTACGGCACCTCCAGCTACGGCTACGACGTGCGCTGCGCGCGCGAGTTCAAGATCTTCACCAATATCAACTCCACCATCGTCGACCCAAAGGCGTTCGATCCGTCCAGCTTCGTCGACGTCGAGGCGGACGTGTGCATCATTCCGCCGAACTCCTTTGCGCTGGCGCGTACGGTCGAGTTTTTCCGGATCCCGCGGCAGGTGTTGACGATCTGCCTGGGCAAGAGCACGTATGCCCGTTGCGGCATCATCGTCAACGTGACCCCGCTGGAACCTGAGTGGGAGGGCCACGTGACGCTGGAGTTCTCCAACACCACGCCGCTGCCCGCAAAGATCTACGCCAACGAAGGCGTGGCGCAGATGCTGTTCCTGGAATCGGACGAAGAATGCGAGACCAGCTACAAGGATCGCGGCGGCAAGTACCAGGGGCAGCAGGGCGTGACCCTGCCGCGAGCCTGAGTACACGCCTGAACGACACACGCCAGTCAGCCCGCGCCGTCTGCCTGCTGGCGCTACACTCCCCCTGTTATTACCCCACTGTCCTGGAGACCTGCATGATCCGATTTTCCACACTGCTGACGCGCGCCACGGTGGCGCTCATGTTGGGCAGCCTGCTGGTGCTGGCTGGCTGCCACCGCGGCGTCACCAAGGAGCAGATCAATGCCGTGGCGAAGAAGGACCATTTCGATGTGACGGTTTACGCCTACAAGGATGGCCAGTTCCTGATCGATGGCGGAGTGCTGTCGGCGGTGGATGCAGGCAGCCACTTCGCCTACCTGCGCGACCAGGGTCGCTTGCCCAAGAAGGTGTTGCTGCTGAATGGTGACGACGCCAAGGTAAGCAAGAAGCACCTGCAATACGTGGCACGGATGGTGATCGACTATGGGTTTCGTGCCTATTTCTTCGACAACAAGGGCCGCTTGACCGAGATCAGTCCGGTCGATATCAAGGCGCGCAGGTTGGAGGACTATCACGCCCCGGCGCCGACTCAGGCGCCGCCGGAGCGGGATCATAGCCGTGGCGGCTGAAAGCCGGCGACACTCCTGAGTCGGTTGTCCTGTTGCGAAAGCCCGCGTAGCGATACGCGGGCTTTCGCACGTTGGAAGGTAAATGCTGGAAACCGGCTCAGTCGATGCTGCCGCCGGCAATCTTGCGGTCGTGACCGGTGGTGAGCGCCGAATGAAGCGCTATCCGCAAGCCGTATTCCACTTCGGCCTGCGCCATGCTGGCTGCATTGCGCAGGCGTGCCGCCTGCGCCGGCAGATAGGGAATGTGGATGAAGCCGGCGCGCACCCCGCGTTGTTTCGTCGCCAGGTGCAGCATCGCGTAGGCGATGTGGTTGCACACATAGGTGCCGGCGCTGTGCGAAATTTCGGCAGGCAGGCCAGCTTCGTGCAGTGCCGCCAGCATCGCCTTCAGCGGCAAGCTGCTGAAATAGGCGGCGGGTCCATCGGCGATGACCGGCTCGTCGATGGGCTGCGCGCCGGCGTTGTCGGGGATGCGCGCGTCCTGAAGATTGATCGCCACCCGCTCCAGCGACAACTGCGCGCGGCCGCCCGCCTGACCCACGCCCAGCACGATGGTCGGTTTCAGTTCGTTCATCGCCGCGTTCAGCAGGCGATACGAGGCGGCGAATTCGGTGGGTAGCTGGCGCGCCACCACCAGATGTCCAGCGATGCGTTTGCCGTCCAGGTTGCGCGCCGCTTCCCATGAGGGGTTGATGCTTTCGCCACCAAACGGATCGAACCCGGTGAGCAGGATGCGTGGCAGGGACTTGCTCATGCGTTGCCTCGGCAGGGTGGGTTCAGCGAAATACCAGCAGCCACATCAACAGCAGCGTGCTGACGAAGATCCATAGTGCGCTCCACGCTTGCGCGCGGATTACGCCATACGGATTGCGCAACTCGAGTAGCGCGGCTGGTACCAGGTTGTAGTCGGCGGCCATCGGCGTCACCAAGGTGCCGCAATAGCCGCACAGCATGCCCATCGCGCCGAGAATGGCGGGGTTGGCGCCATGTTGATGGATCAGCAGCGGCAGGCCGATGCCGGCCATCATCACCGGGAAGGCAGCGAACGCATTGCCCATGATCACGGTGAACAGCACCATGCCCAGGGCGAATGCCAGCAGGCAGGCCAGCGCGCTTCCGGTGGGCAGGTAGCTGGTGGCGATCGCGGCGATCGCCGTGCCCACCCCGCTTTCGGTGAATACCTGGCCCAGCGCCGCCAGCAGCAACGGCAGCAACGCAGCCCAGCCGATCGCATCCAGCAGCCGGCGGCCCTCGGCCAAGCCCTCAGGCATGGGCGTGCGTGCCACTCGCGAGGCGGCGAACAGCGCCACCACACAGGCCAGCGCCAGCCCGGTCAGGGTCATTTGTGGCGCGGCGAACAAGGCATGCCCGGAGACCACCAGATAGCCGCCGAACAGCGCCACCAGCAGCGTTACCAGCGGGATCAGCAAGGCGGGTACAAGCAGCCTGTGGCCCAGCCGGATGGCCGATTGCAGCCGCTCCTCGGCGGTGCTGTTTTCCGGATGTGGCTTGCGATGAAGCCGTGGCGCGAGCACGGCCAGCATGATCACGCCAGCACCGGCAAGCTGTGCGGGCAGGGGGTGGCCGGCGGCCGATTGCTTGAGGATGAAATCACCCGCGCCAAACAGCAGCCCCAGCACCAGCCAGAACGCGGCATGCCACAGATGCCGATCGCGCAGATTGCGCCAGCCGGTGTAGATCAGGAACGCGGCAATCAGCCAGTAAGCGTATTCGATACGCAGCATGCTCAGTTCGCCCCGTCGGTGCGCAGGGCGGCGGCGCGTCGTTGCAGACGGCGTTGGTACAACCACACCCGCACGGACTGGATGACAAAGGCGGCAATCGCCGTGGGCAGTGCCCACAGGGCGATCGACAATGGACTGAGCTCGATGCCGTGCTGACTGTAGAAGCCCTGGATCAGCAATACCGCGCCGAGTGCGATGAAGACGTCCTCGCCGAAGAAACGCCCCACGTTGTCGGTGGCGGCAGCGATCGCGCGCAGCTCCTCGCGGTCGTCCTGATCCAGGCTGGGCAGGATTTTTTCGACCGCCGCCTCACCCATGGGCGCCAGCAGCGGGCGCACGGTCTGCGCGGCGCCGGCAACGCCGGTGAGGCCCACCGTGGCCAGCAACTGGCGTATCAGCAGATAACCGATCAGCAGGCGCGCCAGGGTCAGGCCATGCAGTCGCGACATCCAGCGCTGCGCGTGTTCGCGCAGGCCGGCCCGTTCCAGCAACCCGATCGCCGGCAGGGTAAGCACGAACAGCAGCAGCATGCGGCTGGAGACAAAACTCTTGCCGAGCAGGGCAAGCAGCTCGGGCAGCGACATGCCGGAAAGCAAGCCGCTGACCAGGGCCGCCGTGACCACCACCGGCACGGCATTGAAGCGCAGCGCGAAGCCGAGCACGATCACGGCGACGCCGAGCAGGGGCCAGTAGTTCATGCGGTTCGCGCCTTGCGTAAAAAAGTGGGGGTCATGCAGTACCCGGTGCGGCGATGTGCAGGCCGGCACGTTCAAGTGCCTCGCGCAACTGCTGCGCCAGCGCGACGGCGTGGGCACCGTCGCCATGCAGGCACAAGGTGTTGGCGTGCAACTTGATCTGCTTGCCATTGGTGGCCTCGACGATACCATCGCGGGCGATGCCGATCGCCTGCGCAGTAGCCATGCTGGCGTCGTCGATGACCGCGCCGGGCTCGCGACGGGATTGCAGCGAGCCATCGGCGAGGTAACGCCGGTCGGCAAAGGCTTCGGCTACCACGGGCAGGCCGATGGCCCTGGCTGCATCGATCAGCGCCGAGCCAGCCAGCCCGAACAGCCGCAGTTGTGGATCGAAGGAGTGCACGGCGCGGGCGATGGCATCAGCCAGCGACGGGTCGCGCGCGGCCATGTTGTAGAGCGCGCCATGCGGCTTCACATGCGCCAGACGCGTGCCGGCCGCGTGGGCGAAGGCGTGCAGCGCACCGATTTGGTAGAGCGTCATCGCCTGCACCTCGTCGGCGCTGACGCTCATCTCGCGCCGGCCGAAACCTTGCAGGTCGGGTAGCGAAACATGGGCGCCAATCGCCACGCCGTGCGCGACCGCCAGTTCCACCGTACGACGCATGATGGCGGGATCGCCGGCGTGAAAGCCGCAGGCGACGTTGGCCGAGCTGACCAGGCCGAGCAGGGCGTCGTCGTCGCCCATGTGCCAGGCGCCGAAGGATTCGCCGAGGTCGCAGTTGAGGTCGATGCGCTTCATGGTGGTTGCTTCAATGTGTGAGTTGCAGTCGTTGCGCGATGCGTTGCAGCAGGCGTGTGAGTCGTTGTTCGCGTTCGGCCAGACGGGTCAATGCCTGTTCCAGCGAACATGGTCGAAAGCATACGGTATCGCCGGGGCGGCGCTGTGCCAGACGTGGCAGGTCCACGGCTGCCACCTGGCCGACGCGGGGATAGCCGCCGGTCACCGGTGCTTCCGCCATCAGCACGATCGGCTGGCCCGAGGGCGGTAGTTGCATCGTGCCGGGCAGGGCCGCCTCGGAGACCAGCTCCAGCGGCGAACGAAGCTGCATGGTTTGGCCGTCCAGACGGCTACCAGTGCGATTGCTGTCCTTGCTGATGACGAAGCGGCTGCCGTACAGGCGCTGCTGCGAAGCTTCGTCCAGTTGTGCCGTATGGCTGCCGTGCAGCAGGTCGAGCGGTTGCTCACCGAAATCGAACCAGGGTTGCGGATCGAGGCCCCATGGCAGCCGGTCGGCGTGTGCGGTTGGTGATGGCCCGGACCATGCTGCGCTGGCACCGATCGGCAGCACGTCGCCACTGCGCACGGCGCGCCCACCGGCATGGCCGAGTCGCGCATGCATGTCGCTACTGCGACTGCCCAGCACCGGGGCTATGTCGAAGCCGCCGCGCACGGCGAGGTAGCTGCGGCAGCCGATGCGCATGCCGCCCAGTTGCAGCACGCTGCCGGCGGGCAGGTGGCAGGTGGTCCAGGTGGGCAGGTCGCGTTTGTCGATGCGAGCCGACATCGGCGCGCCGGTCAGCGCGATCCATGCATCCGCATCGAAGCGCAAGGTCGGGCCGAGCAGGGTGCATTCGATCACCGCCTCGTCGCCGCGATTGCCGACCAACGCGTTGGCCAGCCGCCATGCGGGGTCATCCATGACGCCTGCGCGGCCCACGCCAATCGCCGCATGCCCGGGACGGCCAGCGTCCTGCAGGCTGCTGAGCAGGCCCGGCTTGAGCACGGTCACGCTCATTGCACCTGCTCCCTCTCCATGCGCGCAAACTCGTCGTCGTCCATGGCGCAAAAGCGCACCCGGTCACCGGCTGCCAGCAGGGATGGCCGCTCGGCGCTGACATCGAACAGGCGCAGCGGGGTGCGCCCGATCAGTTGCCAGCCACCGGGCAAGGGCTCGGGGTAGACGCCGGTCTGGCTGCCGCCGATGGCGACGCTGCCAGCGGGCACGCGCTGGCGTGGATCGCGGCGTCGGGGCATCGCCAGCGTCGGATCCAGTCCCAGCAGGTAGGGGAAGCCGGGGGCGAAGCCGATCATCGCCACCTGGTAGCCCGCGCCAACATGTCTCGCGATCACTTCGTCGCTGCTCAGGCCGCTATGGCTCGCCACATCGCCCAGATCCGGTCCGTGATTGCCGCCGTAGCACACCGGAATAACGTGCTCGCGCGTTGGCGCGGGAGCCTCCGCATCCCCTGCCAGCGCCGCCAGGACCGTGTCGCGCAGGCTTTTCTGCGGATCGACTGCTACGTCATCGCTCCAGTCCAGTGCATCGAAGCGCAGCAGCAGACTGGCGTAGGCCGGTACACATTCCAACTGCGGCAGCGCGCGTTGCAGGCGGGCGCAGGCGGCCTGCACCCGCGCATTTACCGCGACATCGATGTGCTCGCCGAAGCGAAGCAGCAGTGCATCTTCGGCGATGGTCTCGAACTGGACGGGGGGCGTCGGCATCGATTCAGGCCGTGGGGTCCAGTGCCTGGCGCAACCCTGCCAGCCGTTCATGCAGTGCTGCTTCGGCATAGCCGACCGGCTTGCCATGCCCCCACACCGGGCCTGGCCACGCGGCATCACCTTCGCGGCGCGCCACGACGTGCAGGTGCAGCTGGCGCACGATATTGCCCAGCGCGCCGAGATTGAGCTTGTCGCAGGGCGCCACCGCGCGCAGTGCGCGCCCGGCACGGTTCACCTCCTGCCACAACGCAGCCTGTTCGTCATCGCCCAGGTCGGTGATCTCGACCAGCCCGGCACGACGCGGTACCAGCACCAGCCAGGCGTAGCGGGCGTCGTTCATCAGCCGGACGTCGCATAGCGGCAAGCTCGCCACCAGCCGGCTGTCGGCAGCGAGGCGCGGATCGAGCGCGAACGACTGACAGCTCATGCGCCGGCCAGATGCTGATCGAAGAAGGCCATGGTCCGCTGCAGGGCGAGTGTGGCGCTGGCTTCGTCGTAGCTGGCGCCCACGTCGCGATTGAAGCCATGGTCGGCGGGGTAGGTGAACACCTCCATCTGTGGCAGCGCTTCGCGATGCTTGGCCACCATCTCGGGGGTGATGTGCTGGTCCTTCTCGCCGAAGTGGAACATTACCGGCGCTTTCGGCGTCTCGTGCAGGAACGGCAGATTGCGCGCGCCGTAATAACTCACCGATGGCAGGCCCAGGCGCAAGGCGGCGAGCAGGGCGACGCTGCCACCCCAGCAGTAACCGACGGTGCCGATCTTGCCGGCCGAAGCAATCGCTTCGGCGGCGCTGGCGACATCTTCCAGTGCCCGCTCCAGTCCGACTTCACCGGCCAGTTGCCGCCCCTTGGCGAAGGCGGCCTCCTCATAGCCCAGTTCCACCCCGCTTTCGATGTGGTCGAAAAAGGCCGGGGCGATGGCGGTGTAGCCGAGCTCGGCAAAGCGGTCGACCACGCTGCGCATGTGCGAGTTGACTCCGAATATCTCCTGGATCACCACCAGCCCGCCCTTCGGCTTGCCCGCGGGTTGAGCGAGATAGGCGCCGATGCACTGCGTGCCCTTGGTGGGAAGGTTGATGTGCTGGCCCATGCTGTGTTCCGGCTGCGTTTGAAGCAGTGGATTTTAGCGCCAGCGGCAGCCGCGCGGCGCTGACGTATAATGGAGCGTTTCCCCGCGCCATTCACGGTACCCAGCACCCATGTCCCAGGCAGCACACAAAATCGGTTTCGTCAGCCTCGGCTGCCCCAAGGCATTGGTCGATTCGGAGCGCATCCTGACCCAGCTCAAGGTCGAGGGCTACGAGATCGTGCCCAGCTACGGCGCCGCCGATGCAGTGGTGGTGAACACCTGCGGCTTCATCGACGCGGCCGTGCAGGAGTCGCTCGACGCGATCGGCACCGCGCTGAACGAGAACGGCAAGGTGATCGTCACCGGCTGCCTGGGCAAGCGCGAGGGGCTGATCCGCGAGGCCTATCCCGAGGTGCTGTCGATCAGCGGCCCGCAGGACTACGCCAGCGTGATGAGCGCGGTGCATACCGCGTTGCCGCCGAAGCGCAACAAGTTCATCGACATCGTGCCGGACACCGGCGTGAAGCTGACGCCGAAGCATTACGCGTATCTGAAGATTTCCGAAGGCTGCAATCACCGTTGCAGCTTCTGCATCATCCCCTCGATGCGCGGCAACCTGGTCTCGCGCCCGGTCGACGAAGTACTGCTGGAAGCCGAGCGGCTGGTCAGGGGCGGGGTGAAGGAGCTGCTGGTGATCTCGCAGGACACCAGCGCCTATGGTGTCGACGTGAAGTACGCCGAGCGCCAGTGGCGCGACAAGAGCTATCGCACGCGCATGACCGAACTGTGCGAAGGCCTGTCCGAACTCGACGCGTGGACGCGTCTGCACTACGTCTATCCGTACCCGCATGTGGACGAGCTGATGCCGCTGATGGCGGCTGGCCGCCTGTTGCCGTACCTGGACATCCCGTTCCAGCACGCCAGCCCGCGCATCCTGAAACTGATGAAGCGGCCGGGCAATATCGACAAGACGCTGGAGCGCATCAACAACTGGCGCAAGGTGGTGCCTGACCTGACCATCCGCAGCACCTTCATCGTCGGCTTTCCCGGCGAGACCGACGCCGAGTTCGAGGAGCTGCTCGATTTCCTGCGCGAGGCGAAACTCGATCGCGTGGGTGCGTTTGCGTATTCCCCGGTCGATGGCGCCAAGGCGAATGAGCTGCCCGATCCGGTCTCCGAGGAATTGAAGGAAGACCGCCTCGAGCAGTTCATGGCGGTGCAGGCGGAAATCTCGGCGGCCAAGTTGCAGGGCAAGATCGGCCGGACGATCAAGGTGCTGGTCGACGAGGCCGGTGCCGACGGCGCGGTGGCGCGTTCGGCCGCCGATGCCCCGGAAATCGACGGCACCGTGCTCATCGCCGATGGCCAGAAGTTGAAGCCCGGCCAGTTCGTCGAGGTGGTGGTGGAAGGCGCCGGCGAGCACGACCTGCACGCGCGCCTCGCCGGCTGAGCGATGCGTTATCACGCGCCGTCGCGCGAGGCAGTCGACCCGGCCGTGTTCGGTCGACTGCCGCTGGCGGACTGGCGCGAATACGCGGCGCTGCTTGAAGGCGCGGCGTGGCCGTCGATCGAACAACTCAATGCCTGCCTGCCACTGGATGCGAAGCAGTATTTCGTGGCGCAGACGCCAGGCCTGCTCGCCGACGGTCTGCACTACGAACAGCGCATTGCCGAGCGCGGGCAAGTAGCCACCCGTGAAGGCAACTGGCACGAC
>JBBQQL010000090.1:0-16704 GCA_038215995.1 Lysobacterales bacterium
TCGGCACAACTCAACATGCCATGCGTGTATTGCACGGTGGGCACGGACGGGTTGGCCCATTCCATCGCGGAGTTGGCGCCGCACTCGATGAAATGGATGCGCGACACGGAGGGAAACCGCAACAGGTCCTCCATCGTGTAGATCTTCGGCTCGCGCACCAGACCATGCACCATGAGCCGGTGTTCGTAGGGATTCACCTCGGGTCGACCGTTGTGGTCGCGCTCGAAATGCAACCCGTTGGGCGTAATGATGCCGAACAGGTTCTGCAGTGGCGTGAATGCGACCGAGGACTGGGTGGTGGCGGTCAGGCCCGGGCTGCTTCGGCGAATGATGCTTTTCTCGAAGCTGGACGGCAGGCCGTACGGATTGGCGCCGACGGGTTTGCCCAGATCCCGTGACCACGGCGGCACGTTGGGCGGCAAATGCGCCGGATCGGCGATGGCTCCCTTCGCGTCAGCCGCGAGTGCCGAGCGTCCGGCAATCAGGGCTGCACCGCCCACAAGCAGGCCGCCCAGCGCACGCCGGCGCGATGCGCCAGTGTCGCTCAGGAAATTCTCTGGTGCCGGTACGATGCGGCCATGCTTGGGGTCGTGCTGATCCATCCAGGGCTCCGTTCAGGTTGGTCTGTCAGGTGATCGAGCGATCGTTGTCAGCACGGTCTCAGGGCAGCCCGACCACGGGGCGCTGCTCAGTCGTCCACTCGTACATCGAACCATCGTACAAACGGGTATGCGGGTTCTTCATGACCTCGCTGAGCACGAACCACGCGCCGGCCGCCAGATGCCCGGTGTTGCAATAAGTGATGCTCGGCTTGGCGGCATTGACGTCAAGGTGCTTGAAAATGGCCTTGTACTGATCCGCTTTCAGGAAGTGCGTGCTGCCGCCGACGCTGGCAGTGCGCATGTCCGGCGGAAGGTTCACGGCGCCCTTGATATGTCCGGCGGCACCGACGTTCGGCTTTTTCACCAGTCCCACGTAGAAAGGCATCGGCCGCGCATCGACGATCTGCTCGTGGCCTACCGCCTTCGCCACGTCGGTACTGCTGGCGACGTAGCGCATGCGAGCCTTGGTCGCTGTCCAGTTGCCGTCAGCGGCAGAAGCGGGCTCGGCATTGAATGCCAGCCCTTGCTGCAGCCACCCGGTCGTTCCTCCATCGAGTATCGCCAGCTGGTCGTCGCCATAAACCTTCATCGACCAGTACACGCGGGCGGCCATGTCCAGATCCTCCCCGGTCGCGCCCTCGGGAACAATGATCGTCGGCCGACCGGCCTTGACACCAATGCCGCGCAGCAAGGTCTGGAATGCCTGTTCATCGGGCAGCATCCACTTGATCTCGCGACCATCGATCATGCGTGCCACACGTGCCTTGCCGAAGTCGAGAAGCAGTGCTCCCGGGATGTGGCCGCCCAGCGCCGTTACCGATTTCACGCCAGCATCAGTGGTGATGGTGGGCGCCTTGGTGAACGTGGCGGGATCACTGCGCACGTCGACGATATTGACCTCGGCCAGATGTTGCTGAAGCCACTGCGGACTGACCATGGGCCCAGGCAAGGTCGCCGCCTGCGCGGCAGCAGATCCCAGCAGTGCCAGTGACATCAACAGTGCGGCCCCGAATTGCCTTTTCATGATCATCCCCTCCAACCTCGATCCTGTCGGACCATTGTGTGAATTAGTGAATAGCGCGATCGAACGTGTTGAGTTGTTGCTCGACCGAGACAAGGCATTCGCTGATTACATGCATGCGCCGGTCCTCCAAGAGACCCGGTCGTCGACCGCTCCGCTGGCGCGTGGCCATGCGGCGATCTCGATGCCGGAGCAGGCCGGCGATCTGCGGCGCGAAAACTCCAAGCTGCGCATGCAACCAGCGCTCGATCGGGCCGTCATCCGGCGCCTGCGCCTGCGCGATTTTTTCGCCGAGAGCGATCAGCCGATCCGCTGGCAGCCAGGTTTCGTCGGTGACCCAGCGATTGGTGGTGAACAGGCGCAGCGGCAGGCCGCGCGCGTCGACGCCGATCGCCACCAGATGGGTGTAGCGGTTGATGCCCTGTGCGTCGGCACCGAGTTGGGCGAACAGATGAAAATGCCCATGCTCCTGCGCAAGCGATCCCGGCGTCGTATGGGCGTGGTAGTAGTAATGCAGCAGGCCCGGTCTGTCGTCGAGCGCGCCAGCCTGGTTGGATTGATATTGCCGCCAGGTTTGCGGGCTGGTGTGCTCGCCCACGGCGGCGGCGAGGGGTACACGTCCGGCATCGACAAAGCCGCGCAGGCAGTCGAGCAAGCTGTCTGCTGCTGCCCGCGCGCGCGTACGCTGACGCTGATCCAGCGCGCGCAGGCTCGCCGCGATGCGCGCCGACTGGAACGTCATGCGCGTGTTGTCAGCGTCGGCGTACCGATCCTGCTTCATGGGTTGTGACCGTCCTCAGTGCACTTGCTGGCCGGTGCACAGGGGTTCTTCGGGGCGTCGCATTTCTTCTTGCCCTTGTCGTTGCCGGCAGCCTTCGCATCGGCCTTGGGCGCGCACGGGTTGGCCGGGCTCGCCTTGCGCGGGGCGCAGGGGTTGGCCGGTGCGGCCTTGGCCGGCGGCCTGGGCGCGCACGGGTTGCTTTGCGCATGCGCTTCGGCCACCGCGCCGAAGGGCGCCAAAGCGCCCGGTAATGGCGCGATCGCTGCCAAGGCCAGAGTCAGCATCGAAATGCTTGCCCCCAGCGAGCGAGGGCGTGTCGTGTTGGTCTGTTTCATGCGGAAATCCTCAGGCAGATGTGCGGACATGTCAGTCAGCGCAGGTGATGGCCGTGTTGTTGCCGCTGCGACGGGTGAACCACCAGACGCCCGCAGCGACGCCGGTCAGGATCAGCAGAACCGCCCATGCGGGAAGCCCCAGCAAGTCGCCAAGCGTTTGTGCCTGGGGACCGGCGGCGGCACCGAGCAGGGGTGCGATCGGGGTGTAGACGCCGGCAAAGGCGATGACTCCGATGATCAGCCCAACGAAGAACACCATGCCGTCGATGCGTCCGGCCGCAGCGCCGACCACGGAGGTGCCGGGGCAGTAGCCGCCCACGCCCATGCCCACACCGATAAGCGCGCCCCCAAGCAGGGTGGCCCAGAGAAAGGTCGTCGGAATGAAGATGTCCGTCGCATGCATCACGCCGACCAATTCAAGTACGTAGAGTCCGCCAGCAGCCACCAGAATGGCAGTGAACATGACGTTGAAGACGGTCCAGTCCTGCAGCCGCAATTGAGCCGTCAGGCGGCAGCCATTGCCCAGCCCGCCACGTTGCAATACATAGCCGAACAGCACGCCGCAGACGAGGCCTGAAAGCGGTCCGGCAAAGCCCATGGGAAAGGTCATTTCCACATCCTCCGGGTCAGAAAGCCGGTCAGCAGGCCAGCACCGAAGAAGCCAATCAGGAACACGAAGCCGGCCGTTGCCAGCGTGGCGGAGCCGGACAAGCCGAGGCCGCTGGTACAACCCGCCGACACGCGTGCACCGAATCCGGACAGGATTCCGCCGATCAGCGCCAGCGACAGGCGTCCGAGGTTGCTGGCGCGGGGCGGCCCCTCGACCCGAACCCGCAAGTGACCCGACCACCACGCAGCAAGCAGTGCACCCAGTGCCACCCCGAGCACCTCCCAGGTAATCCATGAATTGAGAGGATTGCGTCCGTCCTCAACCATCCAGCCGAGGTATCCGTTGGCCTGGACAACAGCGGGCGAGACGACGTTCGCGGCCACTGCGGCGATTGCGGTCGGGGCGCCAGAAGCGCCCAGACCATGGCCGGTCAGTACGAACGAGAGCAGGAGGACCAGGCCGAGCACGGCCCCGGCAAGATGGGCGTTCCAGATGGGGCGCTGCTTCAGCATGGGTAACTCCAGGGCGACCGGCGTACGTCAACCATCACGGAAATCGTATACCCTCATGGGTATAGTCCTTATAGCCACAACGGCTGGCAGTGTCATGTTGTGTTGCACCAATGCCCGCGTTCGTCGCCGCGGTCGCGTCTGTGCCCAGGCGGCGATGGCCGCGGCATCAAGACGTGGCATCGGCGTGCGAAAAAATTCACGGGAAGCTGCGAAAAATGAGAGACAGGGCAATGAGGTCAACGCCCATTGGCCGGGTACCGAATCACTGATCCCAGACGTTATTGTCAGTGGCAATATCATCGGGCGCGCTGCTTGCAGACTTCTGGACAAGCGCCTACTTTCGAATCATTGAATATACGAAGTAACCACGCATGCATCCTTGGCTTCTTGCAACTCTCGGTGGTGTCCTGATCGGCGGCGCGGCCGTGCTGCTGATGGCGGGTCTGGGTCGCATTGCCGGTATCAGCGGTATTGCCGCCGCGCTGATTCGACCTGCCGTTGCCGATCGTGGCTGGCGGCTGGCTTTCGTGCTGGGCTTGCTCGGCGCGCCCGTATTTCTCTGGTTGCTGCGCGGCGACAGTGGCATCGGCCAGCCTCAGGTCGGGCTGCCGTGGATGGCCCTGGCCGGCCTGCTGGTCGGCTTCGGAACGGGCGTCGGTAGCGGCTGCACGAGCGGCCACGGCGTCTGCGGCATCGCGCGGTTCTCGCGGCGTTCATTGCTCGCCACGGGGGTATTCCTCGCCAGCGGGGTGGCCACGGTCTACGTGGCTCGACATCTGCTGGAAGGGGCGTGACATGAAGATTCTCGTTGCTCTGTTGTCGGGTCTGCTGTTCGGCATGGGTCTGAGTCTTGGTGGCATGACCCAGCCGTCGGTGGTGCTGAACTTTCTGGATATCTTCGGCACGTGGGACCCAAGACTCGTCTTCGTCATGGGTGGCGCCGTGCTGACGACCGCACTCGGCTACACGCTCGTGCTGCGGCGTGCGCGACCGCTATGGGAGGACAGCTTCACCTTGCATACGGCCGTCAGGCTGGACCGGCGCCTGATCGGCGGTGCAGCCCTGTTCGGTATCGGTTGGGGCATCGCTGGCTACTGTCCCGGGCCAGCGCTGGCCGCGCTCAGCGGAGGTGCCGCTTCGCTGCTGCTGTTGGTGGCCTGCATGGTTGCCGGCTGGTGGCTGGCATCGCGGCTGCCAGCGGTTGAACATTGAACACACGAACCCGAGGAAGTGATCATGCAACGTCCTGAAGCGAAGGCATTCTTCCATGAGTCGACCAACACCTTCAGCTACGTGGTGTGGGACCCGGCAACGGCAAAGGCGGCAGTAATCGATTCGGTGCTCGATTACGACGCGGCGTCCGGCCGTACCGGCCGCGAATCGGCCGACGCCATCATCGGCTTCGTGCGGGCGCAGGGGCTGATCGTGGAGTGGGTCATCGATACCCATGTGCATGCCGACCACCTCTCGGCAGCACCTTATGTGCAATCTGTCCTGGGTGGCACGCTCGGCATTGGCGAACATATCCGTGCCGTGCAGGACAGCTTCGGCACGCTGTTCAATGCGGGCAGCGAGTTCCGTCGCGATGGCAGCCAGTTCGATCATCTGTTCAGCGATGGCGAGCGCTACCTGCTGGGCAGCATCGAGGCGATGGCGATCCATACGCCAGGCCATACACCGGCCTGCATGACTCATCTGATCGGCGACGCGGCTTTCGTCGGTGACACCTTGTTCATGCCCGACTACGGCACCGCCCGCTGTGATTTTCCGGGTGGCGACGCAGCCACGCTGTTTCGCTCGATCCAGAAAATTTTCGCATTGCCCGCAAGCACGCGCGTCTTCCTGTGCCATGACTACAAGGCTCCGGGACGCGACGAGTTTGCGCATGAGACCACCGTAGCTGCCGAGCGCCAGGGCAATATCCACGTGCACGCTGGCGTCAGCGAGGCGGACTTCGTGGCCATGCGCACGACACGCGATGCCACCTTGTCGATGCCGAAGCTGATCCTGCCCGCGGTGCAGGTGAACATGCGCGCCGGCCAACTGCCCCCGGCCGAGGACAACGGTGTGCGCTATCTGAAAATTCCGCTGGACGCGATCTGAGTCCGCACCCATCACAACCCTTCCGCAGGAGAACACCGATGCAGCTTCGCCCGCTATCAAAAGACCTCAGCGTCACCACCCAGATCGCCCTCGCCGACATCGAGGCGCTGGCGGCGCAGGGTTTTCGCAGTGTCATCAACAACCGCCCCGATGGCGAGGAGCCGGGCCAGCCGAGCAGCGCCACGCTGGCCACGGCAGCAAAGCAGGCAGGGCTGGAATATCGGCATATCCCGGTCGTGCCGGGCCAGTTGCAGGACGCCCAGGTGACGGCATTCGCCGCCGCGCTGGCTGACATGCCTGCGCCGATGCTGGCGTTCTGCCGCACCGGTACGCGCTCAACCACCTTGTGGGCACTGCAGGCCAGGGGCACGGCGGATGCCATTCTGGAAACTGCAAGCAAGGCCGGTTACGACCTGTCGGGCCTGCGCCCCCGCCTCGGCGACGCGGCACACGGTCACTGAAGCAGCGGGCCTGCGCCAGCGCGCTGCGCCATTTCCTGAAGCCGGTCATCATCGGAAATCATCCATGGATCATCTGCTGACCCTGCAGGCCCTGCTCGCCATCGTGTGCGGTTCGGTCGTGGGCTTCTCGCTGGCGCTGATCGGCGGCGGCGGCTCGATCCTCGCGGTGCCGCTTTTGCTGTATGTGGTCGGCGTACGCGACCCGCATCTGGCGATCGGCACCAGCGCGCTGGCGGTGTCGTTCAATGCCTTCGCCAACCTGATTCCCCATGCACGCGCCGGTCATGTGCGCTGGAAGGCGGCTTTCGCTTTTGCCGCCACTGGCGTGCTGGGCGCTTTTTTTGGATCGACCATCGGCAAGGCGATCAATGGCCAGCATCTGCTGGTGCTGTTTGCCTTGCTGATGCTGGTGGTCGCGGTGCTGATGCTGCGTGGCCGCCGCAGTGGCCCGGATCGCTACCCGCTGCCACACATGTATCCGCGACTGGGCGCGGTTGGCCTCGGTGCCGGTGGGCTGGCGGGCTTCTTTGGCATCGGCGGCGGTTTCCTGATCGTGCCGGGGCTGATGTTCGCCAGTGGCATGGAGATCATCCAGGCCATCGGCACCTCGCTGTTCGCGGTGGGTGCCTTCGGCCTCACCGCCGCCAGCAACTACGCCATCTCCGGCCTGATCGACTGGCCGGTGGCCGCGGAATTCATTGCCGGCGGCATCGTCGGCGGGTGGCTCGGCGCGATGGGTGCGAAGCGGCTGGCCAGGACGCGCGGAGCACTGAATCTGATTTTCGCACTGGCGATCATCGCGGTGGCGATCCTGATGCTGGTGAAGAGCCTGCGCGGCTAACCGCCCTGCGCTTCCCGGGTGCGGCACGCCTTGCGTCACAATGCGCGCTGTCTTGAGCGGGAGTGCTGGATGATCTTCGTTTTCATGAGCGTGCTGTGCAGCGTGCTGGTATCGGTGTTGCTGAAGCTGGCGCGCCGTCTCGATATCGACGTGGCACAGGCAATTGCGTGGAATTACGTGGTGGCCAGCGCGCTCACCGCGCTGGTGCTGCAGCCTTCGCTGGCAACACTGCGACAGCCCGGCGCACCGTGGTTGGCGTTGATCGGGCTGGCCGTGCTGTTGCCGACCATTTTTCTCGCACTGGGCGCCTCGGTGCGCCATGCCGGCATCGTGCGCAGCGAGGTGGCCCAGCGGTTGTCGCTGCTGCTCTCGTTGTTGGCTGCGTTCGCGCTGTTCGGCGAGCCGCTCACCGCCTTCAAACTGGCCGGCATCGTGCTCGGCTTGCTGGCGCTGTTCGCCATGATCTGGCGCAGCGATGCCCTGGTTGCGTCCAGCGCCGCCGCGTCGGACTGGCGCTATCCGTTGCTGGTATTCGCCGGTTTCGCTCTGATCGACATACTATTCAAGCGTGTGGCACTCGCCGGCGTGCCGCTGGGCGCCTCGCTGCAGGCAATGTTCGCGCTGGCTTTGCCACTCGCCTTCGCGCTGCCGCTGTGGAGCCACCTGCGCGGTAGCACTCGCTTCACCCGGCGCAGTGCGCTCGCCGGCGTGGCGCTGGGCCTGGCCAATTTCGGCAATATCCTGTTCTACCTGCGCGGCCACCGCGCGCTGCCGGGCCACCCTGCGCTGGTGTTCGCCAGCATGAATATCGGTGTGGTCGCGGTGGGCGCACTGGTCGGCCTGCTGTTGTTCCGAGAACGGCTGAGTCGGTTCAATGTTGTTGGGGTGCTGTTGGCTGTCGTCGCGATCGGGGTGATTGCGTGGGGTGAGTAGTCATCCGTGCATCGACGCCCCGCTTCATGTCGCGTGCTGGTTCGCGAGCAGGCCGCTTCAGCAACCACCCGAATATTTCCTATACTCAAGTCGGCTTGGGTGGCACAGCATGGGGCACGGAACGTTTTGCGGAGGAAGGGGAGGGAGGCGTGACGATCGATTACTTTGATGGATCAGCTCCAGGCGCTGTCGAGGCAGATATCTGCATCATCGGAGCAGGCCCTGCCGGTATCTCCATGGCGCGAGCATTTGCTGGCACCTCAGTTCGCGTTTGCATGGTCGAAAGCGGAGGGCTTGCTCCCGAGGAGATAAGCCAGCAGCTCTGCGAAGGCACGTCCATCGGATGTCCCGAGTTCGACCCTGCCATACCGCGGCTGCGGATGTTCGGCGGAACCTGCAAGCTCTGGGGTGGTGGGTGCATACCGCTGAGCAAGCTTGACTTCAGCCAGCGTGACTGGGTTCCGTACAGTGGCTGGCCGATCTCGTTTGCCGATCTCGAGCCCTATTACGAGCGTGCGCGAACGTTCTTCCGGATCGAGCAACATGATTTCCGGGAGGGCACGTTTTTCGGGCAGCCGGCGCGACCCCCGATTCGGTTCGACGTCCACAAGCTGGTCAACCAGATATTTGTCAGCAACGGACTTCATGTCGGCGAGACCTACCGAGGCGAGCTGGAGCGAGCCGCCAACGTCCGGGTACTGCTGCATGCCAATCTTGTCGAGCTCAAGGCGTCGCCGTCCGGCGGCTCCGTCTGTGAGGCACGAATTCGCTCAGTCGGGGGGCGCGAGGGCGTGGTCCGTGCGCGGCACTATGTTCTCGCGTGCGGAGGCATCGAGAATGCCCGGCTCCTGCTGTTGTCGAACTCCGTCGCTCGCCACGGTCTTGGCAATGACCGGGATCTGGTGGGGCGATTCTTCATGGATCATCCAACCGGCAAGCTGGGTACGCTCGACGCGACGGCCTCGCATCGTCTCACCTGGCCCTACGATCGAAGCAAGGGCGACGCGTTTCCGGAGATATGCCTGTCGGATCAGGTCATGGCAGCCCAGCGGATACTGAATGGCCGCGTGCGCCCGGTCGCCATGGAAGGCCGTGTGCCGAAGGGGATCCTGGCCTTGCGAACTCTCCGAGCGACATGGGGCCCATCCACGCGCGATGAGAGTTCAGCGCTGGAACAGCGGATACATGCTGCTCTGGAGGAAAAGTTCCGTGCTGCGCTGAGATATACATCAGGCGACGCAGCGGTGATCAAATCTCCGAAGGGATTCGGCAGCCTGCTGTTGCAGCTGGGTCTGGGCGCGGGGGACATCACCCATGCACTGGCGCGGAAGCTGACCCACAAGCCGGCAGTGAAGAGCGATCATGTCGCCCTGATGGGATACTTCGAGCAGGCGCCGAATCCCGACAGCCGGGTCCTGCTGGGCGATGAGCCGGACGCACTGGGACAGCGAAAGGTGTGCATCGACTGGCGACTCACGCCGCTCGACCGGCATAGCTACCGATCCGCAGCCGTCCTCTTCGGCACCGAGCTTGCGCACGCATGCGGCGGCCAGTTCCAACCCGAACCGTGGCTTGGCGAGGGCGACGGCGCCGTTCCGGAGATTCGCGGGACCGCCCATCACATGGGAACGACACGCATGTCCGATTCGCCTCATGATGGTGTCGTCGATCGACACTGCCGAGTGCACGGCATCGACAACCTTCATGTCGCGGGCAGCTCGGTATTTCCAACGGGAGGCTGGGCTTTTCCCACGTTTACCATTGTCGCCTTGAGCCTGCGGTTGGCAGAGCATCTACGCGCTCGCCTCGCGACGTCAACATCGAGCGGGGAGTCCTGAAGGTCGCGGCATGGATGGGGCGGGCGCAGGCATCCTTGGCCGGTCCAGGAAGCGCGGCATGGATATCGGGGTGGGCGGTGGCAAACCGCATGTTGCGAGGCTGGTGGTGATCGGATGTTCGCCAGATGGCCGTTGCGCAGCACTCGCCGCTTGCTCGGTGGCACGAGGGCGCGGTTGGCAACCGCGCGCCAGTCGCGATCGGTGGCGCATGAAATACTGCCTTGCATTCCCGAGTCCCCTGCCCTGGGTGTGGTAGCTTAAGTTTTCAATCTCAGGCGCCGTGTCATACGCGGAAGATCGCCCACCAGCGCACAGGTATGACGTTCGCCTTCATCATCCGCCGCTGAAAGCCTCGCCTCGCGTCTCCAGCCACTTCTCGGGAGTCATTGATGAAACATCTGATTACGCTTGCCTGCCTGCTTGTTGCGGTGGGGCTCTACGCGATGGGCTTGTCCACGGGTGCCGTGAGTTTCGTCGGTCTCGGCATGCTGGCCGAGGGCGCATTCTGGATTCGGCTGCTTCGCCGCGCGCCGCGCACGGTTTCCGTTCGCGGCAGGTAATCGTTCGGCGGCACACGGTGTTCTCGAGGGGTTGAGCCGGAGCGGGACCATCAGGCTAACCTCGCATGTTCTTGCGAGGTGACTTCTGGCCGATGGAGCGGGCTGATCACGGCGCCTATGCTGGGGCGTTGCCCCAACCGAACAGGAAGCCCTCCCCATGCGTAAACTCCCCCTCGCTGCGGCACTCGCCGCGTTGTTGCTCAGCTCGGTCGCGATCGCCGCTCCGGACAAGAAAGACGACAAGTCCAAGCCGGATGCCAAGCCCGATGCCGCGCTGGTGCAGGCGCAGTCGTCCAGCAGCGAAGGCTCGGTATCGGTCGAGGGCAAGCGCATCGACTACAAGGCGGTGGCCGGCACGCTGGTACTCAACGGCACCGGCGACAAGGAGGACGAGCCGCAGGTCAGCGTGTTCTACGTCGCCTATTTCAAGAAGGGTGTGGACGCGGCGAAACGCCCGATCACCTTCATCTACAACGGCGGCCCGGGATCGGCCACGGTGTGGCTGCACATGGGCGCGTTCGGTCCGAAGCGCGTGGTCACCAACGACGACTCGCACACGCCGGCGGCGCCCTATCAACTCGTCAACAATGATTACAGCCTGCTCGATGCCTCTGACGTGGTGTTCATCGATGCGCCCGGTGCGGGTTTCAGCCGCCTGATCGCCGACGATGCCGACAAGAGCAAGCGCGACGAGCAGATGAAGGATCGCAAGAAGGCGATCTACGGTGTGGATGGCGATGGCCACGCGTTCGCCCAGTTCATCACCCAGTTCATGTCCACATACGGGCGCTGGAATTCGCCCAAGTACCTCTTCGGCGAAAGCTACGGCACCACCCGCTCGGCGGTGGTGGCGAACATTCTGGAAAACGAGGACAGCGTCGATCTCAATGGCGTGATCCTGCTCTCGCAAATCCTCAATTTCGACACCAGCATCGACGGCCCCGCGTTCAACCCCGGCATCGACCTGCCGTACGAGCTGGGCTTGCCGACCTACGCGGCCACCGCGTTCTACCACCACAAGTTGGCGCAGCAGCCGGCCGCGCTGGAGCCCTTCCTTGCCGAGGTTGAGCAGTACGCGATGGGGCCCTACGCGCAGGCATTGATGGCCGGGTCGCGTCTTGGCGACGCCGAGAAGCAGACGGTCGCCGAGAAGCTGCATCAGTACACTGGGCTGCCGGTGGCCTACCTGATCAAGGCGAATCTGCGCGTGAGCGGCGGCATGTTCGAGCATGAGCTGCTCGGCCACGATGATGAAACCACCGGTCGTCTCGATACCCGCTTCGCCGGGCCGTCGATCGATCCGATGGGCAAGGACTCCGAATACGACCCGCAGTCGTCGTCGATCAGCTCGGCCTACGTGGCCGCGTTCAACGACTACGTGCGGCGCGACCTGAAGTTTGGTCAGGGCCGCCAGTACCGTCTGTTTGCCGACATCGACCATTGGGATTTCTCGCACAAGGCGCCGGGCGTGCAGGGCGAGGCATTGCAGTCCTCGACCAACGTGATGCCGGATCTGGCGATGGCGATGAAGACCAATCCCAACCTCAAGGTCTACGTCAACGGCGGCTATTACGACCTGGCCACGCCGTTCTTCGCTGCCGACTACGAAGACCATCACCTGCCGATTCCCGCCAGCCTGGACGGCAACATCAGCTATTCGTGGTACCCGTCCGGCCACATGGTGTATGCGCACGAACCGTCGTTGAAATTGCTGCACGACAACGTCGCCCGCTTCATCGAGCAGACCGACAACGTCAAGCGCTGACTCGCGCCAGCATCACCCGGCCGCGCGGTCGGGTGATGCTGGCTTGCCACCGGCATGGGTGCGGCGCTAGCGCCGCGCCCGCATTGCCTTGATGAAAAGCCCCAGCAGCGCCAGCCCGAGCAACAACCCAATGCCGCCACCCCAGGCGCCGCCGCGCTCGCCGCCCAGCAGATAACCGATACCGCAACCGAGCGGAACGAACAACAACACGGGCAGGCATCCCATCGCGGCGACTCCGTTTCAGTGCGCCGCGGGCAGCGCAGGCAGGTGACGCAGCAGCGCGTGGCGGGCCAGTTGCGTATCTTCGGACGAGAGTTCCAGCAGGGGCGCGAGCTTGCCGCTGATCAGGGCGGCGATCGGCATGCCATCGCGAAAAAGCACGCGTGAACCGGCCAGTGCCGGCACCTTGTCACCAGCCAGCACGGTGCCGACCAGGTTCAATGGGTCGCTGCCGCTGAGGCAGATCAGTTCGCCGTCGTCAGCGCGCGCACGCACCGCACGCAATGGGGCGATCGCTTCGGGCAGGGCGAACTGCTCGCCGACCAGACCGTCGACAAAGCGGCCGCCGCGAATCTCCCCACGCGCTTCGAGCCGGCGATACACGCGCAGCAGCTCGCGCCACGGCGGCAGCCAGGGCGCCTCGCGTTCCAGCAACTTCCAGAACACCACGCCATAGCGGCGCAGCAGGGCGCGGGCGATATGCTCGATCGGATCGCTGCGCTCGCCGGCTTCTTCGTGGCGGGCAGGCGTGACCACACGCGTCAACGACCAGCGCCCTGCGTCCTCGATGCCGCCGAGCTGATGCCGGCGCAGGCGCCGGTGGCGACCGCCATCGCGCTTCGCTGCCGGCAGCAGCAGGGCACGCAGGCCGGCGAAGCTGTCCGCACTGATACGGCCAGCACCTACCAGTTCGCCCAGCGCGTCCTCCAGCTCGGTGCGCAGCAGATGCACGGCATCGAGCAGTTCGTCGAAGAACAGCGCGCCCTGCTCGTGCAAGCTGTCGACCACCGCCTGCGCGCGTGAAGAGAGCAGGACTTCCTGCGGCGGGTCCGCGGATACCGCCATCCAGACGGCCATGTCACGCCGGGGCAACAACACGATCGGCGTACTCCGCACCGGCCCGCAGCCTCCACCGCTGCCCCGGCGCAGGCGGCCCCAGCTGATGCGTCCCGCGCGGCACAAGGCATCCAGCTCACTGGCCGAATAGTCACTCAGTCGTGACGGCAGAATGTCGGATTCCCAGGCACCGGCAGCGGCCTCGAAGCCCTCCAGTTGGTGCAGTGTGCTGATCAGCGCATCGGGCCCGCGCTGCCGGGTCGCCTGCGACACGTGCTGCCAGTCGAACAGGAAACGCATCAACTGGCGCCGGCTGACCGGTTCGATCTCCCGTCGCAGGCGCCCGATGGTGTAGCGATGGATACGCGCCAGAAGATGTCGCTCGCACCACTCGGTGTCGGTGGTGTCGGCGTTGAAGCGGCCCTGCATCACGTAGCCTTCGGACTGCAAGCGCAGCAAGGTCGTCTCGATGTCGGTGCGCTCGACGGCCAGTGAATGCGCCAGTGCGAGCGCCGTCACCGGCCCCAAGCCGCCGAGGCGATGGCGTAGCAGTTCCCGCAGTGCGTCCTCACGCGTCCACGGCTCCGCCGCGTATTCCGCTGGTGCGGCGATGGGCGGTTGCATGGTGGCGGCGGGATGGATTGACTGCCATAGCGGCAATACCTCAGCGGACGTCCAGATCGCCGATCCTGTAGGAGCGCACCCTGTGCGCGATGCTCTTTCGTCAGCTAAAAAAGAGCGATCGCGCACTGGGTGCGCTCCTACAGTCAGTCCTGTGGCGCGCTGGGCCTGCGCCAGAATCTGTAGCCACTTGGACCATCCGGGGTTGGCGCTGACTTCGTCAGCGCTGACAAAGCCCAGCAAGGTCAGCGCTTCGTGCATCTCATCCGCATCGCGCACCTGCGGCCATGCTTCCTCGCGTACGGCGTCGATCGCGGACGGGTCGAGCCGGCCGAGATCGTCGGCGCTGTCGGCGCCGTTCAACCCCCGTGTCTGCACGGCGCGCGTGCGGCGCTCCTCCAGCGGGGCGTCGTCGAGGAAGGCATACGGCGCGGCATTCAATACTTCGGCAGCGAGCGGGCTCGGCGCAGTGAGGTCACGTGCGACGATGGCGATCTCGCCGGCTTCCAGTGCGCGCAGGATCTGCAGCAGTCCGTCCACGTCCATCGCTTCGCGCAGGCAGTCGTGCATGGTCTGGTTGACCAGCGGATGATCCGGCACCTCACGCTCGCCGACGATGTTTTCCAGGCAGGCGACCTGGTCGGGGAATACCGCGGCGAGCAGATCTTCGCTCTTCATCCGCTGCAGCGGCGGTGGCGTCCTCTTGCCGCCCGTGAAACGCGGCAGCGCCAGTGCGGTGACCGCGTTCCAGCGCCAGCGCGCAGGGAACAATGGCGCATCCAGCAGCGCCTGCACCAGCACATGCTCGGCCGTGTGCGAGTGCAGGTAGTGGGCCACTTCCTCCAGCGGAAAGCTGTGGCTGGTCGACAGCGACAGCACGATCGCGTCCTCGGTCGCCGCCGCCTGCAGCTCGAAGTTGAACTGACGACAGAAGCGCTTGCGCAGGGCCAGCCCCCACGCGCGGTTGATGCGGCTGCCCCACGGCGTGTGGATCACCAGCTGGGTGCCGCCGGATTCATCGAAGAAGCGTTCCAGCACCAGCGTGTGTTGGCTCGGCAGTACGCCAAGCGCGGCCTTGGCGCGGGCCAGATAGTCGACCAGCTGCTGTGCGGCGGCCTCGTGCAAACCGAGCTCATCGCGCAACCAGCTCAGCGCGGCGGCCACGCCGCCAGCATCGAGCTGGGCGGATATTTCCTCACGCAGGCGCGACACCCCGAACGACAATTCGTTGCTGCGCCCGGGTGCCTCGCCCAACCAGAACGGGATGCTCGGTGGTGCGCCCTGCGCATCTTCCACACGCAGCCGGTCGCGCTCGACGCGCTGGATGCGGTAGCTGGTATTGCCGAGCTGGAAGATATCGCCGGCCATGCTTTCGATGGCGAAATCCTCGTTCACTGTGCCGACGATGATCGCCTGCGGCTCCAGCACCACCTTGTAGTCGGCGGTATCGGGAATGGTGCCGCCGGAAGTGAGCGCGGTCAGCCGCGCACTGCGCCGGGCGCGCAACTGCCCATGCACGGCATCGCGATGCAGATACGCGGCCCGCGGTCCACGGCTGGTACTGAAGCCTTCGGCCAGCATGCGCACCACCGCATCGAAGTCCGCACGCGCCAGTTGGCGATACGGATACGCGCGCCGCACCAGGTCGTACACCGCGTCCTCGCTCCACTCCTGGCTGGCCACCTCGGCGACGATCTGCTGGGCGAGCACGTCAAGTGGTTGCGGCGGCATGATCAACGCATCCAGCTCGCCGCGCCGCACGCAGTCGAGCAGGGCGGTGCATTCGATCAGGTCGTCGCGCGTGGTCGGGAACAGCCGCGCCTTCGGCGTGCCGTCGATGCTGTGACCGGAGCGGCCGGCGCGCTGCAGGAAGGCCGCGATCGAGCGCGGCGAACCGAGCTGGCACACCAGATCGACGTCGCCGATATCGATGCCCAGCTCCAGCGAGGCGGTGGCCACCAGCACCGACAACTCGCCGCGCTTGAGCCGCTGCTCGGCATCGAGTCGCAACTCCTTGGCCAGACTGCCGTGATGGGCCGCGACGTGTTGCTTGCCCAGCCGCTCGGACAGATGACGCGCTGCGCGCTCGGCCATCCGCCGCGTGTTGACGAACACCAGGGTGGTGCGATGTGCCTGCGCCAACTGGGCGATTCGGTCGTACACCAGCTCCCAGCAGTCGTTCGACATCACCGCTTCCAGCGGCACCGGCGGCACCTCGATCGCCAGGTCGCGCGGGCGCGTGTGGCCCACGTCGATGATGCTGACGTCGCTTCTGGTGTTCACTTCCTCTCCCCGAGGGGGAGAGGGGGACGACGCGCCGACCAGGAAATCGGCAATCACCTCGATCGGCTTCTGTGTCGCCGACAGTCCGATCCGCAACAGCGGCCGCTGGCACAGCGACTCCAGCCGCGCCAGCGACAGCGCCAGGTGCGAGCCGCGCTTGCTGCCGGCAACCGCATGGATCTCGTCCACGATCACGGTACGCGTATCGCCCAGCATCGCGCGCCCGGAGGCCGAGCCGAGCAGCACGTACAGCGATTCCGGCGTGGTGACCAGGATGTGCGGCGGGCGCTTGCGCAGCGCCGCGCGCTCCGCCTGCGGGGTATCGCCCGTGCGCACGGCGGTGCGGATGTCGACGTCAGGCAGTGCCTGCGCGGTGAGTTCT
>JBBQQL010000091.1:0-16617 GCA_038215995.1 Lysobacterales bacterium
GTCCTTCCAGCCGTTGTCGACCAGACGCCCCTGGCGATCGATCACGAAGCTTACCGGCAGGTGCCAGATGCGGCCGTAGCCGGCAACATGCGGGTCGCCCAGCAAGCCCACCGGAAAGCTCAGGGTGTTCGCCACGGCGCGCACCTTGCCGAGCTGGTCCGGCGGGTCGAGGCTGAAGCCGAGCACGACCAGACCCTGCGCCGCGTGTTGCTGCGCATAGCGCGACAGCAGCGGCAGTTCCTCGCGACAGGGCTCGCACCAGGTGGCCCAGAACGTGATGATCACCACCTTGCCGCGCAGATCGGCGCTGGTGATGTGCCGGCCGTCGAGCGCGGTCAGGGTGATGGCAGGCGCCGGCTGACCCACGACCAGGCTGTTGGCCCGGGCACCCGCAGCGAACACGCAGGCAAACAGCAACAGGCACGCGCCGACCAGGCGCAAGCAGGTGGCACGGTGCTGGTTCGAGGGCTGGATCACAACGCCATGCTGACGCCGACCGTGCCGGTCCAGTGCGGAAACAGCTGGTAGCCCGACAGGTGGCTGTACACCGGTACCTGCACGAAGGCATAGGCCTGGAGGTGCCTTGCCAGCGTCGCGCTGATGCCCGGGCTGAGGTAGGCGACGGTGCCGGCTGTATCAGGCACATCGGCCAGCGCGCCCTGGTCGGCACTCTTGTGCTGCAGGTTGAGCTGCAACTGCGGCACCCAGTTCGCGTGGGCCTCATAGCGCAGGCCGAAACTCAGGCTGGCCAGGTTGCCGGGCCGGTAGTCGGTGCCCGGCGTATCCAGCCGCTGCGACACGGCCGCCTGAAACTGGCCGTTGACGAAGGCATCGAAATTCTGGCTCACCGGCTGGTAGTAATAGCCGCCCACGATCAGGTCGGTGCTGCCGCTGCCCGCCTGCAGGCTGGTGTCGAGTGCGTCACCCCGCGCCGGACCGGACCGGAACGAGGTCGGATGCCCGACGACGACACCGTCCTCCGTCTCGCCGCCGTAGGCGCCCGTGGGCAGCTTCACGCCGAACTGCACGCCGAGATTATGCGTCGGCAGAAAGCCCTGAAAGCTGGCCAGCAATTTCACGTCGCCGATGCCTGAAACGCGTGCGCCGCTGACCTGGTCCGGCGCGGTTTGCGCCGGTACGTAGGGCTGTTGCTGATCACCGTAAGTGGTGTGATCGCGCAACACGTAGGGCAGCAGCATGCTGAAACCCCAGTCCGCGTTGAGGCGATAGGCCACATTCAAATTGATATAGCGGTTGATCGTGCCCTTCTCGATCTCGCCACCACCGGCCGATAGGTCAGACGGCTGATCGACCACCTGCTGCGGCGTGGCCTTGCCGCTGCCATGACGCAACTGGCTCTGGTCGATGAAGGTGTCGTCCAGATTGATGCGCCAACCGGACGCGGTCGAATAACCGGTGGCCGCATCCGTGCTCAGGCTGCAACCGCAGGTCGCACAGGCGCTGGCGGCCAGCGGCACGGCGGCGAGCGCGAATCCGCCAAGCAGAACGATAAGGGGTTTTCCTTGCATGGCAGGGCCAAGTCTTGTGAGAGACGCAAGTTTGCGCGCAACCCTGGATCCATATCCAGAGATGCGCCCTGCGGCATAAAAGCACAGCCTTTGTGAGGTTTCGATGGTCACCGAAGGTCCCTGTGCCTGTTACGGCTTGACGTCGAGCTTGAGCCAGGCGGTCCGGCCCGGCTCGTTGACCCGCACCGTATTGGCGTAGCCGACCAGCCCCACGGTCGCCGCGTTCACGTGTTCGGCGTAGGTCCGATTGAAGAGGTTGTCGATGCCGGCACTGAGAGTCACGTGGTTGCCGAGGCGATACGCCCCGTTGAGCGAGAACACCGCAAACCCGCCGGTGGGCCCCAGGTCCTGACCCACGATATTGCCCTCGCCCGGCGCTACCCGATGCTGCGCCGTGGCCACCCGCCACAGCGCACCGGTCGACCACACGCCGGTGTCGTAGTTGAGCCCGAAACGCGCTTCCAGTGGTGGGATCTGCGGCAAGGGCCGACTGTCGCTACGGTTCTCGCCCCAGGCATAGGCCAGGCTGGCATCGGCGCTCCAGCGCGGGGAGAACGCGTAGCTCATGCCGGCTTCGCCACCGGCGATCCGTGCATTCACGTTGCTCGCGTAGCTGCTCGCCAGCATGCCCTGGCCGTAGTGCAGCAGGATGAAGTCGTCGACCACGCCCAGATACGCCGAGATCCATGCACGCAGTTTCGGGCCGCGGTACTGCATGCCGATATCGAGCTGGGTGGTGCGCTCTGGCCGGGTGTCGGCAAAGGCAGCCAGCGAGGTGTCGACGTGCTGGCCGAACAGTTCCCAGTAATCAGGAAAGCGCTCGACATGCCCGATGCCGGCGTAAAACGTGGCGGGCGCACTGGCCAGGTCACGTTCGTAGCGGACAAAACCCGCCGGCAAGCTGGATGAGCGACTGGCATCGGCGGTCGTTGTCGCCGTCATGCCCATGTTCACCGCGCCCCCCATACCGATGCCCATGCTGCTGGCAGCGTGTGCGCCCAGGTCGTAGCCGCGCGCATGCGCCCAGTCGACCCGCGCACCGCTGATCAGGCGCTGCCGTTCCGCCCAGCTCCAGGAGAATTCGCCGAACGCGCCCACACTGCTCATCCGCGCGTCGCGCAGTCGCGGCTTGTCCTTGTAGTAGCCCATCATGCTGCCCGGCGGCCCACCCATGCGTCCGGCGTGATCATTGGTGGAACCATCCAGCCCGAGCTCGCCAGTGAGACTCTGGCCCAACTCCATGTTCGCCGCGATGCGGCCACCCACGGTCCTGCGATCGACGTCGCTGGCCATCGCCATCGGCATCATGCTGGTGGGGTCAGGCTGACGCAGGGTGTAGTTGTCCATCACATGGTCGGCGTAGTTGTAATAGACCTGTGCAGAAAGTTTGCTGATGGTCGAGCTCACGCGCGCGCGCTCGAGCTTCAGGCCGATACTCCGGCGGAGAAACTTCACCCCATCCATGCCGCTGAAGGCATACGCCGCCTGACCATTGCCCTGGCCCGCGGTGAGCTCGACGCGGGTATCGTCATCCGGCGTCCAGCCCAGGCTGGCGTCAGCGTTCCAGCGGTCCCAGGAGGAATGCACGCGCTGGCCGTCGCCGTCCTCGTAGTCCTGCGCATGCGTGTGGTTCGCGCTCAGCCCGACGTAGAACGTGGGCGTGCCGGCGCGCGCATCCAGCATCTGGTCGTTGCGCCCCCGGGAGCCGCCGAGCAGGCTGCCGTCGAGCGCGATGCCCGGCGCGTCGTAGCGCTTGAAGTCACGATCGAACAGCACGGTGCCGGCGGAATTGCCGGGGCCGTACAGCACGGTTTCCGGACCCTTGATCACGGTGACGCGATCGAACAGCTCGGGCGAGATGTACGCCGTCGGCGGGTCCATCCGCGACGGGCAACCGCCGCCGATCTGGCCGCCATCGACCAGCACATTGAGCCGCGAACCGGCCATGCCGCGCAGCATCGGGTCGCCATTGCTGCCGCCCTTGCGGATCACCGAGAAGCCCGGAATCGACTTCAGGAAATCGGCGCCATCGCTGGCCGGCACCGGCTGGTAAGGCGCCTTGGGGTCAACCACCACGGTCAGCGATGAGATCGGTGCCGGTGCCGTTACCACCACCGGGGCGAGTGTCTGCGAGACGACGTCGGGCTGGATGGCGGAGGCGAGATCGGCGGCCTGCGCCGCGCTCACCGGAGCAGCGGCCAGCGCAAGTGCCAGCGCCGTGGATTTGCCAAGGGCTGGCAGGAGGCGTGCAGCGGCACGCCCCCGAAGTGGGGAGATCGTCATGGGTAGTTCCTGGCAGATTCGGTCGTGCGGCGAGCCGGCACGCAAGGAACGTGGCGGTCGTCAGCTCAAGTAAGGGAGCAACAGCTCGCGCATCGGCGGGCCCCGCGGCAGCGCGGCGAGCCGTGAATACAGAGCAAGCGACGAGCCACCCGTCAGACCCGGCACCTGCTGTGGCAGCAGAGGCAACAAGGCCCAGGCGAAACCTGTGTCGGGCAACGGCGGCGCGTGTCGAATCAGCCCGCAATAGCCGCAGTGGTCCAGACCCCCGCGGTGCGGCGCCGGCTGCCCGGCGTGTGCTGGCGAGTTGCCCGCAGCATGACTGCCGCACCATGCCCCGAGATCGGGCACCACCCATACCGTTGAGCGCAAACGCGACACCGTCGGAACAGCGTTCAACAGCAGCAGGGCCAGCAAGGCCAGCCAGCCGATGAAACGTCGGTTCGGGTGTCGGTGGTTCAACAAAGCTGGTCCTGCCGCCATCGCGTTGCCACCACGATGGCGGCAGGGCAAAAGCAAGATCATGCCAGTCGTCGGTTGCTGCGAGCCATGTGACAAAGTGTCACCGCGGCGGGCCGGCACGGTGAAAGGCCGGGAAAAGGTTGCAAATGTACCTGTTGACCGCAGCGCAGCAATCGACTTAATGTCGATGCCATGTCGTCACTTTCCTCACCAGCACGCATGCACCCCTCACCGGCTCACGCTGGCGCTGCGTTGCCGTGGATCGGTGTCGGCGCCCCTTCCCTCGCCACCACGATTGCCACCACGACGATTATTACCACTCGGTCGGGGTGGGAGTCCGTGCGCGAATAGGTTCTCTACTACGCAACGGCCCCGCCCTCGACGAGGCGGGCCGGCGCAGACTTCAACGCACAAGCCGAACCGCCAGCGAGCCAAGGGCCTCTCTGGAGGTTATCGTGAACATGTGTGCGTCCCCACTGGCTGAACATCCGCATCGCCTGCCTGCCCTGCTGGCGCCGAGGGAAACCATGCGTCGGCGCCAGCTGGCGGTGGGACTGATCGGTCCCGGCCGCGTCGGCACGGCCTTGCTGGAGCAATTGCGCGCCGCCCAGCCACGGCTGGCTCGTCACGGCGGGCTGGAACTCAGGCTGTGTGGCGTGGTGGCCAGCAAGCGCATGTGGCTGGACTGCGACGACGCGGAGCTCAACAGTCGCCACGGCGGCGCGCAGATCTGGCGACCTAATGATCTGGACGCGTTTGCCGCCCACGTGCGCGGCAGCGACGGGCGCGATGCGCTGCTGATCGACTGCAGCGCCAACGAAGCAGTCGCCGAGCACTATCCCGCCTGGCTGGCCGCCGGCATCCACGTGGTGACGCCGAACAAGCTGGCCGGCAGCGGCCCGCTGGAGCGCTGGCAGGCGATCCGCGCCGCTTGCGCGGGCGGCGCCCGCTTTCGCTGCGAAGCCACGGTGTGCGCCGGCCTGCCGGTGGTGCAGACTCTGCGCGACCTGCTCGATACCGGCGATGAGCTGCTGGCGGTGGAAGGCATGTTCTCCGGCACGCTGGCGTGGCTGTGCAATCGGCACGACGGCGAGCACGCGTTCTCCGAGCTGGTGCGCGAGGCGCGTGCGCTGGGCTATACCGAACCGGATCCGCGCGACGACCTGTCCGGCACCGACGTGGCACGCAAGCTGGTGATCCTGGCGCGCGAGGCCGGCTGGCCGCTGTCGATGGTGGATGTGGACCTGCACAGCCTGGTGCCACCGGCATTGGCCGCCCTGCCGCTGGACGAATTCATGCAGCGGCTGGATGAAATGGACGCGCCGATGGCGGCCAAGCTGGCCGAAGCCCGCGCCGAAGGCGGTGTCCTGCGCCACGTGGCGCACCTCGACCGGCACGGCCGCGCCAGCGTGCGCCTGGCGGTGTTGCCGACCAGCCACGCGTTCGCGCATACCCGCCTGACCGACAACGTGGTGCAGTTCAGCACCCGCCGTTACTGCGATAATCCGCTCTTGGTGCAAGGCCCGGGTGCCGGGCCGGAGGTCACCGCCGCCGGCGTGTTCGGTGATCTGTTGCGCATCGCCGAGTCGCTGGGGGTGCAGCCATGAACGCCGACCTCGCGCTGGCCGACCTCTCGAATACTGCCCTGCTGGAACCTGCCATGGCGTCACCGCGCAACAAACCCGTCCGACTCGCCCGTGCCTTTGCACCGGCCAGTGTCGGCAACGTCGGCGTCGGCTTCGACCTGCTCGGCCATAGCGTGGCCGGTGCCGGCGACGTCGCTGAAGTACGCCGCATCGACGAACCGGTGGTGCGCATCGCGGCGATCCGTGGTTGCGTCAGCGGGCTGCCCACCGATCCACGACAGAACACCGCCGGCGTCGCCCTGATGGCGCTGCGCAAGGCGCTTGGCCTGCAACACGGCTTTGAGCTGGTGCTGGAGAAAGGCATCGCGCTCGGTTCGGGCATGGGCGGCTCGGCGGCCTCCTGCGTGGCCGCGCTGGTGGCCGCCAATGCGTTGCTGAAACAGTCGCTGCCACGCGAAGCCCTGTACGGCTTTGCGCTCGACGGCGAGGCGGTGGCCAGCGGCAGCCGCCACGGCGACAACCTGGGCGGCATGCTGCTCGGTGGTCTGGTACTGGCCACCCCCGAACGGCTGCTGCGGATTCCAGTGCCCGCCGAATGGCATTGCGCCCTGGTGCACCCGCATGTGGTGCTGGAAACGCGCAAGGCCCGTGCGGCGCTGGCCGGCCACTACGCGCTGAGCGAATTCGTGGCGCAGAGCTCCAACCTCGCCCTGGTCCTTGCCGGCTGCTACCGCAGCGACGCCGCGCTGGTGCGCGAAGGCCTCAAGGATCTGCTGGTCGAGCCGCGTCGCGCGCCGCTGATCCCCAACTTCGCGCGGGTGAAACAAGCCGCGCTGGATCACCACGCGATGGGTGCCAGCATTTCCGGCGCCGGTCCCAGCGTGTTCGGCTGGTACGAAAACCGCGCCGATGCCGAAGCCGCATCCCTGTCGATGCAGGCCGCTTTCGCCGAAGTCGCGCTGGACAGCGACCGCTGGGTATCGCCGATCAACGGCCCCGCCGCCAGCCTGGTCGAGTCGCTCGACGAGGCGCAGCCATGAGCGTGGAGTCCGTAGGAGCCCGCTCGCGGGCGATGCCCTTGGCGAATTCGGATCGACAGCATCGCCCGCCTGCGGGCTCCTACGTGAGTACGCGCGGGGCCAGTCCGGGAGTAGCGATCAGCCAGGCGATCGCGGCGGGACTGGCGCCGGACGGCGGCCTGTATGTACCCACGCAGTTGCCGACGCTCGATCCCGCAGCGTTCGATCCGCATGGCTCGCTGGCCGATACGGCCACCACCTTGCTGGCACCGTTCTTTGCTGGCGATGCCCTGGCCGATGCGCTGCCCGCGATCTGCGCCGAGGCGTTCACCTTCGAAGCACCGCTACGGCCGCTGCCGGCACATCCGGACACGATGCTGCTGGAGCTGTTCCACGGGCCCACCTCGGCGTTCAAGGATTTCGGCGCGCGCTTTCTCGCCGCCTGCCTGCGCCGGTTGCCGCGTGCGGACACGCGGCCACTGACGATCCTGGTCGCCACCTCCGGCGATACCGGCGCCGCCGTCGCCGCGGCTTTCCATGGTCAAACGAATCTGCGTGTGGTCATCCTCTATCCCGACGGCCTGGTGTCACCGCGCCAGGCCCATCAACTGGGCTGCTTCGGCGACAACGTGCAGGCTCTGCGCGTGGCCGGCCGCTTCGACGACTGCCAGCGCATGGTCAAGGCTGCGCTCAACGACAGCGCCTTGCAGGCCGAGGTGCCCTTGTCCTCGGCCAACAGCATCAGCCTGGGCCGCCTGCTGCCCCAGATGAGCTACTACGCCCACGCTGCACTGTGCTGGTGGCGTGAACACGGCACGGCGCTCAACGTCATCGTGCCCACCGGCAACCTCGGCAACGCGATGGCCTGTCTGTGGGTGCGGGCGATGGGCTTGCCGATCGGCGAAGTGGAACTGACGTGCAACGCCAACGCCACCCTGCCCGACTATTTCGCTGGCGCCGCTTACGCGCCGCGCGAAGCGGTCGCCACCATCGCCAATGCGATGGACGTGGGCGCGCCGAGCAACTTCGAGCGCCTGCGCTGGACCTTCCCCGACGAAGCGCAATTACGCCAGGTGCTGCATGCACACGGCGTGGACGATGCAACGATCCGGCAGACCATCAGCCAGCATGCCCGCGAGCATGGTGAGGTGATCTGCCCGCATACCGCCACTGCCATGCACCGGCTAGATGAGCTGCGTGCGGCGGGCAATCCGCTGCCGTGGGCCGTGGTTGCCACCGCCCATCCGGCCAAGTTCGAGAGCGTGGTGGAGCCGCTGATCGGCCACCCGCTGGAGGTGCCCGCTGCGCTCGCCGCCATGCTGGCCAAGCCCGCCACCGCCGAGCTGATGGCGGCGGAAGACGACGCACTTCGCGACTGGCTGCAGCGACACGGCTGATGCCGCGTGAAACGGTGAGCGCCGCCGCGCAACCTGTTTGCGGCGCTCATCGCAACTTCATGCGCCGGCGTGGAAGCGAGACACAACTCCAGGTGACAGACGGTACGCTCGCGTATCCAGCGTTGCGCCACATGGCTTGCGTGCAAGCAACGCACGCTGTGCTAATCGCCACGCAGCGGTATGCAAGCGTGTTTTGATACGGACATCTGGACGTCCAAAATCGTCACTTCAAACAAATTTCAAATGAAACTGTTGACGGGGGCTTGCAAGCTGCCCTAAGGTCGATCGCATGTCGCAACGCAACAGCCACCGCAGCAACGTCGATACCTACCGTCCACCGACGGTCGAGGCATTGCTGCCGGTTGCCGGCACGCTTCTCCTTGCTCTTGTACTCGTACTCCTTATTACCAACGGAGGAGCGGGCTGAGGGCATGTGTCCAGGTAGTAGAACCTGAAGACTCCCAAAAAACCCCGCACCGACAACGGCGCGGGGTTTTTTTTGCCCCAGTTCCGCACCACGGAGCCATTCATGACCAATGATCCCAACGTAGCAAGCTCAACCGACGGCAGCCACAGCGCTGACATCGATCGCGTGCGCATCTTCGACACCACCTTGCGTGATGGCGAACAGGCGCCCGGCTTTTCGATGAACCGGCGCGCGAAACTGCGCATGGCCCAGGCGCTGGAGGCACTCGGCGTGGACGTGCTGGAAGCCGGCTTTCCGAAGGCCTCCCCGGACGATTTTGCTGCAGTTGCGGAGATCGCCAGGACACTGAAGACCACCACCGTCTGCGGTCTCGCACGCTGCCAGCCCGGCGACATCGACGATGCGGCGCGCGCGCTGGAAAAGGCGCAGCACTCGCGCATCCATGTCTTCCTCTCGACCAGCCCGCTGCATCGCGAACACAAGTTGGGCATGAGCAAGGCGCAGGTGCTGGATGCCGCCGTGGCCGGTGTCGAGCGCGCGCGCGGACTATGTCATGAAGTGGAGTTTTCCGCCGAGGACGCGCTGCGTACCGAGCGGGAATTCCTGGTCGAGGTTTTCGGCGCCGCGGTCGCTGCCGGCGCCACCACGCTGAATGCGCCGGATACGGTCGGCTACACCACGCCGTCGGAAATCGTCGAGCTGTTCGAATACCTGCGCCGCCACGTGCGTGGCGCCGAGCGGGTGATTTTTTCCAGCCATTGCCACGACGATCTCGGCATGGCGGTGGCCAACAGCATGGCGGCGGTCAGCGCCGGTGCGCGTCAGGTGGAATGCACCATCAACGGCATCGGCGAGCGCGCCGGCAATGCCGCCCTGGAGGAAGTGGTGATGGCGCTGAAGGTACGCGCCGCGCATTTCGGCGTGGATACCCGCATCGACACCCGCAAGCTGTATCCCACCTCGCGCCTGCTGACCCAGTTGACCGGGCAAGCCGTGCCGCGCAACAAGGCGATCGTCGGCGAGAACGCGTTTGCGCATGAGTCGGGCATCCACCAACACGGCATGCTCAAGCACCGCGGCACGTACGAGATCATGCTGCCGCAGGATGTCGGCATCGCCGAAACCAAGCTGGTACTGGGCAAGCACTCCGGTCGCGCGGCACTGCGCCAGCGACTGGAAACGCTGGGCCATACGCCCGACGAGGCGTCGATGGAAGCCATCCTCGCCCGCTTCAAGACGCTGGCCGACAAGAAGCGCGAGATCCACGACGAGGATCTGGAGGCCATCGCGCTGGGCCATGACCCCGACGCATTGGGCCCATGGCATCTGCTGCAGTTGAGCAGCGCCACCCATCTGGGCGGCAGTGCCTCGGCCTCGGTGAAGCTGGCCCACGACGATGGTCACGAGGCCAGCGAAGCGGCGATCGGCGATGGCCCGGTCGATGCCGTGCTGCGTGCGATCGAGCGCGCCACCGGCAGCGACCTGGAGCTGACCGACTTCCTGGTGCGCGCCGTCAGTGAGGGGGGTGATGCACAAGGCCAGGCCCAGCTCACCGCACGCCATGCCAAGCGCGACTGGCGTGGTCATGGCGTCAGCACCGACATCGTCGAAGCCACCGCCCTGGCGGCGCTGGCCATCGTCAACCGTATCTCGCGACAGACACCGGCCGCCGCGCCGGTGGCCGTCGCGCACCTGTGATCACGAGGAACCCTGCATGAACACCGCTTTCCTGTGGCACAACGGCCAGATCAAACCCTGGGCCGACGCCACCTGCCACGTCAGCACGCATGCCCTGCACTACGGCTCCTCGGTGTTCGAGGGCGAGCGCGTCTACGCCACGCCCAAGGGCCCGGCCTACTTTCGCCTGGCCGAGCACACCGCCCGACTGTTCGAGTCGGCCCGTGTCTACGACATCGAGATCGGCTACAGCCAGGACGAGATCAACGCCGCCTGCATCGAACTGATCCGCGTGAACCAGATGGGCTCGGCCTATGTGCGCCCGATCGTGTTCCGCGGCGCCGGCGGACTGGGCGTGCTGCCGAAGGACGGCGCACCGGTGGACGTGGCGATCATGGCGCTGAACTGGGGCGCCTACCTCGGTGACGCGATCGAGAAGGGCGCGGATGTTTGCGTCTCGTCGTGGAACCGGCCGGCACCGAACACCATGCCGACCTGGGCCAAGGCCGGCGGCAACTATCTGTCGAGCCAGCTGATCGCGGCCGAGGCGCGCCGCGGCGGTTACGACGAAGGCATTGCGCTGGGCTACAACGGCCTGCTCAGCGAAGGCGCCGGTGAGAACCTGTTTCTGGTCCGCAAGGGCAAGCTGATGACGCCGCCGACCAGCGCCGGCATCCTCGCCGGGATCACCCGCGACAGCGTGATCACGCTGGCCGCGGACCTGGGCCTGACGGTGGAAGAACGCGACCTGCCGCGCGAGGCGCTGTACAGCAGTGACGAGATCTTCATGACCGGCACCGCCGCCGAGATCACCCCGGTGCGTTCGGTCGACCGCAAGACCGTCGGCGCGGGCACGCCCGGCCCGATCACCAAGGCCTTGCAGCAAGCCTTCTTCGGCCTGTTTGATGGTCGCACCACCGACCGCTGGAGCTGGCTGGAATATGTGGATGAGGTGGCTGCAGGCAAGCTGCAGCCCGCCACGCAGGAGGTCGCGGCATGAGCGCGCGCACCCTGTTCGAAAAAGTCTGGGATGCACACGTGGTCGCCGCGGAAACCGCCGACACGCCGGCGATCCTGTATGTCGACCTGCACCTGGTGCATGAAGTCACCTCGCCGCAGGCGTTCAGTGAATTGCGCGAGCGTGGGCTGCAACTGCGTCGCCCCGATCGCATGCTGGCCACGCTGGATCATTCCACGCCGACCCTGCCGACCCATGCCGATGGCACGCGTCCCTACGCCAATGCCGAGGCGCAGGCACAGGTGACCCAGCTGGAGAGCAACTGCCGCGAGTTCGGCGTCGAGCTGCACGGCTGGGACAGCGCCGATCGCGGCATCGTGCACGTGATCGGGCCGGAACTGGGCGCGACCCAGCCGGGCATGACCATCGTCTGCGGCGACAGCCACACCTCGACCCATGGCGCGTTCGGTGCGCTGGCCTTCGGCATCGGCACCACCGAGGTCGGCCATGTGATGGCGACGCAGTGCCTGCTGCAGCCCAAACCGAAAACCATGGCGATCCATGTGGACGGCCAATTGCCTGAGGGGGTGGGCGCGAAGGACCTGATCCTGCACATCATCGGCAGCATCGGCGTCAATGGCGGCACCGGCTACGTGCTGGAGTATCGCGGCGCGGCGATCGAGGCGCTGACGATGGACGAGCGCATGACCGTCTGCAACATGTCGATCGAGGCGGGCGCACGCGCCGGCCTGATCGCACCGGACGACACCACCTTCGGCTGGCTCAAGGGCCGCCCGAAAGTGCCGCACGGCACGGCCTGGGATGCCGCCGTCGCACGCTGGCGCGAGCTGCGTACCGACGCGGGCGCGCACTATGACCACGAAGTGCGCATCGATGCCGGCGCGGTGGTCCCCACCGTCACCTACGGCACCCATCCGGGCATGGCGATCGCGATCAATGCGCCGATCCCCGCCGCCACCAACGCGCAGGAGCGCCGCGCGCTGGATTACATGCAGAGCCAGCCCGGCCACACCATGCAGGGCACGCCGGTGGACGTGGTGTTTGTCGGCAGCTGCACCAACTCGCGCCTGTCCGACCTGCGCGAAGCGGCACGCGTGCTGCAGGGGCGCCACGTCGCCAGCGGCGTGCGCATGCTGGTGGTGCCTGGCTCCGAAGCGGTGCGGCGCGAGGCCGAGAGCGAGGGTCTGGACAAGGTGTTCCTTGCCGCTGGCGCGGAATGGCGGGTGCCCGGTTGCTCGATGTGCATCGCGATGAACGGCGACCTGGCCCAGCCCGGCCAGCTGGTGGTGTCCACCTCCAACCGCAATTTCGAGGGTCGCCAGGGCAAGGGCGCGCGCACCGTGCTGGCCAGCCCGGCCACCGCCGCCGCCTCGGCCGTGGCCGGGCGTGTCGCCGATCCGCGTGAGTATCTGGTGGAGGCCGCAGCATGAATGCTCTTTTATTCAGTAACTGCTCTCTGCGTTCGCCTCCTCTCCCCTCCGGGGAGAGGGTTGGGGTGAGGGGCCACGCTGGCACAAAAGCCACATCAGAGCCCGCTTCGATCAACACCACGGCAAGCATCCACCCCTCATCCCAACCTTCTCCCCAAAGGGGAGAAGGGGCAAATGCGAAGAGCACGCCATTGCATTGCAGCGGGGCGAGCACCCGGCCCTCACCTCAATCCTCTCCCCGACGGGGAGAGGAGGCGAACGCAAGAAGCGAGGAGTTTCATTGATGCGCCCGATCACCCGTCTGCAGTCCCGCACCGCCGTGCTGGCTGACGAAAATATCGATACCGACCGGATCATCCCGGCACGCTTCCTCACCACCACCACGCGTGAGGGTCTGGGCAAGCTGTGCTTCAACGACTGGCGCTACCTGGCTGACGGCAGCGCCAATCCGGCGTTCCCGTTGAACCAGCCGGCGGCGCAGGGTTGCTCGATCCTGGTCGCCGGGCGCAATTTCGGTTGCGGCTCCTCGCGCGAACATGCGCCGTGGGCCCTGCTCGACTACGGCATCCAGGCCGTACTGTGCAGCGAGATCGCGGACATCTTCCGCGGCAACGCGCTGAAGAACGGCCTGCTGGCGATCGTGATCAGCGCTGCCGAACATCAGTGGCTGCTCGACCACCCCGGCATCGAACTGACCATCGACGTACGCGAGCAGTTCATCGCCCTGCCCGATGGCGGCCGCATCGCCTTCCAGCTTGAACCCTTCGCCCGCCACTGCCTGCTCAACGGGGTCGACCAGCTCGGCTACCTGCTGCAGCACGCCGAAGCCATTACCGCCTACGAACAGAAACATCAGGAGTTGGCTGCATGAAAGCCCATATCGTCACCCTGCCCGGCGATGGCGTCGGCCCCGAAGTCGTCGCCGCTGCGGTGGCCGCATTGAAAGCCGTCGCCGCCCGCTACGAGCATGTGTTCACCTTCGACGAACAGCTGATCGGCGGCGCCGCCATCGACGCCACCGGCCAGCCGCTGCCGGCCGCCACCCTGGCCGCCTGCCAGAGTGCCGACGCCGTGCTGCTGGGCGCCGTTGGCGGCCCGAAGTGGTCCGACCCGAACGCGCCGGTACGTCCGGAGCAGGGCTTGCTCGGCCTGCGTGCCGCGCTGGGCGTGTATGCCAACCTGCGCCCGTTGCAGGTGCACCCGGCACTGGCCAACCTGTCGCCACTGAAGAACGAGAAGCTGGCCAACGTCGATGTGCTGTTCGTGCGCGAGCTGACCGGCGGCGCCTATTTCGGCGCCAAGACGCGCACCGCCGACGCCGCCACCGACGAGTGCCGCTACACCGAGGCCGAGATCGAGCGCGTGGTGCGCCGCGCCTTCGAGCTGGCGCGCGGACGCCGTCGTCATCTGACCTCGGTCGACAAGGCCAACGTGCTGGAGACGTCGCGCTTGTGGCGCAGCACGGTGCAGCGCCTCGCCGCCGACTATCCCGACGTGAAGGTCGAGCATCAGCTGGTCGATTCGATGGCGATGCTGCTGCTGACCCAGCCGAGCCGCTACGACGTGGTGGTGACCGAGAACCTGTTTGGCGACATCCTCACCGACGAGGCAGCTGCCATCGCCGGCTCGCTGGGCCTGCTGCCCTCGGCCTCGCTGGGCGAAGGCAAGGCCGGCCTGTTCGAGCCGATCCACGGCTCGGCGCCGGACATTGCCGGCCAGGGGGTGGCCAATCCGATCGGCACCATCCTCTCCGCCGCGATGCTGTTGCGCCACTCGCTGGGTCTGGAAGACGAGGCCGTCGCGATCGAGGCGGCGGTCGATCACGTGTTGCGCCATGGCCCGCACAGTCGTGACATCGGTGGTCGGGCCGGCACGCAGAAAGTGTGTGATGCGGTGCTGGCGGCGATCGAGGATCACGCCGACCACAACGCGGCCTTTTTCCACGGCTCCCGCGCATGCGGCTGAGCGCCCGCTCAAGTTTCCCAAACGGATACATGGATGTGTCCGTATTTTCTGCCGCCCCCTGCGTGTCAGTGGCAACGGATGAGCTGCACCTGCCCCCAGGTTCCCGGCCTGCATCCGCCCTGCCTACCTCCCTCGCACGCCGGGGGCGCTTTTTTTCTTCAAATCTCTGGACTACCCATGCGCAGTGACCTGATCAAGACCGGCCCCGACCGCGCGCCCGCCCGCGCCATGTTGCGCGCCACCGGGCTGGACGACGAAGCAATCGCCAAGCCCCTGGTGGCGATCGTGCACACCTGGTCCAACGTGAGCCCGTGCAACCTCAACCTGCGCGAGCTGGCGGTCGAGGCCGCGGCCGGCATCCGCGCCGCCGGCGGCACGCCGATCGAGTTCAACACCATCGCCGTCACCGACGGCATCGCGATGGGCACCTCGGGCATGCGCGCCTCGCTGATCAGCCGCGAAGTGATCACCGACTCGATCGAGCTGGCGGTGGACGGCCATTGCCTTGATGCGATGGTGGTGCTGTGCGGCTGCGACAAGACCATCCCCGCCGCCGCCATGGCACTGGCACGGCTGAACATTCCCGGCGTCGCCCTGTATGGCGGCACCATCGCGCACGGCACCCACGACAACCATCCGATCACCATCCAGCAGGTCTTCGAGGCGGTCGGCGCGCATGGTGCGGGCAAGATCGACGATGCCGAACTGGCCTCGGTCGAGCGCGATGCCTGCCCCGGCGCCGGTGCCTGCGGCGGCCAGTTCACCGCCAATACGATGGCGATGGTGCTGACCACGCTGGGGCTCTCGCCGATGGGCTTCAACGACATCCCGGCCACGCATCCGGCCAAGGGCGCGGCCGCCTTTCGCTGCGGCGAACTGGTGATGGAGTGCCTGAAACAGAACCGCACCCCGCGCGAGCTGTTCACCCGTACCTCGTTGCGCAACGCCGCGCGCATGGTGGCCGCCACCGCGGGCTCGACCAACGCCGTCCTCCATCTGCTGGCGATCGCGCGCGAAGCGGGCGTGCCGTGGACGATCGAGGATTTCGAGCCGGCTTCGGTGCACACCCCGGTCATCGCCGACCTGCTGCCGGCCGGGCGCTACACTGCGGTCGAACTGTTCGGCGCCGGCGGCGTGGCCCGCGTGGCGCAGGAGCTGATTGCCGCCGGCATGCTGGAAGACGCCCCCACCGTCACCGGCCGCAGCCTGTTCGAAGAAGTCGCCGCCGCCCCACGTGCTGAAAAGCAGGACGCCGTGCTGCCGGTCAGCGCGCCGCTGAAGCCGCGTGGCGGCTATTCGATCCTTTACGGCAACCTCGCCCCCGAGGGCTGCATCCTGAAGCTGGCCGGCAAGGGCGCCAGCCATTTTGAAGGCGTGGCGCGGGTGTTCGAGAGCGAGGAAGAAGCGTTCGCCGCGGTGCAGGGCGGCAAGATCGTCAAGGGCGACGTGATCGTGATCCGCAACGAAGGCCCGGCCGGCGGCCCCGGCATGCGCGAGATGCTGGGCGTCACGGCGGCGCTGGTCGGCCGCGGTCTCGGCAACGACGTCGGGCTGATCACCGACGGCCGCTTCTCCGGCGCCACCCACGGCTTCATGGTCGGTCATATCTCGCCCGAAGCCGTGCGTGGCGGCCCGATCGCCCTGCTGCACGACGGCGACCCGATCGTGATCGACGCCGCCAGCCGCCAGCTGTCCACCACCGCCGATCTCGAAAGTCGCCGCGCCAGCTGGACCGCACCGGCACCGAAAGTCACCACCGGCGCACTGGCCAAGTACGCCCGCCTGGTCGGCTCCGCCTCCGACGGCGCCACCACGCATCCACTCACTTCCGTATCTTCGGCCGTCCAGACGGCCAATCCATCCAAC